>NZ_CP051627.1:2125277-2428888 GCF_023208015.1 Thermobifida alba | reverse complement strand
CGGCAGGGGCGGCTCTACGGCTACCGGATCAACGGATTCTGGCGCGGGGTCGACACCGTCAAGGACGTCAAGGAGGCCAGCGAGCAGATCCCCGGGCTGCTGGGCGACGCCGCAGGGTGACCGGTCCGGGGCGCCGCGGGCGCGCGGTCCCGGCCGGTTGCCGGGCCTAGAGTTCGTCCAGGATCTTGACGAGCGCCGCCTCGTCGTCGGCCCCGCTCAACGCGACCAGCAGCGTGTCCAGGACGGCGGAGCGCGGCAGGCCGCGGTCGAGCAGCCGTTGCGCCGCGGGCCACAGGTTGGGCGGATCGCCCCGCCACAGCCGGTCGGCCAGCCGCTCGTGTGCGTCCAGCGCCTCCTCGTCCAGCCGGTCGAGGGGGCGGTTCGGCTCCTCGGAGACGGCGCTGTGCCGTCCCCGGGGAGCCCGCGGCGGGTCGTAGGAGCCGAAGTGGTCCAGCCGCAGCAGTGCACGCCGCCCGGCCCGGGTCGCCGGGTCGAACTCCTCCTCGTCCAACTCGGTCACCAGCGGGAAGGCGAACATCCGGCGGGGCAGTGCGGAGAGGTCCCCGTCGGGCAGCAGCCGGTTGACGGTCTCGCGCCGCAGTCCGAACGTGGACGAGGGGTCCCAGTAGGAGCGGGTGAACACGGCCGTGGCCTCCCACACCGCGTCGATGGTGGCGTGCACCGCGATCTCGGGGAGTCCCTGGAAGGGACCGGCCCAGCGGACCCACGCCGCCAGCACGTGCGGCATGGCCTCCTGCTCCTCGGGCAGCAGCAGCACCCGGCGCGGCAGCCACCCCAGCAGGAACGCCTCCACCTTGCGCGGACTGACCCGCAGCGGACGGCCGAAGTCGGCGTCGCAGCCGTAGTCGATGATGTGCTCGGCGCAGCGCCCCGCGGCGTAGCTGTCGGACAGGTCGGCGGCGGCGTCGGAGGCGAGGAAGCGCGCGGCGAGGGTGGCGCGCCGGTCGCGCCGCCACGGCGTCGACCGGGCGGGCGGCTCCGGGGGCAGGGCGCGGGTCCGCGCCCGGATGAACCCCAGCAGTTCGGTCACGGAGCGGCTGGGGCGGAACGCGGGCGGCTCGGCGGCGGTGGCGGCCACCAGGCGGGCGGTCCGCTCGACCGCCGAGGACAGCAGGGTGCGCGCGCGTCCCGGGGAGATCGCGGTGAAGGAGGTCATGGGGTCCCGGTCGGCCTGCTCGGCGCAGTGCCGCAGCAGCCGTTCGACCTTGGTGCTGACCCACGCGTCGCGCAGCACGCCCCCCGAGTTGTGGTCGATGACGGCGACCAGCGCGTGTTCGCCCGCTTCCGGGCCCTCGTCGGTCTCGTGGCGGTAGACGCACACGAGTTCGTCCACGTCGCCGAAGAGGGAACGGGACACGTACGTTCCGACGGGGCGGACGGTGACGGAGGAGGAGGCCCAGCGGGGGCGGGCGATTCCCCGGGCGGTCAGTTCGCGGACCCCCCGTCGGGCCAGCAGCCGGTGGCGGGCGGTGACGCCGACGGAGGAGACGCCGGTGAGCAGGGCCAGGGCGGCCGGGGTGGCGGCGCGGCGCGCGTAGTCGAGCAGGCCCTCGCCGATGAGGCGGTCCGGGTCGATGTCCCGGGTCCGCATCTCCTGCCAGGAGCCGAGGAGTTCACTGACGGTGAGTTCGGCGTCGAGGGGATGGCGCACCGTCAGGAGCGCCCGAGCGCCGCGCAGCAGTTCCGCGAACACCCCGTCGGGCGGCGGGGCGGCGGCGGAGCGGGGTGAAGAGGGCGGGTTGGACACTCAACGAGGGTATGACAGGGGGCGGAGGACGGGGCGGTTCGGCCTGGTTGCGTGGTGTCGGTGGCGGCCGGGCGCGTCCGGGAGCGGACGGCCCGGCCGCGGTCAGCCCAGCCGGTCGGGTCCGGTGGCGGGCCGGGGCGCGGACTTGACCAGGGCGCGCAGGTGCTCCCTGGCGACGCGTTCGACGAGGCTGGGCGTGGCTTCGAGACCGAGGTGCTCGGCGCAGCGCCAGGTGTCGGTGACGCAGCGCTCCACCGAGCGTCGTGGCAGGATCTGGAACTCGGTACGCAGTCGGGCGGTGACCCGCCGCATGTCTGCGGGCTGATCGGTCCTGAGCATCCGCGCCCCCCTCGTGGCGTTGTGGTCTGAACGGTGACCACTTCCCATTCCACAGCGTCGAAACGGCCTGTCAAGCCTCGACTCCCCGGGCATTGCCCAGGTTTTGGGGGCCCTGGGAGTGTCTGTGGCGGTTCGTGCCGCACAGGAGACGGACGGCGGGGTGCCGTCCGGTGTGTGCCGGTCGAACGGGCGGGTAGGAGGGGGCGGCGAACCCGGCGGCCGGTTTTCGGGCCGATTCGGTCCGTCGCCACCGTCGGGGCCGTCAGGCGTCGACCACGGCGGTTGCTGCCATTTTTCGGAAAAGGGATGCCCGAAACGGTGGAAGTTACCGCGTCTCATTCGTGTAACGTATATTGTTTACTCTCCGCGATTGCTGCCGGTGAGGCCCTTTGGCTGGACCGACGGGGCTGAGCCGTGGTGTCCTATGCTGAGGCGGTGCGGTGACAGGCGAAATCGCAGTCAGGTACGGTTCCCGGGACCAGGGGGTCCCTTTCTCTGGCCCGACCGCGCGGCGAGGGGGTGGTCGCTGTGGACACCGTTCGCGGGCCCGCTCGTCCGGGCGCACCCCGTATTCTCGACCGGGGCGGTCCGGTGCCGCACCCGCCGCTTCCAGAAGTCATCAGTTCCATTCTGGCCACGGGGAAAGGGTCCCGGAGGTGTGACCGATGAGCACCGAGACGTCCGTCCCGTTTCTCCGCGTTTCCCCCATGAACCCCGTTGACGCCGCGCTGCTGGAAACGCTTCTCAAAGAAGCCCCCATCGGTTTCGCCTTCTTCACCCCCGACCTGTGCTTCCAGAGGGTCAACCGCACCCTGGCGACCATTTACGGCCGTTCCGCCGAGGAGTGCCAGGGGCGCACCCCCGCCGAGGTGCTCCGCCCCTCCGACGCCGAGGAGCACGAGCGGGCGCTCTCCGCGGTCCTGGCCGGCGAGTCCGTGGTCTACAGCGACCACCACCTCATCGGCGGCACCCCGAGCCGCCCCGACGAGGAACGGCACTGGGCGCTGTCCTGGTTCCCCGCCTACGACGTGACGGGCGAGGTCACCGGGGTCGCGCTGATCGCGGTGGACATCAGCGAGCGCCACAAGGCCGAGTTGGCGCTGCGCCGCAGCGAGGAGCGCTACCGCGCCCTGATGCAGGCGGGCAACCAGATCGTCTGGGCCGCCGAGCGCGACGGCCGGGTCGACGAGGACTGCCCCGAGTGGCGGGCCATGACCGGCCAGTCCCAGGAGGAGTACCTGGCCGAGGGCTGGCTCGCGGCGGTGCACCCCGACGACCTGGAGCGCACCCGGCTGGCGTGGGAGGACGCCATCGAGGACGGCACGACCTTCGAGGCCGACTTCCGGGTCCGCGTGCGCAGCGGCGAGTACCGGCACTACCGCTCCCGGGCGGTCCCCCTGGTCCGCGAGGGCCGGGTGGTCGAGTGGGTCGGCACGCACGTCGACGTCACCGCCACCGCGGAGGTGCGCCAGCTCCTCACCCAGCAGCTGGAGAAGGCCGCGATACGCACGGCCCGGCTCCAGAAGGCCACCGCCGACCTCGCCGAGGCGCTCACCGTCGACCAGGTCGTGCACGTGATGACCGAAATCGGCAACACCGCGGTCGGGGTGTACCGCACCGCGGTGGCCCAGCTCGACCGCGAACGGCTGCGGCTGCAGCTGCTCAACGCCGACGGCATCCCCGACGTCCCCGGCGCGCCGCCCCGCGAGATGGGGCTGGAGGACCTCAGCATGATGACTCTGGCGGTCCGCGAGAGCCGCACCGTCATCGCGGAGTCGCCCGAGGCGCTGCGGGAGGTCATGCAGGACCACGAGAACACCGTCGCCTACCTGGAGCACACCGACGAGCGCGCGTGGATCGCGCTGCCCATGATGAGCGCGGGCCGCCCCATCGGAGCGCTGCGCTTCTCCTTCCGGGAGCCCCGCGAGGTCTCCGAGGAGGAGCGCGCCTTCCTGGAGGCGCTGGCCGGGCAGTGCGCACTGGCCCTGGAACGGGCCACCCTGTACGAGCGGGAGCACAGCACCGCCGAGGCCCTGCAGAAGAGCCTGCTGCCCGAGGAGCTGCCCGAGGTGCGCGGCATCCGGCTGGGCAAGCTGTACAACCCCGGAACCAAGTACGTGCAGGTCGGCGGGGACTGGTACGACGCGTTCCGGCTCACCGACGGCCGGGTCGCCGGGGTGCTGGGCGACGTCATGGGCAAGGGGCTGAAGGCGGCCACCGGCATGAGCCGGGTGCGCAACGCGCTGCGTGCGCTCGCCTTCAGCATGCCCGAACCGGCCGACGTGCTCACCGGGCTGGACAACCTGTTCAGCGCCACCGAGAGCAACGACCAGATCACCACCCTGATCTACTTCGTCCTGGAGCCGGAGACCGGTCACGGCCACCTCGCCAACGCCGGGCACCTGCCGCCGCTGCTCATCGCGGAGGACGGGCCGCCCCGGCTGCTGGAGACCGAGCCGTCGACCCCGCTCGGCATTCCCGTGCCGAGAGAGCAGCACAAATTTTTTGTGCCACCCGGTAACACAGTCGTCCTCTACTCCGATGGACTAGTAGAGAACCGCAGGCGTGCCGCAGGAGCGGGTCTCGAAGAACTCGTCACCGTAGCTTCCCGAGCACCGGCGGAGGTGGTGGGCGATCCACAGAAGATCCTGAAGTACCTTGTGGAAAGGATGCTTGCGGGGCATGAGCAGGATGATGACGTAACCTTGCTTGCCGTCCACGTTCCCGCGACGTGAGACCGGGTCACGCGAGCAGCCAGCGGCGAACCACCCGTCCGCCCACCTAAGGTGGAAGAAGATCCACAAGCGGTCCCCGCGCCAGCGGGGATGATCCGACCCCGACCGCCGAACGTTTCAACCGCGTGCCAGCCAGGCCCGCGGTGGAAAGAATCTTACTTGGCCGATGTGTCGAAACGCCAGACGAGGCACAGCGGTCCGGTACGGCGGTGGCCCCCGCAGCCGCGGGGAATCGGGACCGAGCCGGGAACCGGACACCGTCCCCCCGACTCACCGGATCGTCGAGTCCAACAATCTCGCCACACGTCCGTTCGAGAGGTGTTTGTGTCACCTGCCAGTTCGACCCGCTCTAAGCAGCAGCCGGAGGCGCTGCAAGAGCCAGTCATCCAGCAGCTGATCGAGCGTGGGCGGTCCCAGGGGTACCTTGAGCCCGAGGACGTGCGCCGTGCCTTTGAAGAGGCCGAAATCCCGATGTCGCAGGCTCAGGCCGTGCTCCGCACCCTGACCAAGGAAGGCGTCACCCTCATCGTGGGCGCGGCCGAGTCCGCACCGCCCCGACGCAAGTCCACACGGCGCAAGACGACCACCGCCTCTCGGGCGGCGGCTCAGACCAGCACCACTCGGACCAAACGCGCGGCGGCAGCACAGGAGAAGCCCGAGCCCGCGGCCGCCGCGACCGGTGCGGAGGGTGCGGACGAGACCAAGGCCGCGCCCAAGAAGCGCACCACCAAGGCCGCCACCACCAAGTCCAAGACGACGACCGCCAAGCGCAGCACCGCGGCGAAGAAGACCACGGCCAAGCCGGCGGCGAAGAAGACCACCAGGGCCGCGGCCAAGAAGAAGGCCGACGTCGTCCCGAGCGACGACACCTCCCTCGACCTGGAGGCCACCGAGCTCGTCGAGGACGAGTACGAGGAGACCGGCACCGACCTGGAACTGGTCGACGACACCGAGGAGACGGCCGAGGCGGTCGAGACCACCCCGGCCAAGTCGGGGCGGTCCCTCTCCGAGAAGGCGGACTCCGGCGAGGACGACTCCTTCGTCCTCTACGACGACGATGACGACGCGCCGGCGGCCCAGGTCGTCGCGGCCGGGGCGACCGCGGACCCGGTCAAGGACTACCTCAAGCAGATCGGCAAGGTCCCCCTCCTCAACGCCGAGCAGGAGGTGGAGCTGGCCAAGCGCATCGAGGCCGGACTGTTCGCCGAGGAGAAGCTCTCCGAGAAGGGCCACCTGCTCTCCGCCGAGGAGCGGGAGGAACTGGAGTGGATCGCCGAGGACGGCAGCCGGGCCAAGAAGCACCTGCTGGAGGCGAACCTGCGCCTGGTCGTGTCGCTGGCCAAGCGCTACACCGGCCGCGGCATGCTCTTCCTCGACCTGATCCAGGAAGGCAACCTCGGCCTCATCCGGGCCGTCGAGAAGTTCGACTACACCAAGGGGTACAAGTTCTCCACCTACGCCACCTGGTGGATCCGGCAGGCCATCACCCGCGCGATGGCCGACCAGGCGCGGACCATCCGCATCCCGGTGCACATGGTCGAGGTCATCAACAAGCTCGCCCGCGTGCAGCGTCAGATGCTGCAGGACCTGGGACGCGAACCCACCCCGGAGGAGCTGGCCAAGGAACTCGACATGACCCCGGAGAAGGTCGTCGAGGTCCAGAAGTACGGCCGCGAGCCGATCTCCCTGCACACCCCGCTGGGCGAGGACGGCGACAGCGAGTTCGGCGACCTCATCGAGGACTCCGAGGCGATCCAGCCGGGCGAGGCGGTCAGCTTCACCCTGCTCCAGGAGCAGCTCCACTCGGTGCTCGACACCCTGTCCGAACGCGAGGCCGGCGTGGTGTCGATGCGGTTCGGGCTCACCGACGGCCAGCCCAAGACCCTGGACGAGATCGGCAAGGTCTACGGCGTGACCCGGGAACGGATCCGGCAGATCGAGTCCAAGACCATGTCCAAGCTGCGCCACCCCTCGCGTTCGCAGGTGCTGCGCGACTACCTGGACTGAAGGAGCACGACGCGGCACCGGGCCGGTCCCTCGCGGAGGCGACCGGCCCACTCGCGACGTACCTCCGGTGGTCCGTCCTGTCGACACGGGTGTGGCGAAGCCCGCGACCGGCGCGGCCGGAGAGTGTCTGATGATCCCCTTCACCGGACGCCTCCGATGATGCCGCCGGTCGGGTATGGGGAAGATAAAGATCCGAGACCGGTTCGTGACCTGGACGGCCGTCGTGCGGAGCGGGCCGGTGGCCCCCTCCGCGACCACGTCCGCGCGGAACGTCCCGCACCGCCGCGCCTCCCCGCTTCCGTGCGGCACTATTCTCGACTCTCATGGGACCTTTCGGACAGGACGCGGCGTCCGCGACGGACGGCGCCCCGTCCCCCGCGGACGTGGTCGTCGGCCGCTGCTGGGACAACGTGGCACTGGACGCCGGCGTCGAGGCGGTCGAGGAGGGCCACCTCGCGGCCGGGACAGCCCTGCTGAGGGAGTCACGCGACGACCCCGAACTGCGCGCGCTGTACGCGGAGGCCCTGGGCGGCGCGGCGGTCGGCCGCAGCGCGCAGATCCACGCCCTGCTCTCGGCGGACACCGCGGAGCAGGACGCCGCCGACCTGCTGCTCTGGCTGGGACGCACCCTCATCGACGAAGCGTGGCAGATCCGCGGCGACGGCACCGCGGACACCGTCGGACCGGAGCGGTTCAAGCTGTTCTTCGCCACCCTCGCCCGGGCGCGCGACCCGCTGCTGGCCGCGGCCGAGATCAACCCCGACGACCCGGTCCCCTGGGCGTGCCTGCAGTGGTTCGCCCTCGGCATGCAACTGGACCGCGAGGAGAAGGACTACGTCTGGCAGCGCGTCATCGAACGGTGCCCCACGCTCTACCCGGCCCACTGGGGGCGCGTCCAGATCCTGGCCCCCAAGTGGGGCGGCAGCACCGAGGAGATGATGGAGTTCGCCCGCGGCTCCGTGGAACTGGCCCCCGAGGGCCACCCGCTGACCTCCATGATCGCCCTGGCCCACCGGGAGCGGCTCCACGACGTCGTCAGGGACCTGGTGCGCCGCAGGCGGTTCATCGCCGCCCTGCGGACGTTCCGCCGGTACTACGACGAGGAGGTGACCGCCGAACTCCTGGCCGCCGCGGCCAAGTGGTGCACCGCCCCCGTCCCGCACCCCCGCGACCTGGAGGCCCACCACCAGTTCGGATGGGCCTTCCACCACACCCCGGCCCTCGACCACGCCCGCTGGCACCTCTACCAGGTCGGCAACCGCACCCACCGGGAGACGTGGCGGGAACCCCGGGAGTTCGTCAGGGCACTGCGCGGACTCGGCCTGGCCTGACCCCGCTCCTGCCCTCACGGCCACAGCAGCACCGCGACCGCGGCACCCGCCGGCGTCCCCGCGAGCAGGCCCCGGCCCAGCGCCCGGTCGGTCCGGCGGCGCCTGCCGAAGGCCAGCACGGGCCCCAGCACGACCAGGCCGACCAGCACCGCCCGGGACAGCAGGCCCCCCATGAGACCGCTCGGGAACAGCACCACCGCCGGAACCAGGAACAGCATGACCCCCAGCCCGAGCAGGAAGTGCAGTGCCACTGCGGCCCGGGAGGAGCGCACCGGTGTGCGGGCCGCCCCGCCGCCGTGGCCCGGCCGGGTGTACGGGTTGGGCGGGGGCGGGACGTTCGGGTTGTAGGGAGCGACCGGGGACACGGCGAGCACCACCTGGCAGGACGGGAGGGACGTGGGGGAGCGGGTCAACCGGGAACGATGACGTTCAGCACGTGCGGCCCGCCGCCCCGGGCCGGGGCGGTCAGTTCGACGCGGTGGCCCAGGTCTGCCAGGACCGTCGCGAGTTCGCCCGGGGTCCGCGGCGTCGCCCCGGCGGCCAGCAGGGAGTGCGCCACCGCACCGCGGACCGCCTTGGCCAGGTGGCTCACCGCCGAGCGGCGGGGCACGCCGTCCACCACGGTCTGCCGCAGCACCCGGACGGTGGCCGTGCGCGCCGCGACCCCGGGGCCGGGGCGGAACGCGGTGGCGTAGGCGGTCGACCGGCAGTCCACCACCAGCCGCCCCTCCGCCAACGTGGTCAGCGTCTCGGTGAGGCGGGGGCGCCAGAACGCGCCCAGCGGCCCCAGCGGCGGCAGCGAGACGTTCATGGCCAGCCGGTAGGGGGGGACCGCGTCGACGGGCCGCAGTACCCCCCACAGGCCGGAGAAGACCAGCACCGACTCCGCCACCAGCGCGGCCGACGGCCCGGCCAGCAGTTCCGGGAGCCGCAGCACGTCGTAGAGGACCCCGGTGTACAGGTCGGCGGCGCGCAGCGTCGCGGCGGTGCGCAGTTCCCGGTTGCGCTGGACGGCCGCGGCCTGCCGCGGGGTCAGACCGAGGACGGTGCGCGCCTCCTCCAGCGGACGCGCGCACACCTTCTCCAGCGCGGTCATGACAGACTCTCGGGCGTCGGCGAGTTCGGGCAGACTCAGCGACGCCGGGTCCAGCGCGGGACCGTCGCCGGGGAACGCCTTTCCTTCGGATGGGGGGAGCAGGATCAGCATGGGGCCTTCGGGGATCTCGGGGCACAGCGACCCGGCAGATCGTACCAAGCGGCGGCCGGACGGGGTCCGCGGCGGTGCCGACGGCGGCTGGTGGGCGCGGACGGTGGCGCGGGACTGGCCCGCACTGGAGGCGGTGGAACGCTCCGGCTGGCGGCTGGGGTACAGCCACGGGGTGACCAAACGCGCGAACTCCGCGGTCGCGCTGGGAGCGGACGCCGACCCCGACGAGCCGGGGCGCTTCTACCGGGAGCGGGGGCTGCGTCCCGTCGTCCAGGTGTGGCCCGGACAGGAGGGAATCGACGCGCTGCTGGCCGAGCGGGGGTACCGGGTCGTGGAGCCGAGTCTGGTCCTGGTGCGGGACCTGGTGCACCGGCCGGAGCCGTCGGCCGAGGTCGTGGTGGACCGCGTCCCGCCCCCGGGCTGGGCGGAGGCCGCCGGCGGCCACGGCGTCCCGGGAGCACGCCAGGCCGACGTCGAGGCCCGGATCAGGGCCCGGAGCGGAATGGTCCACGCGGTGCACTCCGCGGGACGGGCCCGCGGCTGCGCCGCGCTGACGGGAGGCCTGGTGGGCGTCTACGACATGGCCACCAGGGCCGACTCCCGCAGACGCGGGTACGCCTCCCGGGTCCTGGACTCCCTGCTCGCCTGGGCCTACGACCGCGGTGCACGCCGCGCCTACCTGCTCGTGGTGGCGGACAACACGGCGGCCCGCACCCTGTACGAGCGGGCGGGGTTCACCGAGGCCGGCCGGTACCACTACCGGGTGGCGGGGGCCGACTGACGGCGCAGGCCGCGCAGACACCGGCGGCGGCCCCCTTCCGGGGACCGCCGCCGCACGTCTTCCTGGATCGCGGTGAGGGGCTAACGCTCTCCGGCACCGGCCTTGGTGGAGTGGAGCCGGTCGGTCTCGTCGTGGATCTCCACGGCGATCTTGCGGACCGACTCGCCGTGCTGGCGCATGTGGTGAGCGCAGAACAGCAGTTCACCACCGGAGTTGAGAACCACTCGGACGTACGCCTGGGCGCCGCAGCGGTCGCAACGGTCAGCAGCTGTCAGCGGCCTGGTGGGGGCAAGAGTTCCAGTCACTTCGCCTTCCTCAGTTCTCGGCGTTAGTCACTCGGGACAACATCTAACCGGACGAAGAGCTTCCCGACCAGCCCTTCTGTACGCCGACAGCGGAATCGGCCCGGTTCGTGGCCTATCTCTCTGCCTGGTGACTCTCGGGTTGTCTGAAGGGGGTTCTACCCTGCGACACGTCGGGTTATCCCAGTGGTCCAGAATGCGGACCACGGCCACTGCGGCTACCCTCAAACCGAACTACTGTGCTATCGCACCCCACACCGGACGGTCGGCCGCCCGTCCGTCCGACCACGACCACGTTCGCCCGTACCCCCCGGTACGGCCGCGACCGCAGACCCCAGACACCGCAGGAGAGTCCCCGTGACCGCCCTCACCACTGACTTCCACGACCCCGAGGAATACTCCGCTCGGCACCTTTCGGTCCTGGAAGGCCTTGAGGCGGTCCGCAAGCGGCCGGGCATGTACATCGGCTCCACGGACAGCCGCGGCCTGACCCACTGCATGTGGGAGATCATCGACAACTCCGTCGACGAGGCCCTCGCGGGCCACTGCACCCGCATCGACGTGGTCCTGCACGCGGACGGCTCGGTCGAGGTGCGCGACAACGGACGCGGTATCCCGGTCGACGTCGAACCCCGCAGCGGACTGAGCGGCGTGGAACTGGTCATGACCAAGCTGCACGCCGGCGGCAAGTTCGGCTCCGGCTCCTACACCGCCTCCGGCGGCCTGCACGGAGTGGGGGCCTCCGTGGTGAACGCGCTGTCGGCGCGCCTGGACGTCGAGGTGGACCGCCAGGGGCACACCCACGCGATGAGCTTCCGGCGCGGCATCCCCGGCACCTTCGACGCGGACGGCCCCGACGCCGGCTTCACCCCCGGTTCCGGGCTGCGGCAGGTGCGCCGGATCGCCAAGAAGGTCACCGGCACCCGGGTGCGGTTCTGGGCCGACCAGCAGATCTTCCTCAAGGACGCCGAGGTGGCCCGCGAGTCCCTGCTGGACCGCGCCCGCCAGACCGCCTTCCTCATCCCTGGGCTGACCATCTCGGTGCGCGACGAGCGCACCGAGGGCGAGGAGCCCTACGAGGAGGAGTTCCGCTTCGACGGCGGCATCGGCGAGTTCTGCACCTACCTGGCCCCCGACCAGGCGGTCAGCCCGCTGCTGCGGATCGAGGGCAGCGGGAACTTCACCGAGACCGTGCCGGTCCTCGACGAGCAGGGCCACATGGTCCCCACCGACGTGGAGCGGCAGCTCGACGTGGACGTCGCGTTGCGCTGGGGCACCGGCTACGACACCACGGTGCGCTCCTTCGTCAACGTCATCGCCACCCCCAAGGGGGGAACCCACCTGGCCGGGTTCGAACGCGCCCTGGTGCGCGTCGTCAACGACCAGCTGCGCGCCACCAAACTCCTGAAGGCCAGCGACGACCCCGTCACCAAGGAGGACGTCCTGGAGGGGCTCACCGCCGTGGTCACGGTGCGCCTGCCCGAACCGCAGTTCGAGGGGCAGACCAAGGAGGTCCTCGGCACCTCGGCGGCCAGCCGCATCGTCTCCCAGGTGGTGGGCCGGGAACTGCGGACCTTCCTGACCTCCACCAAGCGGGCCGAGAAGCAGCAGGCCCGCGCGGTGCTGGAGAAGATCGTCAACGCGGCCAAGGCGCGTCTGGCCGCCCGGCAGCAGCGCGAGACGCAGCGGCGCAAGAACGCCCTGGAGAACTCGGCCCTGCCCGCCAAACTGGTGGACTGCCGCAGCGAGGGCCTGGAACGCAGCGAACTGTTCATCGTCGAGGGCGACTCCGCGCTGGGCACCGCCAAGCTCGCCCGCGACTCGGAGTTCCAGGCGCTGCTGCCCATCCGCGGCAAGATCCTCAATGTGCAGAAGGCGTCCGTGGCCGACATGCTCAAGAACGCCGAGTGCGCCGCGATCATCCAGGTCATCGGCGCCGGGTCGGGCCGCACCTTCGACCTGGACGCCGCCCGCTACGGCCGGGTCATCCTCATGGCCGACGCCGACGTGGACGGCGCGCACATCCGCTGCCTGCTGCTGACGCTGTTCTACCGGTACATGCGTCCCATGCTGGAGGCGGGCCGGGTGTTCGCCGCCGTGCCGCCGCTGCACCGCATCGAACTGACCAACGTGCGCAGGAAGCGCGGAGCCCGGCCCCAGGACCGCTACATCTACACCTACTCCGACGCCGAACTGCACCGGAAGCTGCTGGAGCTGGAGAAGAAGGGCATCTCCTGGAAGGAGCCCGTCCAGCGGTACAAGGGGCTCGGCGAGATGGACGCCGACCAGCTGGCCGAGACCACGATGGACCCGCGCCACCGCACGCTGCGCCGCATCCGCGTGGACCAGGCCGAGGAGGCCGCCAAGGTGTTCGAACTGCTCATGGGCAACGAGGTCGCACCGCGCCGCGCGTTCATCGCCCAGGGCGCCCGCGAACTCGACCTCGCCCGCATCGACACCTGAGCACCGCGAACACGCCGAGGGCCGTACCCCCCGGAGGGCACGGCCCGAAACTCCCGGAGGGGGAGGGGGTCAGTCGAGGGAGCCACCCGACATGATCGCGTGCATCCTGCGGTGGGGGGCGGCCTCGGACTCCCTGTTCTGCCGTTCCAGGGAGCGGGCGAGCGCGATGTGCGCCCAGGCGTCGCACGGGTCCAGTTCGATGAGCTTGCGGAACGTCTGTTCGGCCTTGGCGAGCTGAGCCGAGTGGAAGTAGGAACGTCCCAGTAGCTCCAGGACTGTTCGGTTACGGGGTTCCGCCTCCGCGAGCGGGGCGAGGACACGGGCCGCGCCGATCGGATCGCCGAGGTCGAAGTGCTGCCTGCCGCGCCGGTAGATGTCGTAGCTGCTCTCCGCCATCGCACTCCTTTCCTCAGAAGCACAACGGTGCTCCCCACAGGGGCATTCCCGGCGGTCAGCGGCCCGACACTCCACCGGATCAGGCGTCCACCGGCGTCACCCGACCGGTGTCGACGTCGTAGAGGGCCCCCAGGACCGGCAGGTCGGCGGGCAGCAGCGGATGGTGCCGGATCCGCTCCAGGTCGTGGCGGAGCGCGCCGATCTGGTCGTTGTCGGTGTGGAACTCCAGGCTGCGGGTGTCCACCCCGTACCGGGCGGCGATGGTGTCGTGCACCTCGGCGTCCCCGGAGACCGAGGCCATCTTGCACCGGGTGTGGGGCAGCACGATGACCCGGTTCACCCCCAGCAGGTACACCGCCAGGACCAGGGTGCGCAGGGTGTCGTCGGTGACCCGGGCGCCGGCGTTGCGCAGGATCTTGGCGTCGCCGGGCTTCAGGCCCAGCATCTCCAGCGGCTCGATACGCGAGTCCATGCAGGTCACCAGGGCCAGTCCACGTGCGGCCACGGGCTGGAGGCCAGCCAGGTCGAAGGAGCGGACGTAGTCCTCGTTCGCGGCGAGGAGGTCGTCGAAGGCACTGCTCACAGGTCCCCTCCCAGGGCGGTGAAGTTTCTCTCTGACCGTGTCAGGCATGGCGGAGGCCGTGCGGTCCGAGACCGCACGGCCTCCGCCGGGCGCCGGGAGGACTCCCGGCAAGCCGGGTGCCATCATCCCCCAGAGAGCGAGGCCGCCACCGTCCCGGTGTCGACTTGGCCGGTGCCCACCGAGGCGATGGGGCGGGGCAGGGCCTCTCCCGAGCCGTCCCGCCGCTCCACCGGGTCGGGAAGCCGGACCGGACCGCCGTCGGCGCGGAAGGCCCGCGCCGGGGAACGCCCCACCCAGGCGAACAGCAGCACGTCCTCCCCTTTGAGGAAGCGTTGGCAGCGTACTCCCCCGGTGGCGCGGCCCTTGGCGGGGAAGGCGGAGAAGGGGGTCACCTTCGCGGTCCCGGTCTGCGTGTCGGGCAGTGCTCCACTGCTGCCCGCGACCGTGACGACCACCGTGTCCTCCGGGGAGGTCACGGCACCGAACCACAGCGCGTGCGCGCCCTCGCCCAGGCGGACGCCGGCCACCCCGCCCGCGCTGCGTCCCTGGGGACGCACCGAGGAGGCCGGGAAACGCAGCAACTGGGCCTCGGAGGTGACGAAGACGAGGTCCTCCTCGCCGGTGACGAGCTGGGTGGCGCCGACGAGCCGGTCGCCCGGCCGCAGGTTGATGATCTCGAAGTCGTCCTTGTGCTGCGGGTACTCCCCGCCGACCCGTTTGACGACGCCCTGCCGGGTGCCCACCGCCAGCCCCGGGCCGTCCCCGTCGAGCGTGGCCAGGGCGATCACCCGCTCGTCGGCGTCGAGTTCCACGAACTCGCTGACCGGGGAACCGGAGGCGATCGCCGGGGCCTCGGAGGCCTCGGCGGGCAGTTCGGGCAGCTCCACCACGGGCACCCGGATCAACCGGCCCAGGTCGGTGACGAGCGCGATCTCGCCGCGCACGGTGGAGCGCACGTTGGACAGCATGGCGTCGTGCCGGGCCCGCGGCCCCTCGAACATCGGCGGCAGCTGCGCGCCCGAGGTGCGGCCCAGCAGTCCGCTGGTGCTCAGCAGCACGTGGCAGGGGTCGTCGTCGACCTCCAGCGGCATCGCGGAGGTGCGGGTCTGGCCGGAGCTCTCCCGCAGCACGGTGCGGCGCGGGGTGGCGAACTCCTTGGCCACCGCGGCCAGCTCCTTGGAGACGAGTCTGCGCAGCTTCTTGTCGGACTCCAGGACCGCGGTCAACTCGGCGATCTCGGCGTTGAGCGTGTCGCGTTCGCGCTCCAGCTCCAGCGTGTCGTACCGGGTGAGGCGGCGCAGCGGCGTGTCGAGGATGTAGCGGGCCTGCGTCTCGGACAGCTCCAGGGCCTCCATGAGCCGCTGCCGGGCCTGGGCGGAGTCCTCGGAGTCGCGGATGAGCGCGATCACCCGGTCGATGTCGGCCAGCGCCACCAGCAGGCCCGCCACCAGGTGGAGGCGCTCCTCCCGCTTGGCGCGCCGGTGCTCGCAGCGGCGGCGCACCACGTCGATGCGGTGGTTGACGTAGACCAGCAGCAGGTCGCGCAGCCCCAGGGTCTGCGGCTGGCCGTCCACCAGCGCGACGTTGTTGATGCCGAAGGTCTCCTCCATCGGGGTGAGCCGGTAGAGCTCCTCCAGCACGGCCTCCGGGTTGAAGCCGTTCTTCAGTTCGATCACCAGCCGCAGGCCCTGGTTGCGGTCGGTGAGGTCCTTCAGGTCCGAGATGCCCTGCAGCTTCTTGGCCTGGACCAGTTCCTTGATGCGGCTGACGACCTTCTCCGGGCCGACGTTGTAGGGCAGTTCGGTGACGATCAGGCCGGTGCGGCGCGGGGTGAGCTTCTCGATGGAGACGGTGGCGCGGGTGCGGAAGGTGCCGCGGCCCTTGGCGTAGGCGTCCCGGATGCCGTCCAGCCCCGTGATGGTCCCGCCGGTGGGCAGGTCGGGGCCGGGGATGAACTCCATGAGCTCTTCGAGGGTGGCGTCGGGGTGGGCGAGCAGGTGCCGTGCGGCCGCGATGACCTCGCCGAGGTTGTGCGGGGCCATGTTGGTGGCCATGCCCACCGCGATTCCCGAGGCGCCGTTGACCAGCAGGTTCGGGAAGGCCGCGGGCAGCACCTCCGGTTCGGTCTCCTGGCCGTCGTAGTTGGGCCGGAAGTCCACCACGTCCTCGTCGATGGACTCCACCATCAGCGAGGCCGCGCGGGCCAGCCGGGCCTCGGTGTAGCGCATGGCCGCGGGGGCGTCGTCGCCGCCGAGGGAGCCGAAGTTGCCGTGCCCGTCCACCAGCGGCACCCGCATGGCGAAGGGCTGGCTCAGGCGCACCAGCGCGTCGTAGATCGCGCTGTCGCCGTGCGGGTGCAGCCGGCCCATCACCTCGCCGACCACGCGGGCGCACTTGACGTGGGCCCGGTCGGGGCGCAGCCCCATCTCGTTCATCTGGTAGAGGATGCGCCGCTGGACCGGTTTGAGGCCGTCGCGGGCGTCGGGAAGCGCACGCTGGTAGATGACCGAGTAGGCGTACTCCAGGAAACTGCCGCGCATTTCCTCGGAGACGTCGATGTCGATGATCTTCTCGGTGAGTTCCTCGGGAGGCGGGGACGTTGTACGGGCCATGTCCGCCATTGTGACCGGTGTGTGAGACCGGCGCGAACCGGGAAGGTGTCCCAGACACCCCCGTGCGCGTGGGGCGGTGGAACCTCCGGTCAGGCAGGGTGACCGGGGTCACCTGCTTCCCGCCGCGGGAGTTCACCTCGACGTCGTGGCCCCCCAACGCTGTGTCATCGGGAGGAGGGGGAGCCAGACCAGAGAGGAGAGCCCGGCCACGCCGCCGGCCGCCGTGTCCGGTGGGGCGCCCACCGCGGTTCCGGCCGTCCTGGCGGGGCCGGCGGGGCGGCGGCGTCCCTTCCCGCCGGTGCGGACCCGGACGGCGGAGGGCCCGCGCAGGGGAGGCGGTGACGCACCCGGTCCGCGTCACGCCGAACCGGGGAGTGGGCCGTACCCGCAGCCTCCGAGGCCCTGTCCGCCCGGCCACGCTTCACCCAGCCCGTCCGCCGCCCGGTGGTGAGAAGGCGCGCCTCCGGTCTGACCGTTCATGGACGTTCATGCTGCTGCCGTTCGTCATCGTGCTCCACGCGCTCACCGCCGTCGTCGCGCCGCCACTGGTCCGCGTCCTCGGCCCCCGCGTCTTCCTGGTGGCCGCCCTGCCCCTGGGGACGACCGCGGCCTGGACGCTGGCGCGGACGCCCGGCATCCTCCGGGGCCGTCCCGTCGAGGTCTCCGTGCCCTGGGTGCCCGCCCTGGACATCGTCCTCGACTTCCGCGTCGACGCGCTGTCGGTGGCGATGGTGCTGCTGGTGTCCGGGGTGGGCGCCGTCATCTTCTGCTACGCCGCCACCTACTTCCACCGGGGGGAACGCGCCCTGGGGCGGCTCGCCGGGGTGCTGGTGCTGTTCGCGGCTGCCATGTTCGGCGTGGTCACCGCCGACAACCTGCTCGCGCTCTACGTCTTCTGGGAGTTGACCTCGGTCTCCTCGTTCCTGCTGGTCGCCCACGCCGACCAGCGGCAGAGCGCCCGCCGCGCGGCCACCCAGGCGCTGGTCACCACCGTCGGGGCCGGCCTGCTCATGCTGATCGGCTTCATCCTGCTGGGCCGCCTCGGCGGCACCTACCGCATCTCCGCGCTGGTCGCCGACCCGCCGCCGGACGGCCCGTGGCTGTCGGCGGCGCTGGTGCTGGTCCTGGTCGGAGCGTTCGCCAAGTCCGCGCAGGCCCCCCTGCACTACTGGCTGCCCGCGGCGATGGTGGCGCCCACCCCGGTCAGCGCCTACCTGCACGCCGCCGCCATGGTCAAGGGCGGCGTCTACCTCGTCGCCCGACTGGCCCCCGGATTCGCCGACGTCGACCCCTGGCGGCTGCTCGTCTTCGGTTTCGGCACCGCCACCATGATCCTGGGCGGCTGGCGGGCGCTGCGCCAGGACGACCTGAAGCTCCTGCTCGCCTACGGGACGGTCAGCCAACTGGGCCTGATCACCGTGCTCGCGGGGGCGGGAACCCACACCGCCGCGGTCGCCGCGGTCGGTGTGCTGCTCGCCCACGGCCTGTTCAAGGCCGCCCTGTTCCTCACCGTCGGCGTCGTCGACCACCAGGTGGGCACCCGCAGCATCAGCCGCCTCACCGGCCTGGGCCGCCGCATGCCGGTCCTGGCCGCGGCCGCGGCCCTGGCCGCCGCCTCCATGGCCGGACTGCCCCCGCTGCTGGGCTTCGTCGGCAAGGAGGCCGCGCTGGAGGCGTTCCTCCCCGGCGCCTGGACCGGGCCGGCCGCACCGGCCGCCGCCGTCCTCACCGGCCTGGTGTTCGGCTCGGTCCTCACCGTCGCCTACAGCGCCCGGTTCCTGTGGGGGGCGTTCGCCGACAAGGACACCGTCGCCCCCGTCCCCTTCACCCGGCCCGGCCGCGCCTTCACCGCCGCCCCGGTCGTACTCGCCGGGGCCGGTCTGCTGGGCGGGGTCGCGGCCGGCGCCACCGTCGACCCGATCGCCCAGGCCGTCGCCGCGCCGTTCCCCGCCCTCTTCCACCCCCACCACCTCGCCCCGTGGCACGGGCCGACCCCGGCCCTGGCGCTGACCGCCCTGGTGGTCGCGGTGGGCGCCCTGCTGTTCTGGCGGCGCCGCGCCGTCACCCGTCTGCAGAACGCGATGCCGAACTGGTACGAGGCCGAAGCCGGGTACAACGCCGTGCTCAACGCCGTCAGGTGGACGGCCTTCCACGTCACCAGCCGCACCCAGACCGGATCGCTGCCCGTCTACCTCGGCATCATCCTGGCCACCGTGCTGGCGCTGCCCGGCGTCCGGCTGGTGGCCGCCCTGGTCGGCGGCGACGTCGCCGTGCCGGCCGCGGGCGACGGCCTGCGCCTGTGGGACAACCCCCTGGAGGGGGTCGTCGTCCTCATCGTCGTGGTCACCGCGGTCGCCACGGTGCGCGAGCACCGCCGCTTCCCCGCGCTCATCCTGATCAGCACCCTGGGGTTCGGCATCGCCGGGCTGTTCGTGCTGCACGGCGCCCCCGACCTGGCGTTGACCCTGGTCCTGGTGGAGACGCTCACCACGATCATCCTGGTGTTCGTCCTGCGGCGGCTGCCCGCCACCTTCGCGACCCGCCCCGACGGCTGGCCGAAACGGCTGACCGTGCTGATGTGCGCGGCGGCCGGGACCTTCGTGGCCGTCTCGCTGTGGCTGACGGCGCACGCCCGCACGCACGCGCCCGTCTCCCTGGAGTACGCCGACCGCGCCGCTGAGGCGGGCGGGGCCAACCTGGTCAACATCATCATCGCCGACTTCCGGGCGCTGGACACCCTGGGCGAAGTCGTGGTGCTGGTCACCGCGGCGGTCGCGGTGGCCTCGCTGGTCCTGCTCAACCGGCGCGACCGCATCATCCGCGCCCCCGAGGACAGCGGTGCGGAGAACGGCGTCCCCGGCGTGCCGCGGCAGCCGACCGGCACGCCCCGCCCCGCACGGCGTGAAGAGCCGTCCCCGGTTCCGAAGACCTCCACCCCTCCCGGCACGGACCACTCCCACAGCCCCGGACAGAAGGAGGACTGACATGTCCATGGACCAGCCCGCGGGACGTGTTCCCGTCGCGGACCCGGAGACGCCCGGCGGTCTGCCCGAGAGCTGGGAGGCGCCCCGCGAACGCTGGCTCAGCACCGTGGTCCGCCCCGCCTTCGGCCCCCGGTCGGTGCTGCTGGAGGTCGTCACCCGCCTGCTGATCCCCGCGATCCTGCTGTTCTCGGTGTTCCTGCTGGTCTCCGGGCACAACAGGCCGGGCGGCGGCTTCGCCGGAGGGCTCGTGGCCAGCATGGCCTACGTGCTCCGCTACATCGCGGGAGGCCGCCACGAACTGCTGGCCGGACTGCCGATGCGCCCCAACGGGCTGCTGGCCATCGGCACCCTGCTGGGCTGCGCGACGGCGGGACTGCCGCTGCTGTTCGGCCGCCCCGTCTTCGACGGGGTCGGCTGGACGTTCACCCTCCCGGTGTTCGGCGAGGTCAAACTGCTCAGCGCGCTCTTCTTCGAGACGGGGGTCTACCTGATCGTGGTGGGCCTGGTGCTGTCCGTGGTCGCCGCGCTCGGCGCCCGCATGGAGGCCGAGGAGGAAGAGGCCCGCATCGAGAAGCGGGAGCGCGCCGCCCTGCGGCGCCGCCGCGCCGCGGCACGGGCCGCGGCCGCCGCGGCGCCGACCGCGGAGGGGGAGCCACCGCGATGAGCGCCCCCAGCCTCCTCCTCGTCGCCACCGTGGCCGTCCTCTACTCCAGCGGCTTCTACCTGCTGCTCCAACGCTCCCTGATGCGTGTGGTGTTCGGCTTCCTCATCCTCGGCCACGCCGCCAACCTCTCCCTGCTGCTCACCGACACCGCCATCACCCTGCCGCCGCTGCTCGGCGGCGAAGGGGGGCGGCAGCTGTCCGACCCCCTGCCGCACGCGATGGCGCTGACCGCCATCGTCATCACCTTCGGCGTCACCACCTTCCTGCTGGCCCTGGCCTACCGGGTCTGGCTGGGCGACGAGAACGACGAGGTGCCCGACGACCTGGAGGACCGCCGCATCCGCCGCCTCAAGGAGCCGGAGGACTCCTCGTGAACGTCCTCCTCGCTATCCCCCTGCTCGTGCCGCTGTGCGGGGCGGCGACCACCCTGCTGCTGCGCCGCACCCCCCGCTCCCAGCGGGGCACCAGCACGGTCACCCTGGCCGCCGTCGTGGCCTCCGCGGCCCTGCTGCTGTGGCGCACCCGCGACGGAGCCGTCGTGACCACCCAGGCGGGGGCCTGGGAGGCGCCGCTGGGCATCACCCTGGTCGCCGACGCCGCCTCCGCGCTGCTGCTGCTCGTCTCCTCGGTGGTCCTGCTGATGGTGCTGGTGTACGCGATCGGCCAGGACATCGGCGGACTGAGCCGCGCCACCCCCCAGGTGTTCCATCCCGTCTACCTGGTGCTGACCGCGGGGGTGAACCTCAGCTTCCTCGCGGGCGACCTGTTCAACCTGTTCGTCGGCTTCGAGGTCATGCTGACCGCCAGCTACGCGCTGATCACGCAGGCCCCCACGCGGGCGCGGGTGCGTGCCAGCATGATCTACGCCACGGTCAGCCTCACCTCGTCGATCCTGTTCCTGACCGGTATCGCGCTGGTGTACGCGCTGACCGGAACCGTGAACATGGCCGACGTCGCCGAGAAGCTCGGCGCGGCCCCGCCCGCGCTGCGCATGGTGCTGGCCCTGCTGTTCTTCGTCGTGTTCGGCATCAAGGCCGCGGTCGTGCCCATGCACTTCTGGCTGCCCGACAGCTACCCGGTGGCGCTCACCCGCATCTCCGCGATCTTCGCCGCGCTGCTCACCAAGGTCGCGGTCTACGCCGTCATCCGCACCCAGACCCTGCTGTTCGCGCGCGACGACACCTCCGCCGTCGTCATGGCGGTCGCCGTCGTCACGATGATCGTCGGCATCCTGGGCGCGCTGGTGCAGTCCGACATCAACCGCATCATGTCGTTCGCCCTGGTCAGCCACATCGGGTTCATGCTCTTCGGACTGGCCCTGGGCACCGTGGCCGGACTGGCCGGAGCGGTGGTGTACCTGGTGCACCACATCGTGGTGCAGGCCACGCTGTTCCTGGTCAACGGGCTGATCCGGCAGTACGTCGGCCACACCTCGCTCACCGACATCCGTGGTCTGACCGCGGTGTCCCCGGCCCTGGCGGTGTTCTTCTTCCTGCCCGCGCTCAGCCTGGCCGGGCTGCCGCCCATGTCGGGGTTCGTCGCCAAGGTCGCGCTGTTCCAGGCGGGCGTGGCCGAGGGGGGCGGGCCGGCGTGGGCCGGGCTCGCCGCGGGCGTGCTCACCAGCCTGCTCACGCTCATCGCGATCTTCCGGGTGTGGGCCAGGGCCTTCTGGGGTACTCCGGGCCCCACCATGCTGGAGGCCCGCGAGCAGTTGCGGACCGGCGCCAACCGGGGCGGGCTGCGGATCATGACGGCGACGACCGGCGCGATGGTCGCGGTCGGCGTGCTGGTGGCCCTCGTGGCGGGACCGCTGACCGAGGTCGGCTTCACCGCGGCCGAGGGGCTGCTGGACGGCCGGGCCTACGTCACCGCCGTGCTGGGGGAGCGGATGCCATGACCGGGCGTGCGGGAACGAGCGCCAGCACGGTCCCCGCGGGGCGGATCTGGTGGCACCGGCTGGCCGGGCGGCTGCCCACGGTGGCCTGGCTGACCGCGATGTGGGTGGTGCTGTGGGGCGACCCCCGCCCCGGGACCGTCGTCGCCGGGGCGGCCGTGGCCTCGCTGTGCTACTCGGCGGCCCGGCTGCCGCACATCCCGGTCCGCCTGGGCTTCCGGCCGCTGCACGCACTGCGGCTGGTCGTCCGCGTCGCCTACGACCTGTTCTCCTCCAGCGTCCGGGTGGCCTACCACGGGCTGTGGCGGCCCAGGCGCACCAGCGGCGCCATCGTCGCGGTCCCCACGCGCACCGACTCCGACTTCCTCCTGGCGGCGCTCAGCGCGCTGCTGTCCATGGTCACGGGGACGCTGGTGATCGAGCTCAACCGCGACCAGAGGGTGCTCTACGTGCACGGGCTGCCCGTCAACGACGCGAACGCGGTCCGCGGCCTGCGCGCGCAGGTGCGCCGTACCGAGGAGCTGCTGGTGTCCGCCTTCGGCACCGCGGAGGACCGGGAGATGTTCCGGCGGCTCTCGCGGCCGCCGGCGCGGGAGGGGACCGGGGAGCACGTGTGGAAGGAGCAGAGGTGACCGTTCTGGAGTGGGTCTACGCCGCGACCTTCGCCATGCTGGGGGTGGGCGTGCTGTTCGCGCTCCACCGGCTGGTGCGGGGGCCGTCGGTGCTGGACCGCATCGTCTGCCTGAACGCGGTCTCGGTGCTGGTGGTCAGCGCCATCGCGGTGGGGAGCGCCCTGCGTGGCGGGGCCGCCTACGTCGGGCTGATGGTGACGGTCGCGCTGCTGGGGTTCGTCGGTACGCTGACCGCCGCCCGTTTCGCGGAGAGGCGCGCCCATGACCGCGGCTGACTGGGCCACCGCCGTGCTGCTGCCCCTGGGGGCGCTGTTCGCGCTGGTCGGAATGGTCGGCCTGGTGCGTTTCCCGACCCTGCTGGGCCGGATGCACGCGGCCACCAAACCCGACACCGTCGGCCTGTTCCTGCTGCTGGCGGGGACGGCCTTCCAGCTGCCCGGCCCGGGGGCCGCCGCGCCGCTGGTGCTGGTGGCGCTGTTCCAGGCGGTCACGGTGCCGGTCCTCGCCCAGACGCTGGGGCGGGTCGCCTACAGCCGGGGCCAGATCGACGAGAGGCACCTGGTCGCCGATGAGCTGGCCGAGGCGGTGGAACGGGACCGTCGGGAGGCCGGGTGAGGCCGCCCGCGGCGGGGCCGCCGCCTCCCGGTGGAGGCGGCGGCCCGACGGGGAGTGGGGTCAGTCCCGGAACGGGACGGTCAGGACGGCGGCCTGCTGCCCGTCGGGGGCGCCGGTGCGCACCCGGGACGCCTGGCTGCCCAGGGCGCTCCACAGCTCCAGGCGGATGGTCCCGCCTTCGAGGTCGCCGAGGGTGCCGGTGGCGGACTGCAGACCCTGGGCCTGGGAGTAGGTCTCCCAGCCCGGCAGGTCGTTGGTGGCGAAGTAGCGGTAGGTCTCGACCCGGTCGAAGGAGCCGTCGCCGTCCAGGTCGTAGGAGACGCGGGCCTGCACGGCGTTGCCGGCCGAGGCGCCCGAGTCCACGGGGAACGTGAAGCGGGTGCCCTGTCCGGTGTGGTCGGCGCTGACCCCGGAGATCTCGAACACCACCGGGCGGTGCGGGGTGCCGTCGTGGTTGGCGCCGCCCGCCGCGGGGATGTCCACGCCGTCCTCGCCGGGGCGCGCGGTGGTCGACAGGGTGCCGTCGCCGAGGTGCAGCACGCCGTCGCCGAGCCCGCCGGAGCCGGGGTCCGGGTCGGGGTCCGGGTCCGGGCCGGAGCCGCCGTCGCCCTGGCCGGTGGCCAGCTGCCCCGGCTGCACGGTCAGCGTCGCACCGTCGGAGAAGGTGACCGTGATCGGGCGGTCGGTGGCGTTGAAGGCGACGTGGGTGCGCGTGCCGCCGTCGGCGAAGACGGCGTAGTGCGGCGTGTCGGCGGTGACGGAGGTGTCGACCGTGCCGAGGTCGGCGAGGGTGGACAGCCACTGGTAGGTGTGCGCCTTGGAGGAGCCCGACTCGGGTTCGTAGCTCTGCCACTGCGCCTCGAAGGCGGCCAGCGCCGCGTCCGGGTCGGACAGCGCCTGGTGCGCCCAGTGGATGTCGCGCCACGTCTGGGGCTGGCGGCCCAGCCGGTCCACCAGGGACCGGTGCACGGCCGCCGCGTGGCCGGTGTCGTGGCCCAGGTAGAGCGAGCCCGCGGTGATCGGCAGGTAGTTGATCCCGTACAGCTCCTCGGGGGTGCCGTCCCACCAGATCCGGTGGTCGCCGCCGTCACCCCAGACCATGCCCACGACGTCGTGGGCGTAGCCGTCGGGGAAGGCGTCGCCGTCGGAGTCCTGCCAGTACCGGCTCATCGCCGAGGCCTGCGTGGTGTGCATGTACACGCCGAGGTCGCGCAGTTCCTCGTCGCCGGTCAGGGAGCCGAGCAGGGCGGCGCTGGCGGCGAAGTGCATGGCCTCCGAGGAGGACTCCTGGTTGTTGCCGGAGGCGAAGCCGGCGTGGCCGGAGGCCCAGCCGTGCCCCGCGTAGGGGGAGAAGGACCGCATCCAGGGGAAGCGCTCGTCGCCGCGGTCGGGGTTGTTGGCGTCCCGCAGCACCGTCTCGACCATCGGCCCCCACCGGTCCTCGCCGATCCAGGCCCGGTCGTAGCGGGCGATCGTGGCCGCCGCGGTGACGAAGTAGCCGTAGTGGAAGTCGTGGTCGTTGAGTTCGGTGTTGGCGCCGAAGCTGGCGGGGAAGCCGATCAGGGTGTCCCACTGATCGTCGTAGTAGAACTGGGCGCCGTCGGTGGCGCCGTCGGCGCTCAGCCAGTCCTCCATCCTGCCCCTGAGCAGGTCGAGCAGGGCGTCGCGGCCCGAGGTGTAGCCGATGGAGTCGGCGATCGGCACCAGCTGGGCCAGCCGTCCCAGGGCCTTGCCGGTCCAGTAGGTGTCGGTGGCGCCCTTCCACGGGTCGGCGGCGTCGAGTTCGGCGTCGATGAGGGTGCGCATCCGCTGGTGGTCGGCGGAGTCCACGGTGGGCAGGCTCGGCAGGATGCCGTGCGTGGTCAGCTCCGTGGTGAAGCGGTCGCCCTCCACCACCCGCATCGGACCGCGCGGCGAGGCGTAGGACAGGTCGGTCAGCGCGGTGGTGGTCTCCTTCCAGTGGTGCGGGTACAGCGCCAGCAGGGTGCCCTGGGCGGAGCCCTCCCGGGCTTCGGTGGTCACACCGTAGGTGCTGGTCAGGGTGGCGGAGTCGGGGTCGTAGTCGTAGCTCAGCCTGCTGTCGGTGACGAAGGAGTGGGCGTAGGCGGCGTAGGTGTCGAAGTCGCCGGGGTCGGGCAGCAGCGCGACCGAGGCGTACCCCTCGCCGCCGACGTCGGCGGTCAGCACCGTGCCCGACTCCGACCAGGCCGCCCCGGAGGGGGCGAACAGGGCGTAGTGGTTGCCGTTGACGGTCACGCCGACGGCGTGGCCGGAGCGCCGCCAGACGGTGGGCTGGGCGGTGAACTCCACCCGCACGGGTCCGCCGGAGACGTCGGCGTAGACGAAGGGCAGGCCCTGGCCGAGGGTGGTGCGCAGCCGCCGGGAGCTGTCGGACAGGTCGGCGGTGACGGTCCAGTCGCCGTAGCCGGCGACCCGGGCCGCGGGGGCGTTGAGACCCTGCACGCCCAGGACCAGGTCGGGGGAGTGGGGGTACTGGTACTTCAGCCCGTCGGCGACGATCTCGGGGGTGGCGGAGTGGCCGACCTCCAGGCCGTCCGGGCGGGCCTTGAAGGACAGCGGGTGGGCGTAGAGGTTCTCGCCGTAGGGGTTGTCGGGGTAGCGCTGGAAGATCAGCGAGGACCACCAGTCGTTGGTGGCGACCGGCTGGTCGAAGTCGTCGGTGACCTTCGGGACGACGGGGGCGCCGGTGATGTCGCTGGGGCCGGAGGCTCCGGGAGGCAGTTCGGTGGTGTAGCTGCCGGAGCCGAGTCGGATCTGTGCCGCGGCCGGGGCCGGGTCGAGGGCGAGCAGCGCGCCGCAGAGGAGGGCGGCCGCCGCGGTGGAGGCGGTCGCCCGCCACCACCGCGTGCGCGGGGCATGGGACATGGAGCACCCTTTCTGACCTGGGAGCAGACACAGCGGAGGGAAGTGTGGTCGACATCTCAGTGGGAGCGCTCCCGGACATGAGACAGGTGAACATCACCCTCTGTCAATGTGTGGTGACGCTGGTGTTATGCCTCTGTTATCCGGATACTCGTCGGACCTCACCCGGCCGTCCACCGCCCGCCGCCGCCTCCGGGCGCGCACCGCCCGCCTTCTGGTAGTCAGGGGACATGGCCACACCAGCGCTCCCCGAGACCGACCCCGCCCTGCGCGACACCGCGGAGGCCCACCTGCGCGCCCTCGCCGGAGCCGACGCCCGCCTGCGCGAGGACCAGTGGCGGGCCGTCCACGCCCTCGCCGCCCAGCACCGGCGCGTCCTCATGGTGCAACGCACCGGATGGGGCAAGTCCGCGGTCTACTTCGTGGCCACCGCGCTGCGCCGCGCCGCGGGAGCCGGACCCACCGTCATCGTCTCCCCGCTGCTGGCACTCATGCGCAACCAGATCGCCGCCGCCGAGCGCGCCGGAATCCGCGCCCACACCGTCAACAGCACCAACCCCGAGGAGTGGGAGCGCACCTACGCCGCGGTCGCCGAGGGCGCCGTCGACGTGCTGCTGATCAGCCCCGAACGCCTCAACCACCCCGAGTTCCGCGACCGCGTCCTGCCCGGCCTGGCCGCCGGAGCCGGACTGGTCGTCATCGACGAGGCCCACTGCATCTCCGACTGGGGCCACGACTTCCGCCCCGACTACCGGCGCATCCGCACCCTGCTGGGCGAACTGCCCCCCGGCGTCCCGGTGCTGGCCACCACCGCCACCGCCAACGCCCGCGTCACCCGCGACGTCGCCGAACAACTGGAGACCGGCGACGACACCCCCACCCTCGTCCTGCGCGGCAGCCTCGACCGCGAGAGCCTGCACCTGGCCGTGGTCCGCCTCCCCGACAGCGCCGCCCGCCTCGGCTGGCTCGCCCAGCACCTCGACCAGCTCCCCGGCTCCGGGATCGTCTACACCCTCACCGTCGCCGCGGCCGTCGAGACCGCCGCCTTCCTCACCGAACGCGGCCACGACGTGCGCGCCTACACCGGACAGACCGACCCGCAGGAGCGCGCCCGCGCCGAGGAGGACCTGCTGGCCAACCGCACCAAGGCCCTGGTCGCCACCAGCGCCCTGGGCATGGGCTTCGACAAGCCCGACCTCGGCTTCGTGGTGCACCTGGGCGCACCGCAGTCCCCGGTCTCCTACTACCAGCAGATCGGCCGGGCCGGACGCGGCCTGCCCCGCGCCGAGGCGGTCCTGCTGCCCGGCGCGGAGGACCGGGAGATCTGGCGGTACTTCGCCGGCCTCGCCTTCCCCGAGGAGGAGACCGTCCGCCACACCCTCGCGGTGCTCGCCGAAGCGGACGGGCCCCTCTCCCTGCCGCGCCTGGAAACCCGCGTGGACCTGGGACGCGGCCGACTGGAGCAGATGCTCAAGGTGCTCGACGTCGACGGCGCGGTCCGCCGGGAGCGCAGCGGCTGGACCGCCACCGGACGCCCCTGGACCTACGACACCGCCCGCTACGCCGCCGTCGCCGCCGCCCGCGAGGCCGAGCAGCGCGCCATGCTCGACTACATCGCCACCGGCACCTGCCGGATGGAGTTCCTCCGCCGCCAGCTCGACGACCCCGAGGCCGCCCCCTGCGGCCGGTGCGACAACTGCACCGGGCGCGCCTGGCCCACCCGCGTCGACCCCGAGGCCCACCGCGCCGCCGGCGCCCACCTGGACCGCCCCGGCGTGCCGATCGAGCCGCGCAAGCGCTGGCCCACCGGCATGGCCGCGCTCGGAGTGGACCTGTCCGGGGCCATCCCGGCCGGGCTGCGGGCCGAGGAGGGCCGCGCCCTGGCCCGCCTCACCGACATCGGCTGGGGCACCACGCTGCGCCGCCTGCTCGCCGAGGACGCCCCCGACGAACCCGTCGACGATGCCGTGTTCCGGGCCGTGGTCGACGTCCTGGCGGCCTGGCCGTGGCGACAACGGCCCGCCGGAGTGGCGGCGATGCCCTCGCGCCGCCGCCCCCGCATGATCACCGACCTGGCCCGCCGACTGTGCGAGGCCGGCCGCCTCACCCCCGTGGGCGTCATCGGCTACCGCACCCCCGAGGGCGCGGGACCGCGGCGCCACAACAGCGCCCAGCGGCTCGCGTCGCTGTGGGACGCCTTCACCCTCGACCCGGCCCTGCGGCAGCGGGTGGCCGCCCTCGACGGCCCGGTGCTGCTGGTCGACGACCAGACCGACACCGGATGGTCCCTCACCGTGGCCGCGGCCCGGCTCCGCGAGGCGGGGGCCGCGGCGGTCCTGCCGCTGACCCTGGCCAGCCGGACGTGACGACCGGGCGGACGGTCAGTCCAGGTCGGGGCGGGCCCCCGGCTGGTGCAGGGCGCGGGCGGCCAGCCGCTGGGCGTTGACCAGCGCCTCCTTGGGGTGCTTACCGGCCAGCCAGGTCGGCAGGAAACCCGCGATGAACGCGTCGCCCGCGCCGATCGACCCCGGCGAGGGCTCCACCGGCTCGGCGGGCACGTGCAGCGTGCCCTCCCGCGCCTTGGACGCCCACAGCGCGCCGTCGGCGCCCAGCTTGATCACGATGTTGGGGTACCAGGCGGTCAGCACCTTCGCCGCGGCCTCCGCGTCGTCGCGCCCGGTCAGCACCGCCGCCTGCTCCCGGTTGGCGAACAGCAGCCGGGCGCCGTTCGTCCAGTCCAGGAACGCCTCGGCGCCGACCCGCTCCAGGGGGGCGTGCGAACCGCAGTCCACCGAGATGGACATGCCGTTCTCCCGGGCCAGCCGCAACGCCACCCGGGCCGCGCGGCGCGACCCCTCGTTGAGCAGCGTGTACCCCGACAGGTGCAGGTGCCCGTCCGGACCGAACAGGTCCCGCGGCAGGTCCTCCGGCTGGAGCGCGGCGTTGGCACCCGGGTCGCTGAGCATCGTGCGGTCGCCGCGATGCGTGATCATCACGACGCAGGTGCCGGTCGGACGCTCCGGGTCCATGACCATGCGGGCGTCGATGCCGTAGCCCATGAGCTCCATCTCACGGGTACGTCCGGTGATGTCGGAACCACGACGACCGATCAACGCGGTGTCGGTGCCCTCCACCGCCAGCCACGCGGCCACGTTCGCCCCGGAGCCGCCCCCGTAGGTGGCCACCGACGCGGGGGTGTCACTGCCGCGCGCGAGAGGGTAGAAGGCCCGCGCGATGGAATCGGTCATGAGGTCACCGACGACGACTACTCGCGTCATGAGTCATATCCTTACCGACCGGGTGGCGCACGTGTTTTCCTACGCGCTCTGAGACGTTAACAGGTCCACGACACACCCCGGGTAACGAATCCGCTGGACCTTCCCGCCGCACCCCCGGGCCGGCCCTCCGGAGCGTCCCGCCTTCCCGGCGATAATCCCCCATACCGGGGAAGAAGTCGTCTACCCTCACAATCGTGCAGTCATACCCCAAGCACTGGGAAGCGGATGTCGTGCTGACCGACGGCGGCACCGCTCACATCAGGCCGATCACTCCTGACGACGCCGCCCTGCTCCAGGAGTTCCACTCGCGGCTGTCCCCCGAGACGATCTACTACCGGTTCTTCGCGCCCTACCCCAAGCTCTCCTCCCGCGACGTGGCCAGGTTCACCACGGTCGACTACGAGGACCGGGTGGCCCTGATCGCCACCATCGGCGACGCCATGGTCGCGGTGGTCCGCTACGACAAGGTGGAGCAGGACGAGGCCGAGGTCGCCTTCGTCGTCGAGGACGCCCACCAGGGCCGCGGGATCGCCTCGGTGCTGCTGGAGCACATCGCCGCCGCGGCCCGCGAACGCGGCATCCGCCGCTTCATCGCCGACGTGCTCCCCGAGAACCGGCGGATGATCAACGTGTTCCGGGAGGCCGGCTACACCGCCCAGCAGACCTTCGACGAGGGCGTCATCCGCCTCACCCTCGACCTGGAACCCACCGAGGTCTCCCTGGAGGTGATGCGCGCCCGCGAACAGCGCGCCGAGTCGCGCTCCATCGCCCGGCTGCTGTTCCCCGAGTCCGTCGCGGTCATCGGCGCCAGCCGCGCCGCGCACACCATCGGCCAGACCGCGCTGCGCAACCTCCTCAACGGCGACTTCCGCGGCCCCGTCTTCCCTGTCCACCCCGAGGCCAGGGCCGTGGCCGGGGTGCGGGCCTACCCCAGCGTCCTGGACATCCCCGACCCGGTCGACCTCGCCGTCGTCGCGGTCCGCGCCGACATGGTCGCCGAGGTGGTCGACCAGTGCGCGCGCAAGGGCGTGCACGGACTCGTCGTGGTCAGCTCCGGCTTCGGCGAGGCCGGCCCCGAGGGCAGGGAACGCCAGGAGCAGCTGGTGCTCGCCGCGCGCGCCGCCGGAATGCGCGTGGTCGGCCCCAACTGCCTGGGCGTGGCCAACACCGACCCGAGGGTCTCCCTCAACGCCACCCTCTCCCCGCACCTGCCCCCGCGCGGACGGATCGGCTTCTTCTCCCAGTCCGGCGCGCTGGGACGGGCCATCCTCGAACGCGTCACCCAGCGCGGCATGGGGCTGTCCACCTTCGTCTCCGCGGGCAACCGCGCCGACGTCTCCGGCAACGACCTGCTGCAGTACTGGGAGGAGGACCCGGCCACCGAGGTCGTCCTGCAGTACCTGGAGTCCCTGGGCAACCCCCGCAAGTTCACCCGGCTGGCCCGCCGCCTGGCCCGGCACAAGCCGGTGGTCGTGGTCCGCAGCGGAGGCACCGTGCGCGGCGTCCCGGTGGGCCACGCCGCGGGCACGCCCGCCCTGCCCGACTACGCGGTCACCTCCCTGTTCGAACAGTCCGGGGTGGTGCGGGTGGAGGACATCACCCAGATGTTCGACGTGGCGCAGCTGTTCGCCTACCAGCCCCTGCCCCGGGGCCCCCGGGTCGGCATCATCGGCAACTCCGCCTCCCTGGCGCTGCTCGTCAAGGACGCCTGCGTGCGCGCGGGACTGCGGCCGAACGAACCGGTGGACCTCGGACCCAACGCCACCGACCAGGACTTCGCCGACGCGCTCGACGCCACCCTGGCCGACGACTCGGTGGACTCGCTGGTCGTGGTGTTCATCCCCGCCCTGGCCCCCATCTCCAGCGGCGTGGCCGAGGTGCTGCGCGAACGCTCGGCGCGCTCCGCCAAACCGATCGTCACCGCCTACCTGGGCCACCAGGGCATCCCCGAGGAACTGCGGCTGGTCGGGGAGGACGGCGAGACCCTGCGCGGCTCCGTGCCGTCCTACCCCGCGCCCGAGGACGCCGTGCGCGCGCTGGCGCACGCCACCCGCTACGCCAGGTGGCGGCAGCGCTCCCACGGACGCCACCCCGAACTCTCCGACATCGACAGCGCCCGGGCCCGTGCCCTGATCACCAAGGCCCTCGCCGACGCCGAGGCGGCCGGGACCGCCGAGCACTCGGTCTGGTTCACCAGCGAACCCGTCCACAACGAGGAGGCCGCGGTCCCCGTCGAGACCGCACGGGAACTGCTCGGCTGCTACGGCATCCACGTCGAGCCGTACCTCCCGGTCGGCTCCGAGGAGGAGGCGGCGGCCGCGGCCGAGCAGCTCGGCTACCCGGTCGTCGTCAAGGCCAACTCCCCGGACCTGCGCCTGCGGGCGGGCGGCCGCGGCATCCGCCTGGAACTGCACTCCGCGGAGGACGTGCGCACCGCCTACACCGCGCTGCACGAGCGGCTCGGCGACGACGCGATGCTCGTGGTGCAGCGCATGGTCGCCCCCGGCGTGCCCACCCTCGTCCGCGCGGGCGAGAACCCCTCGTTCGGCCCGGTCATCGCCTTCGGGCTGGCCGACGTCACCGCCGAACTGCTCGACGACCGCGCCTACCGGCTCGCGCCGCTGACCGACGCCGACGCCGCCGACCTGGTCCGCGCGGTGCGCTCCTCCCCGCTGCTGTTCGGCCTGCCCGCGGGCACCTCGTCCCTGGCCGAACAGCCCGACGTGGACGCGCTGGAAGAGGTGCTGGTCCGGGTCTCCCGCCTGGTCGACGCGCTCCCCGACGTCGCCTACGTCGACCTCGACCCGGTCATCGTCAACTCCACCGGGGCCCACGTCATGGGGGCGCGGGTGTGGCTGCGCGAGGCCCCCGAGATGCGGCCCGACGCCGGCCCCCGGCGGCTGCGCGTACCGTTCTGAGCCGCAAGGCGCCCGTCACACCGGGTCGGGGCCGGGCTCCGGGTTCGGCACCGGACGCTCCGGAGGGACCGGCCCCGGAGCGGGCGGCTCCGGCACGGGCATCGGCGGCTCCGGAGGAAGCGGAGCGGGCCCGGGACGCTCCGGCTCCGGCGGCACGGGCCCGGGCGGCCTGGGGCCGGGTCCCGGCGGTTCCGGGACCGGCGGAATCGTGGCGTCCATACCACCGCACTGCCCCGTCGTGCCCCGGGTACACGCCTGCGCCCCCGGTCAAGAGCGGACCGAGGTGCGTGTGACCAGTCCGAGAGGGCAGGATGGACACATGAGGAAAACGCGTGCAGTGTCCACCGACTGGCGCCTGGAGATCGAGCGCAGCGGATACTACCCCGGGCTCGTGACCGACGCCGTGGCCACCGCCCTCGGCAGCGAGACCGCCGAAGCCTTCGTGGTGCACCACGAAGCCACCTTCGACCCGGGAATGGAGGTGCGGCGACACATCAGCGTGCTGCTGCTCACCTCCACCCGGCTCATCGTCTGCCACACCGACGAACATCCCCCCGAGGCCCCCGACGGTCGACCGCACGCCTCCACCACCACCGACTCCGTCCGCCTGGACAGCATCCACTCCGTCGCACTCACCCGCGTCGTCCCCGACCCCGCCGCCTACGTTCCCGGTACCCTGCCCAGCGAGGCCGTCCTCAGCATCAGCCTCACCGTGAACTGGGGGTCCATCGCCCGCATCGACCTCGAACCCGCCGCGTGCGCCGACGAGTCCTGCGAACTCGACCACGGCTACACCGGAGGGGTCACCGCCGAGCCCCTCACCCTGCGGGTGAGCCAGGCCGCGGACGGCCCGGACGCGGTCGCCAACCTGCTCGACTTCGCCCAAGCCCTGTCGGAGGCCACCGCCCGATGACCACCGCCCAGCCCCCCGCCGGCCCGCCCCTGGAGACGCCCCGCTACGGCACGGCCTCGCTGGCCGACCTGGGCCCCTCCGTCCTCGCCTCGTTGGGGGTGGCGGGCGAACCCAACATCCTCGGACTGCCCGACACCCGCCGCGCCTGCGTCCTGCTGGTCGACGGCCTGGGCTGGCAGGCGCTGCTCGCCAACCGCGCCCACGCCCCCTTCCTGGCCTCCCTCGTGGAGGCGTCGACCCCCATCACCGCCGGGTTCCCCAGCACCACCGCGACCTCCCTGACCACGGTGGGCACCGGCGCCGCCCCCGGCCGCCACGGCGTCTTCGGCTACCAGGTGGCCCTGCCCGGCGACGGCGCCGTCTTCAACCACCTGCGCTGGACGGCCGACATCGACCCGCTCACCTGGCAGCCGTGCCGCACCACCTACGAGCGGGCCGAGGCCGCGGGGGTGGCCACCGCCTACATCGCGGCCTCGGCCTACGAGGGGGGCGGTTTCACCCGGGCCTCCGCGCGCGGCAGCCGCTACGTCCCCGCCGACACCACCACCGAGCTGGTGGTCCGCGCGGAAGCCGCCCTCACCGCCGCCGACCGCGCCTACCTCCTCGTCTACCACTCCGAGCTCGACCTGCTCGGACACCTGCACGGCGTGGACTCCCCGCACTGGCGGCACCACCTCGGCCAGGTGGACCGGCTCGCCGAGCAGCTCGCCGCCGTGCTGCCCGCCGACGCCGTCCTCTACGTCACCGCCGACCACGGCATGGTCGACACCGACCCGCAGGGCCGCATCGACGTGGAGAGCGACCCGGACCTCACCGCGGGAGTGCGGGTCCTCGCCGGGGAACCCCGCGCCCGCCAGGTCTACACCAGGCCGGGCGCCGAGGCCGACGTGCTCGCCGCGTGGCGGGAACGGCTCGCCGGACACGCCACCGTGGTGAGCCGCGCCGAGGCCGTCGAAGCCGGCTGGTTCGGCCCGCCCCCCACGGTCGACCACGAGCTGCTGGTGCGGGTCGGCGACGTCCTGGCCGTCGCGCACGGCACCACCGCGCTCGTCGCACCGCGCCGCGAACGCGTCGAGTCCCAGCTCGTCGGCCACCACGGGTCGCTCACCCCGCAGGAACTGCACGTGCCCCTGCTGCGCAGCGGGCCGCTCTCCGGGCTGGGGCCCCTCGGCTGAGAACCGGCCGGGGCCGGGCGCCGTCGGGCCCCTTGCCCGCACCGGGCACAATGGGGGCGTGCCTTACACCGGAAACACGCACGTCGGAGGCCCCGCCGACGTGCGGCAGCTACCTGAACTGACCATCAGCAAACTCGCGGTCGGCCCGATGGACAACAACGCCTACCTGCTGCGCTGCACGCGCACCGGGGAGGCCGTGCTCATCGACGCCGCCGCCGAGGCCGACCGCCTGCTCGACCTGGTGGGCGGCGACGGTCTGGCCCGGGTGATCACCACCCACCGCCACCGGGACCACTGGGGCGCCCTCGCCGATGTGGTCGGGGCCACCGGGGCGAGGACCGTCGCCCATCCCGCCGACGCGCCGGAACTCCCGGTGTCCACCGACGAACCGGTGGAGCACGGCGACACCGTCCGCGTGGGCGCCTGCACGCTCTCGGTGATCCACCTGCGGGGGCACACCCCCGGCTCCATCGCCCTGTGCTACGACGACCCCGCCGGCCACACCCACCTGTTCACCGGCGACAGCCTCTTTCCCGGCGGAGTCGGAAAGACCTGGAGCGACGCGGACTTCCGCAGTCTGATCACCGACGTGGAGACCCGCCTCTTCGACCGGTTCGACGACGACACCTGGGTCTACCCGGGGCACGGCCGGGACACCACCCTGGGGGCGGAGCGCCCCAGCCTGCCCGAGTGGCACCGGCGCGGCTGGTAGCCCCCGCGCCTCACGGCTCCTCGCGCTCCCGGACGGCGCGCTCCTCGGGAGCCAGCCCGCCCCGGTCCACACCGGCGTCGTCGGCGGTCGCCTCGGCCTCCCGGTCGGGGCGCACCCCCTCGTCCTCGGCGACGAGCTCTCCCGCGGAGGGAGACGCCTCGGCCGTGCCCTCGGCCACCGGCTCTCCCTCCCGCTCCCAGACGTCGGGTTCCTCCCGGGACAGCGCCACGTCCAGCGGCTCCCCGGCCTCCTTGTCGGTTCCGGTGGTGCCGAACTCGTCCATCGCGGCGGGCCGGTCGCCGGGCAGGACGGTGTCCTCGGTGGTGTCCGCCAGCGCGGGCTGGCCGGCGTCCTCGTAGTCGGAGTCCAGCGCGTGGATCGGATCCTCGACCCGGTCGCGGCGGGTCTCCTCCTCCGACGGGGCGGTCCGCGCCTCCGGGACCACGGTGCTCTCGTCGAGGTCCTCCGCCAGCACCGGGTCCGTCCTGTGGTCGTCACGCATCTCAGCCATGCCCGCCCTCTACCCCCGGCCCGTCGATCATGCCCGCCGGGGCCGCGCTGCGGCGCTCAACCGGCGCCGAAGCACACGAAACCGCTGTCGGCCAGGTGCTCGGCGACCACGGCCGCCGGCGGCTGGCCCGCCCGCAGCGCGCCGTGGGCGCGCACCATCGCCGCGGCGGTCGCCTCGTCGGACACCGGGAGCACGCTCGCCACCACCGTGGCGCTGCCGCGGGCCAGCAGGGAGGCCACCATGCCCAGCGGAAGCCCCGACGCGGCGGGCACGGAGCGGCCCGAGCCGCACGAGGAGAGCACCACCAGGGAGGGGAGCCGACGCACCCGCTCCAGGTCGTAGGCGAACAGCGGGCCGTCGTCGAGCCACAGTCCGGTGCACATCGGGGCGCCGTCCCACTCGAACCCGTGCGCGCTGAGGTGCGCCAGGTCGGCGCGGGCGAGACCGCGCAGCACCGTACGGGAGCGGGCCTCGCCGCCGACCACCGTCCGCGCCCCCGGGTGCAGCCGGGCCACCGCGGCGATCTCGGCCTCGGCCGCGGCCAGGTGCGGCCCTGCCACCAGCAGCACCCGCGGACGCCGCCGCCGGAAGCGGAGCGCGCGTTCCCGGCAGCGCAGCCAGACCTGCCCCGACGGCACCACGCTGACCGGACGTCCCCGCAGCGCGGGCAGCAGCCCCCACGGGAGGGTCTGGGTGGCGGCGCCCGGCGCGACCACCAGGTCACGGTCGCCGATCGCGGCGGCCACCGGGGCCACCAGGAGCCGGTGCACGTTCTCGGCCCGCTCCGCCAGCAGCCGCGCGGTCTGGGCGCGCAGGGCGACCGCCTGCATCCTGGCCAGGTGCTCGAAGGCGGCCACGGCGTCGGCGACCGTCCGCGCGTCGGCCAGTTCGTGCAGTCGGACCCTGCCGTCCACCAGGGTGATCGCCACCGGCGCCGCGGCCAGGTCCGGGTAGTGCACCAGGGCCCGGGAACCGAGCTTCGCGGCCAGTCCGGTCAGCAGATCTCCGCCGTCGGGGGAGGAGGGCGCGCCGCGGCGGCAGCAGGGGTGCCACTGGTCCACGGCGAGTTCCACCTCAAGCCGGGCCAGCCGGTGGCGGGCCCGGACCACTCCCCGCGCGGCCTCGGCGTGCGCGGCGCGGTAGTGGTCCAGCAGGGCCGCCCACCTCTGGTTCCGGCAGGTGTGGGAACCGGTGGAGACGGTCCGGGTCCGTTCCAGGTGCCGCAGCGCGGCCGCGGCGTCGCCCGCCCGCAGCGCCGCGGCGGCGTCGTGCAGTGCCCGCCTGGTGCGCGGGGGGTGGGCGTGCGCGGCCAACTCCAGGTGGGGGGAGGCCGCGGGCGGAGGAGTGCCCGCCGGCTCCGGCGCGCTGCGCGCCGCTGGGACGTCCCCGAAGTCCCCGGTGATCCGTTCGGCCGTGCGCAGCCACGACGACCCGGTGCCGAAGATCCGCCGGAGCCGGTGGAGCACGGCCGCGGCCGCCGCCGTGTCGCCGCGCGCCGCAGCGAGTTTCAGCGACAGCAGTTCGGCGAGCGCCCGGTGGGCTCCGCCGCCGCGCACCGGGCCGAGGGAGCGGCGCAGGAGTCCGGCCTCGCGGAGCATGCCGGCGTCGGCGAGGGCGTGGGCGCGGTCCAGGGTGAGCGCGGGATGCCGGGTCGGCGACCCCAGCAGCGGCGCCGCCGCGTCGAAACGCTCCATGGCCAGTGCCGTGTCGCCCCGGCAGGCCGCCAGGCAGCCCAGGTTCTGGGTGATGGCGGCGCCCAACCGGGGGAGGACGTACCGTTCGGCCAGCGCCAGTCCGCGGTGCAGGACGTCCTCGGCCTCCGCCAGCCGTTCGGCGTGCAGCAGGGCCAGTCCCTGGCTGCACAGCAGCCCCGGGAGCAGACGCGGGTCGGAGGCGGTGCGGAACGCGGGTTCGGCCGCGGTGAAGGCGGCGACGGCGTCGTCGAAACGGCCGTCCTGGCAGGCGGCCACGCCCTGGGCCAGCAGCAGGATGGCCGAGCCGCGGGAGGAGTCGGGCAGCGGTGCGGGGCCGCCGCCGTGGCGGGACAGCACCCCGGTCCGGGAGGCCCGCGCCAGCGCGGCCTCGTCGGCCAGGTCGGCGCGTACCGCGACACGGACCGCCGCGGTCAGCCGTTTCCGGGCCTCCTCGACGAGGCCCAGCTCGTAGGCGGCGAGGCCGCTCACGCGCAGGGCGGAGGCCCGGGTCCGCGGATCGGCGGAGCCGGCCAGCAGCCGGTCGGCGCGCCGCCGCGCCTCGACGGGATCGCGTGCCACCAGTGAGACGGGCAGACGGCCGGAGGGCCGGTGCGGGTCCGCCATGCGTTATCGCCTTCCGTGGGGGATCGGTCGGAGGAATAACGGGGAAACGGAGCGGCGAACCGTCCGGAGAGGGGACTCGCAGACGTTCGACGCCTTTGGTGAAAACGGCACACCAAGTAATAGCAGCCCGCCTCGGAAAAGGCGAGAGAGGCGGAAGAACATCCATTTTTCTAGGGGCGTGAATTATTTTTCGTGAAATGGATGATTAGTTACCGGTGTGGTGGTGCGGGTGATTTGTGAACGATGGCGCGGCCGGCGGATCACAGCAGCGTCCACGGCACGGTCAGGCCCGGACCAGCCGAATCGACGGGAAAGCAGACGAGGCTGACCGGTCCCCGCGGTACAAAACGCGCCACGAAGGCGCCGCCCGGGTCGCTGGAGTGCGACGCCACCCCTCCGGCGTGCCGCAGCTGCACCGCGAAGCGGCCCGCGGGGACGAACTGGCCCACCAGATCGCAGGTGTCGCCCCGGGCCGTGACATGCAGGTGCAGTTCCGATTCCGCGGCGCGGAAGGCGAGCAGCCGCGGCCCCGACTCCGGTCCCCTGCGCAGCCCCGGGAGCGCATCGGCGGCGGAGTCCGCCAGTGGGGTGGCGAGCAGTGTGTCGGGGCGGCGCGACCGGTAGGCCGCCCGGGCCGCCTCCAGCACCCGCTCGGGCGGGCGCTCCGCGGGGTCCGAAGTGTCGCTCAACAATCCTCCTCAGGGCCGAGCAGTCGGTGCAGTCGGCGCCGCGCCCGGCGCCGCGCCCGCAGCAGCTCCTCCACGGACACGCCCGCCAGACGGGCCGCCTCCCTCGGCGGCAGTCCGGGACGGTACAGGTCCACCCGGGCCACCTCGCGCTCCGGGGACTCCAGCTGCGCCACCGCGGAGCGCACCCGGTCGACGTCCTCGGCCGCCAGGCTGATCGACTCGGGCGTCCGGTGGTCCGGACCGTCCAGCTCCTCGGTCGGAAACGGCCGGTCCCTGCCGCGAATCCGCAGGTGGCGGCGGCATTCGTTGTGGGTGACCGTGGCCAGCCACGCCCCCAGCCGCTCGGGGTCGCGCAGCCGGGTGAGGTGCTCGGCGAGATTGCACAGCACCGTTTGGGTGATGTCCTGCGCGTCGTGGAAGGGCAGGAGGTAGGAACGCGCGATCCCCCAGACCAACCCCGAGTACCGGTCCAGCAGGGCGTCCCAGGCCGCCTCGTCGTTGTGCGCGGCACGCCGGACGAGTTCCTTGACACAAGAAGCCTTGCGGGTCTGGCCACCCAAGGGCACCCCCAGTAAAATCACACATCCGGCCATGCCTGGAGAAACACGGTAACCGCCGGGCCTGCGGGATGTGGACCTTTTTGGCATTTTCGGTCTTCTGAACCCTGGTGCTGCTGAGGTGCATGGGACACAATGGAAAGAGGAGAAGACCCAGCAACGGACATCTCCTCTGGGGGTACGGGGGCGTCGGGGAAGCGCACTCGTTCGTATCAGGAGGTTCGGTGTCCGCACGTGGCGTCTTGTACGTCCACTCCGCGCCCGCGGCGCTGTGTCCCCACGTCGAGTGGGCGGTCGCGGGCGTTGTCGGCGTACCTGTGAAACTGGACTGGCAACCGCAGCCGGCGGCTCCCAGCACCTACCGGGCAGAACTCAACTGGCAGGGGGCGCCCGGGCTGTCCGGCGCGATCGCCTCGGCCCTGCGGGGCTGGCAGCGGCTGCGCTACGAGATCACCGAGGACGCCACGCCCGGTTGTGACGGGGTGCGCTACAGCTACACCCCCGCACTCGGCTTCTTCAGCGCGGTGACCAGCGCCTCCGGCGAGGTCCTGGTGTCGGAGGCCCGACTGCGCGACGCCATGGAGCGCGCCGCCACCCACGGACTCGACCTCGCCGAGGAACTGGACAAACTGCTGGGCCGCGCCTGGGACGAGGAGTTGGAGCCGTTCCGCTACGCGGGTGACGGCGCCCCGGTGCGGTGGCTGCACGCCACCGGCTAGCCCGCGGCGTCAGTCCTCGCCGGCGGAGCGGTCCCGGCCCCGCCGCGGGGACGAGGATCCGGTCAGGGAGTTGGCCGCGGTGATGACCAGCATGATCCCCAGCGGCCACGTGGGCCAGAAGTACAGCAGCTCCCCGGCCATCACGCTGGTGACCGCCCAGATCCCCACCAGGATGATCGAGATCCCGGCGAAACCGCGCCACGGCTCCAGCCGGTCCCGCCACGTCGGCGCCGGGGCGTGGGCGGAGCCGACCTCGGCGAGGTCCACCGGGGCGCTTGCCGAGCCGGGGACCGGGGGCAGGTCCTCGGTCAGCCCGGCGAGCTCCCCCACGGTCTTGGCGCGCATCGCCGCGGAGAGCCGCTCGTCGTATTCGGTCAGGTCCAAACGGCCCTCCGAGAGGGCGAGGGCCAGCCGTTCGGCGGCCGCGTCCCGGTCCGAGTCCGAGGCACGCATCCGCTCCGCGGGGAGGTGGTCGTCGCTCATGTCCGCCCTCGATTCCTGTCTGCCGATCAATCTAGAGGAGTTGGGGGAACGCCGGCCCCGCCGGGGCCCCGAAGCAGCGGGCCGCGACCGGACGGCGTCTCCCGGCGCGCTCCGCGGCGCATCCGGCCCCCGCTACTCGGACGGATCTCAGCGGCGACGGGATTCATCATTCGGCCACACGGCCGCGGCGAGGAGGATCGCCGCCCAGACACCGAGCGGAATCAGCGGCCAGAACGGCAGCAGCGCCCCGCCGATGATGCTCGTGACCCCCCAGATGCTGCTCATGATGATCGCGCCGCCCAACCACCACCGCCACTCGTCGACCCACTCCTTCCACGCCGAGGAGGAGGCGGGGGCGGGCTCGCGGGAGTCGGCGGAGTCGGCGGGGACGACCTCGTCGCGAGCGGGTTCGGGAAGGTCGGCGACCAGCGGCAGCAGATCGCCGATGACCACGGCGTTCATCGCCAGGGTCAACCTGCGGTCGTACTCGGCCAGGTCGAGACGGCCCTCGGTCAGGGCGACCGCGAGGCGCTCCGCGACAGCGTCCCGATCGGCGTCCGAGGCGCGGATCCGCTTCGGCGGAACACGGTCTTCGTCCTGCATCCCCTTTTCCCCCTTCGCGTGACCGACGGGGTCTCAATCACGATACGTCGGGATGCCCGGGGAGAACAGCAGCCGACGTCCCCCGCGTCGCCCGGAGGACCGGCGGCGCCGTACGACGGGGCGGTCCGGAGACGACAGGAGCGGGGACTACCCGCCGATCGCCGGGTCAATCCCGCAGCAGCTGCTGGAGCAGCCCGGCCAGCTCGGCCACCCCGGTGTGGTGGTGGACGCGGATCCCCAACTCCGCCGCGGCGCGCACGTTCTCCTCCCGGTCGTCGACGAAGAGGGTCTCACCGGGTTCGACGCCGAGCTCCCGCAGCACGTGCTCGTACACCGCGGGATCGGGTTTGCACAGCCCGATCTCGCAGCTGAAGAAGAGGGAGTCGAAGCCGCGCAGCAGCGGCGCGCGGCGCAGCGCGCCGGCCAGGTCGTGGGGGGCGTTGGACAGCAGGGCCAACCGGGTCGGGCCGGCGGCGAGCCGGGCGACCAGGGCGGCGGCCTCCGGGTCGGGGAGCAGCCAGCCGCCCACGTCGGTCGCCCACAGTTCCTGCCGTACCGCGGGCTCCCACGACACGCCGAGCCGGGCGCCGACGCGGTCCCAGTACTCGCGGGAGTCGAGCCCGGAGTCGTAGGCGCGCCGCTCCTGCCAGTAGGCGTCCCAGAACTTCTCGGCCGCAACGGCGCTCAGCTCCTCCAGGCGGGCACGCACCGCGGGCGGCGGCGGCACCGAGAGGACCTCGCCGTAGTCGAGGACCACCGTGGTGACGGGGGAGTGCTGGTCGGGAGCCGGCGTCACGTCGCCTCCTCCGGTTCGGCGTGTTCGGGCGGCGGGCCCTTCGACGATATCCCGGTTCCCGCGGTCGGGGGAGGGCCGCTCCGCGGAGCGGCCCGGGCGCCGCACGGGTCAGGGGACCTCGTAGGTCGGCACGACCATGCCCCGTCCCAGCGTGTGGAAGAACAGGTTGAAGCCGAGGACGGCGGGAGAGGTCGAGTCGTCGAGTCCGAGGCTCTCCACGGCCACGGCGTGCACGACGAAGAAGTACCGGTGCGGACCGTGCCCCGACGGAGGGGCCGCCCCCACGTACGCCTTGCTTCCGGCGTCGTTGCGGAGCATCACCGCGCCCGGGGGCAGACCCGCGCCGCCCTCCGCGCCCGCCCCGGTGGCCAGCTCGGTGACCCCGGCGGGGATGTCGCACACCGCCCAGTGCCAGAACCCGCTGGCCGTGGGCGCGTCGGGGTCGAAGCACGTCACCGCGAAACTCCGGGTCCCCTCGGGGAAGCCGCTCCACGTCAGGTGCGGGGAGACGTCCTCGCCGCCCGCGCCCATCACCCCGCTGACCTGCGGTCGGGCCAGCGGTTGGCCGTCGGAGACGTCGTTGCTGGTGACGGTGAAGGCGGGAACCTGCGGCAGGAAGTCGTACGGAGACGGCGGTCGAGCCATGAAGAACCTCCCGAACGGTCGTTGTGCGGGCGTCTGCCCTCTGTCCAGGCCAGTATGGTCGGATCCGGCGAGATCCGCCGCGTTTCCGCGGGTGCGGCGGGCCACCGGACGCCGATGACGGGGAGGGAAGGACAGGCCGCGGAGGCCGCGAAAAACCGGACGGCCGACCCTCTGCAGAAAGGTCGGCCGTCCGGTACCGATGACTGGTGGGCGATACTGGGATTGAACCAGTGACCTCTACCGTGTCAAGGTAGCGCTCTCCCACTGAGCTAATCGCCCCGGTCAGGGGAGTCAGAGGTGGAGACGGGATTTGAACCCGTGTGGACGGCTTTGCAGGCCGCTGCCTCGCCTCTCGGCCACTCCACCGGACAAAACAACGGTGGGAAGAACCGCACCGCCGATCTCCGAGCGGACGACGGGATTCGAACCCGCGACCCTCACCTTGGCAAGGTGATGCTCTACCAACTGAGCCACGTCCGCGTGCCGTTCGGTACCGGACCGGAACACCGGCCCCGCACCCTCGTGCATTAAGAACTGTAGCGGAATCTGCCGAGACGGCAAATCGAATACGCCGCCGGTGTCTCCCGGACGGGCCCCGTGACACGGCCGGACACCGGCGCCGCACGGCCCCGCGGAGACCGAGGGGATATAAGGGAGACGTGCGACGACACGGCGACCCCGCCGCGGCGGGGACGAGAGGCGGACCGCCCGGAGCAGCCCTGCCCTGGCCGGCGGCCCGAGAGGCGGCGCGGTCCCTGGGACGGCGCTGCGGCCCCGGCGCGGCGCGCTGGGAGGCCCTGGCCGACGCCCTGGGCGGGGTGCTCGCCGAAGACCTGCGGGCCCGGATTGCCGCTCCCGCCTACGACGCGGCGGCCATGGACGGCTACGCGGTCTGCGGGAGCGGCCCCTGGACCGTTCGCGGACGTGTGCTGGCCGGCCACCCGCACGACATCGTGCTCTCCGCAGGACAGGCGGTGGAGGTCGCCACCGGAGCGCGCGTTCCGGAGGGCACCGGCGCGGTCCTGCCCTACGAGCACGCCCGGCGGGACGCCGACACGCTCACCGGGGCCGTCCGGCCCGGCCGCCACGTGCGGCGCCGCGGCGAGGAGACGGCCGAGGGCGCGACGGTGCTGCCCGCCGGGACCGTCGTCACCCCCGCGGTCCTCGGACTGGCCGCGAGCCTGGCCCACGACCGCCTCCCCGTCCACCGGCCCCGGGTGCGCGCCGTGGTCAGCGGCGACGAACTGGTCCGCGCGGGGGTTCCCGCCCCCGGAGCGGTACGCGACGCCATCGGCCCCATGCTGCCCGGCCTGGTGGCCGCGGGCGGCGGCGTGCTCACCGCGCTGCGCGGCGTCCCCGACGGCTTCGGGGCGCTGGTCTCGGCCCTCGCCGAGGGCGACGGCGAGTCGGTGGTCGTGGTGTGCGGCGCTTCCTCGGTGGGGCCGGCCGACCACCTGCGCGGCGCACTCGCCGAACTCGGGGCCGAGGTCCTGGTGGACGGTGTGCGCTGCCGTCCCGGCCATCCGCAGCTGCTCGCCCGGCTGGGCGGGGGAGCGCGCCCCGGACCGGTGGTGGTGGGACTGCCCGGCAACCCGGGCGCGGCGCTGGCGGCGGCCCTGACCCTGCTGCTCCCGCTGCTGCGCGCCATGACCGGACGGCCCGGGACCGAGCCCGGCCGCGCGGCGCGGTGCCGTCTGGACGGGGACGTGGCCGCGCACGAGCACGACACCCGCCTGGTCGCGGTCCGGGTCGTCGGGGACCGCGCTCGCCCCGTGGGGCACGACCGCCCCGCCTCGCTGCGCGGCGCCGCCGCGGCCGACGCCCTGGCCGTGCTGCCACCGCAGTGGCGCGGCGGCGACGTCGAGGTGCTCTGGCTGCCCGGCTGAGCGCTCCGCGGCCCTCAGCGCCGTTCGGCCAGGAGTCCGGCGGCGGTCCGCGCCGCCTCCGCCACCAGCTCCTCGGGAGCGGCGGCGACGTCCAGGACCACGCCCGCCTCGTCGGGGCCGAGCGGTTCCAGGGCCGCGAACTGGGAGTCCAGGAGCCCGGGAGGCATGAAGTGGCCGCGGCGGCGGCGCAGCCGCTCCCCGATCAGCTCGGCCGGGCCGTGCAGGTGGACGAAGAAGACGCCGGGGGCGCCGCCGCGCAGGATGTCGCGGTAGGAGCGGCGCAGCGCCGAACAGGCCAGGACCGAGGAGTCGCCCCGCTCCTCGTGCTCGCCGATCCAGGCCGCCAGCGACCGCAGCCAGGGGAGCCGGTCGGCGTCGGTCAGCGGGACGCCGTTGGCCATCTTGGCGACGTTGGCCTCGGGATGGAAGTCGTCGGCGTCCGCGAAGGGGATCCCCAGCCGCTGGGAGACCCCGCGCGCCACGGTGGTCTTGCCGCTCCCGGAGACCCCCATGAAGACGAAATGCATGCCCGCTCCCTCGTCGAGACCGTCCGCACCGGCGCGACTCCGCAGGCTCGCACAGCCGGAGCCGTTCCGCAAGGCGGTGGGCCCGGGGCGGAGTCCGCGGGACGGGTCGGAGCGGGGTGCGCGACCTCCTATGCTGATGACCCTGTTGCCAACCACGACAGGGGGAGCCTCATGGCGCTCGAACGTCCCGAGATCGACTACATCGACGGTCCGCCGCCGGCCGAACTGGAGGTCACCGACATCACGGTCGGGGACGGCGCGCAGGCCGGGCACGGTTCCGTGGTCACCGTCCACTACGTGGGCGTGGCCCACTCCACGGGGGAGGAGTTCGACGCCTCCTGGAACCGCGGGGAGCCGCTGCGGTTCCCCCTGGGGGCGGGACGGGTCATCGCGGGCTGGGACCAGGGCGTGCTGGGCATGCGCGTGGGCGGACGGCGCAAGCTGGTCATCCCGCCGCACCTGGGGTACGGCCCCCGGGGCGTGGGCGGGGTCATCAAGCCCAACGAGACCCTGGTCTTCGTCGTCGACCTGCTCGGGGTGGACTGAACCCGCACCGCGGTCCCGCGCGGCGGCGCCGAGTGGACGGTCCGGGGTGCGGCCGCGCGGCCCGTCCGTGCGGAGGCGGTCGGCGGCATCGTCGTCCCGCCGGCGGTTCCGGTGCGGCGGCCGCCGCACCGGAACCGTGTGGCCAGGGGCGAGCCCCTGAGGAAACGCAGAGGGGTCCCTCCCGTGACGGGAGGGACCCCTCTGCGTTCTGCTGTGGTGGGCGATACTGGGATTGAACCAGTGGCCTCTACCGTGTCAAGGTAGCGCTCTCCCACTGAGCTAATCGCCCCGGAGACCCTGTCGCGGTCTCTGCCGAGCGGACGACGGGATTCGAACCCGCGACCCTCACCTTGGCAAGGTGATGCTCTACCAACTGAGCCACGTCCGCGTGGTGCGTGAAGCTCCACATCTGCGTTACTTCGAGCGGACGACGGGATTCGAACCCGCGACCCTCACCTTGGCAAGGTGATGCTCTACCAACTGAGCCACGTCCGCGCGGAAGAGACCGTTTCCCCCTCGTGGAGGGCGTCTCTTGCTGCGCTAAGAACTGTAGCGGATTCCGGCGGTCCTACAAACTCGACAGCCTCGGCAGCGGGGAAACGGCGGGTGTGCCGTCCGGTCGGCGAGTGGGGACCGCCGACCGAACGGGCGGTTCAGCGTTCGGTCGGTCCGGGGGAGAGGGGGATGTCCGGGCGCGGCGGGGCGGCGAGGTACTGGCCGACGCGTTGGATGACCATGTTCATCTCGTAGGCGACCATGCCGACGTCGCACTCGGCGTCGGCGAGGACGGCCATGCAGGCTCCCTCGCCGGCGGCGGCGACGAAGAGGAACGCCTTGTCCATCTCGATGATGCTCTGCCGCACGTTTCCGGAGCCGAAGCGCCGGCTCGCTCCCCCGGCCAGGCTCTGCAACCCGGAGGCGATGGCGGACAGCTGCTCGGCGTCGGAACGTTCCAGCTGGCTCGACGAGGCCATCAGCAGGCCGTCGGTGGACAGCACGATCGCGTGGTGCGTGCCCTCCGCACGGGTGAGGAGGTCGTCGAGCAGCCAACTCAGTTCGCCAGGGGCGGTGCTCCGTGGGGTCATGGCTCTCTTGATCTGTGTCGTCGTGTGGAAGTGGACGGACCGAAGCCGGAGGCGGGGTCCGGTGGTCACCGGCGGTTGGTTGTCAGTGGTCCTACGAGCGTTGCCCAGATGATAGCCATTTGTGATGTGTTTGGGGATCCGGTGTGGTCGTCTTCCGGTACGGGCGGGCGAAGGAGGCGGAACGTCCCACACCGACTCGCTACCGTACTCCCGTATCCGCGGCCCCGGGGGGCTCCGGCCGGAGCCGGTCAACCTGTTGACGGTGGCGCGGGTACGCGGTCCGGAGGAGCGGGGCGTCCTCGGGACGAGAGGGACGAGGGAAGGGACGGGCATGAGGATCTGGATCGCCGGAGCCGGTTACGGCACCGGCCGTGTGGTGGACGAGAGCGAGGCGCGGATTCCCGTCCTCGACCACGGCGTCACGGTCGGCGACGGGGTTTTCGAGACGGTCAAGTCGGTGGGCGGCCAACCGTTCGCGCTCACCCGGCACCTGCGCCGACTGGCGCGGTCGGCGCGCGGCCTGGGACTGGGGGAGGTCGACCTCGACCTCATCCGCGACGGGGTGCGCCAGGCCCTGGCGGCCAACCCGGACACCGATCCCGGCCGGGTGCGCATCACCGTGACGGGGGGACCGGGACCGCTGGGCTCGGAACGCACGGGCGGGGAGCTGACCGCGGTGGTGGCCGTGGGGCCGTTCGCCCGGCCCGCGCCGACGGTGGACGTGGCCGTGGTGCCCTGGAGCCGCAACGAGAAGGGCGCGCTGAGCGGGCTGAAGACGACCTCCTACGCCGAGAACGTGCTCGCCCTCGACCACGCGCGCCGACGCGGCGCCGGTGAGGCGATCTTCGCCAACACCGCGGGCAACCTGTGCGAGGGGACGGGAAGCAACGTCTTCGTGGTCCTGGACGGCCGGCTCGTGACGCCTCCGCTGTCGGCGGGGCCGCTGGCGGGCATCACCCGCGAGCTGGTCCTGGAATGGGTGGGCGGTGTGGAGGAGGACGTGCCGATGGCGGCGCTGTCGGAGGCCACCGAGGCGTTCCTGACCTCCACCGGGCGGGACGTGCAGCCGATCCGCGCCGTCGACGGCCGGGCGCTGCCCGAGGCTCCCGGCCCCGTCACGGCCGAGGCCATGAGGGTGTTCGCCGAGCGCAGCGCGGCCGACATGGACCCCTGAGCGGTCCTCGGACGCGGAAAGCGCCGCGGTTGCGGGAACCGCGGCGCTTTCTGTGGCCTGCCGCATATCGCGGTTTAGTCGGGAGGCGGCCGGGTAAGCCCCTGATCGGGAACTTTCGGAGGGTCCCGGTCGCCGGACGCACGTGGGACAGCGGCGTCCGGGCCGGCCAGGGGCGCCGACCGCGGCCCGGTCAGCTGAGGTGCTCGGTGATCTCGGCGTCCAGGTCGATGTAGTCGCCTTCCTGGCCGGCCGGGACCAGTTCGTAGGTGCGGTGCAGGAACTCCGACAGGGGTGCCACCTGCGCGTCGAACTGCGCCTGGCCGAAGGGCGAGGACAGCGCGATGTTGACGGTGCGCTTCCCCTCTCCCTGGGAGGGCCAGACGCGGACGTCGCCCTCACCGGCCGCGCGGACGATGCCGACGGTCAGCAGTTCCCGCGCGAAGATCCACTCCACGGGCTCGTCCTCACCCACGTGGAAGGCGGCCTTGATGGCGTAGGGATCGCTCACGGAGTAGTCGAGCCGGGCGACCAGGGGCACGGGGGCGCGGTCGGGGACGATCAGTCGCAGACCGAGTTCGCAGGTGACAGAGGTGCCGCTGCTGTTCATAAGCCAAACCTTCTCTCGTCCGGTCAGATGCGTTCGGATGGCCGGGCTTCCCCAGGCGTCGGGGACTGCCATCTCGTCCGCTCGACGGGCCGGACGATCAGTGACGCGTTACCGGGGAACTTTTCGATTGGAGGTGAGGCGGCGTCGCGCCGGGACTTCCCACACTCTTCGGCCAATGTAATGAGCTGGGGAAACGAAGAATTTCCGGAGGGCCTGTGGGCCGCATCACCCTTGGGGTGGCGTGTGGGGGTCCCCGGGTCGGGGTAGGGCCCACATCGCCGGTATATGAGGGGCTTTCACATTTTGTGTGCGTTGACCTCCCCTTGCGCAAGTATTATGTGACATCGACCACACTCATTGTCGAGGGGGCGCGCGTCCGAGTGGATCACCCACCCCCGCGGATGCGCTAGAGTTTTCCTTGTCCGGTTCACCGCACGGGGAACAGGACCCAGGCAGGGCGATTAGCTCAGTTGGTTAGAGCGCGTCGTTCACACCGACGAGGTCACTGGTTCGAGTCCAGTATCGCCCACGAGCCCCAGGTTACCTACTAGTCTTTCAGTAGATCACCTGGGGCTTTGTGATGTCCAGACAGGTTCGGGACAGCATCGGGGACCACCCGCGCGCCCGCGCGGGAGGACGACCGCAGCCGGTGCTCCCGGATCTTCTCGGCCGCCTGGGACCGCACCCGGGAGGCGTAGCGGCGGGCCCGCCACAGCAGGCGGCGCGCCCACGAGAACTCGGTGGCCAGGATCGCCAGGCCCACGATGACCCCTCCGATCCCCGGACCGGGAGTCACGCACATCACCACGCCGCCCAGCAGGACGACCGAGCCGACCAGGCCGACCGTGAACCGCCAGGTCAGGTGAAGCGCCGGATGGGAGTGCATGCGCCTGCGCCACAAGCGCGCGTGGACGCGGAGCCTCCGCCATCGGCGGACTCTGCTGCGGCTGCGGAGCTGCGGTGCCGCGGGAGGCACACCGTCCGAACCGGTCGCTGGGTGGGCGGACATGGTCACCACGATAGCTGCCCCCGGGACGGCGGTCGGTGGAAAACACCACGTCGCACCCTGCCGACCCGGCGGACGGGGCGGTCAGCGGCCCTCGGTCCCGACCCCCGCGGCGCGCAGTTCGAGCAGCGAGTCCAGCCGGTCCGGGGTGAGGTCCACGGCGGGGCCGACCTGTCCCCGCCGTGCCGCCGCGTACCGCTCCAGCACCTTCTCCACCGTCGGGCCGGTGGCCGTGCGCAGCAGCCCGGCCAGCACCACGGCGTCCTCGACCGACTGGGCCAGTCCCTGCGGCAGGAACGGCAGCTCCGGATGGGCCGCGTCGCCGATGAGCGCCACCCGGCCCCGGCACCACGCGCGGGACGGGGAGTGCCGGTGCGGGGTCCACACGCCGATCCACTCCGCGGCAGCGACCAGGTCGGTGACCTCCCCGCTCCAACCGGCGAAGGCGGCGAGCAGGTCGCCGACCCGTCGGCCGGGGACCCAGGACTCCAGCCGCCCCGGTTCGCCGGGCAGGACCGCGCCGAAGCTGACGGTGCGCCCGCCCTCCACCGGGTAGCAGGCGAAGTACCGGTCCGAGCGCGGCCACACCCTGATCCGCAGAGCGTCGGCGCCCGGCACGAGCACGGCGGGCGTCCGCCCCCGGCAGATCCGCAGGGGTGAGGGGCGGGACACGGCGGGGAGCACGGCCTGGCGCACCGTCGAGTGGGCCCCGTCCGCGGCGACCACCGCCTCGGCGTGCACCCGCTTGCCGTCCGCGCAGTACAGGGTGACCACGTCGACGCCGTCCAGCACGTCGGTGACGTAGCGGCCGGTGTGCACCGTCCCGGCGGGCAGCGCGTCCAGCAGCGTCGCGTGCAGCTCCGAGCGGAGCATCGTGTAGTAGGGCGCGCCGAACCGGCGTTCGCAGTCGGGGCCCAGGGGCAGCGAGTCCAGGACGGAGCCGTCCCGCCAGTCCAGGACGTCGACTCCTGCGGGACGGACGCCGCGGCGGTCCAGGGCTCCGCCCAGGCCCAGCGCCCTGAGCCGGTGGACCACGGAGGGGGGAACCTGGATCCCGGTCCCGGGCGGAACAGGGCGGTGCGACTGCTCCAGAACGACCGGGGCGATGCCGTGGCGGCGCAGCGCGACCGCGAGAGTGAGTCCGGCGATTCCCGCCCCCACGATGACGATGCGCACCTGTTCTCTCCCTCTTCGGTGAGGTCTCGACGGAAGATCTACCCGCGAGATCCGCCGATGCACCACCGGGTCGGCGGTGCGGCGCGCGCGGCCGGAGGCCGCTAGCATCGGAACGACGGGACGACCCCGCCGCCGGACCCGCCGGTCCGGTCGACAGCCGACGAGAACTTTTCGAGGAGACACCGTGTCCGCCGTGCCTGAACTGCGTATCACCCTCGCCGGAACCGAGCGTGCGGTGGCGGCGGGCACCACGGCGGGCCAGGCGTTGGAAGCGGACGGGCGAACCGTGATCGCCGCCCTGGTCAACGGGGAGCCGCGGGACCTCGCCCACGAACTCGCCGACGGCGACGTGGTGGAGGCGATCCGCATCGACTCCGAGGAGGGGCGGGCGATCCTGCGCCACTCCTGCGCGCACGTGCTCGCCCAGGCCGTCCAGGAACTGTTCCCCGAGGCCAAGCTGGGCATCGGCCCGCCCGTGGAGAACGGCTTCTACTACGACTTCGACGTCGCCGAGCCGTTCACCCCCGAGGACCTCAAGCGCATCGAGAAGCGGATGCAGGAGATCGTCAAGCAGGGCCAGCGCTTCTCCCGGCGCGCCGTCACCGACGACGAGGCCCGGGCCGAGCTCGCCGACGAGCCCTACAAGCTGGAGCTGATCGACCTCAAGGGCGGCGCGGGCGAGGCCGCCGAGGGGGCCAGCGTCGAGGTCGGCGCGGGACAGCTCACCATCTACGACAACCTGCACCCCCGCACCGGCGAGGTGTGCTGGAAGGACCTGTGCCGCGGCCCGCACCTGCCCGACACCAGGGTCATCCCCGCGTTCCGGCTGATGCGCACCGCCGCCGCCTACTGGCGCGGCAGCGAGAAGAACCCGCAGCTGCAGCGGATCTACGGCACCGCCTGGGAGACCAGGGACGCGCTCAAGTCCTACCTCACCATGCTGGAGGAGGCGGCCAAGCGGGACCACCGCAAGCTCGGCGCCGAGCTCGACCTGTTCTCCTTCCCCGACGAGCTCGGGTCGGGCCTGGCCGTGTTCCACCCCAAGGGCGGGGTGGTGCGCAAGGAGATGGAGGAGTACTCGCGCCGCCGCCACGAGGAGGCCGGGTACCAGTTCGTCAACACCCCGCACATCTCCAAGGCCAGGCTGTTCGAGACCTCCGGCCACCTGCCGAACTACGCGGACGCCATGTTCCCGCCCATGCAGTTCGAGGGCGCCGACTACTACCTCAAGGCCATGAACTGCCCCATGCACAACCTGATCTACCGGGCACGGGGCCGTTCCTACCGCGAGCTGCCGCTGCGGCTGTTCGAGTTCGGCACCGTCTACCGGTACGAGAAGTCCGGCGTGGTGCACGGCCTGACCCGGGCGCGCGGGTTCACCCAGGACGACTCGCACATCTACTGCACCAAGGAGCAGATGCCGGCGGAGCTGGACAGCCTGCTCACCTTCGTGCTGGACCTGCTGCGCGACTACGGCCTGAGCGACTTCTACCTGGAGCTGTCCACCCGCGACGACTCCCCGAAGTTCCTGGGCGAGCCGGAGGAGTGGGAGGAGGCCACCGAGATCCTGCGGCAGGCCGCCCAGAAGCAGAACCTGGAACTGGTCATGGACCCGGGCGGGGCCGCCTACTACGGCCCGAAGATCTCCGTGCAGGCCAGGGACGCCATCGGCCGCACCTGGCAGATGTCCACCATCCAGGTCGACTTCCAGCAGCCCAAGCGCTTCGAGCTGGAGTACCAGGCCGCCGACGGCTCCCGGCAGCGCCCGGTGATGATCCACCGCGCCCTGTTCGGCTCCATCGAGCGCTTCTTCGCGGTGCTGCTGGAGCACTACGCGGGCGCCTTCCCCGCCTGGCTGGCCCCGGTGCAGGCCGTGGGCATCCCCATCGCCGGCGAGCACGTGCCCTACCTGGAGGAGGTGGCGCGCCGGCTGCGCGAGCACGGGGTGCGGGTCGAGGTGGACTCCAGCGACGACCGGATGCAGAAGAAGATCCGCAACGCCCAGAAGCAGAAGATCCCCTTCATGCTGCTGGCCGGTGACGACGACGTGAGCAAGGGCGCGGTCTCCTTCCGGTACCGCGACGGCTCGCAGAACAACGGCGTCCCCGTCGACGAGGCGGTCGCCGAGATCCTCGCCGCGATCCGGGAGCGCCGCCAGGTGTGACCGGAGCAGGCTCCCGGCGGGGCCGGAGGCGTGCAGCCTCCGGCCCCGCCGGGGTCCCGGAGGCGGGTTCGGTTCTCCAACTCACCGGGTGTCAGGCTCCTGCCGTCCGGTTGGTTGGAATTCCGACTCACGTGTTCCGCGTGCCCGGGGAGCCCCCGTGACGACGGTGGCCCCCGACCCCCGCTGAGGGCCGACCGCTCCTGGTGGTCGTGGAACGGCGTCCACGGCGGCCCGCCCGCCTCCCACAAGGGCGACCGGGTGCGCGGCCTCCGGGGGCCCGCCGGTCCGCCGGGGAGACGATCACCCTCCCCGAGCCCTTCGCATCGACCCTCGGCACCGCCGCGTTCCCCACCGAGGACTGACACTCCGCGCGATGTCCGGTCCCGGGGGTGGGGCGCTGGCAGGATGGAGACGATGACTCCGCCAGCCGAACCCCAGCGTCCCGACCCCGGCGTCAACGCCATGACCGACCGGTTCCGCGCCACCGCCGAGAAGATCCTCGACCGGCTGCTCGCCGACCACCCCGAGTGGGCCCTGCACCTCGGCGACACCCGCCGCGCCGGACAGCTCGCCGACCGGTCGCCCGGGGCCTGGCAGGACCGCGCCGACGTCCTCGCCGACGGGTTGCGCGCCCTCGACGACATCGACGACACGCTGCTGCCCGTCGCCGACCGCGTCGACCTGGAGATGCTGCGCACCCGCCTCGGTGCGGACCTGTGGCGCACCACCGAACTGCGCCCGCACACCTGGGACCCGCTGCACACGCTGCCCGGCGACGCGCTCTACGCGATCCTGCACCGCGGCCCCCTCGCCCCCGCCGAACGCCTCGGTGCGCTCACCGCCTACTGCTCGGCCCTGCCGGACGCGCTGCGCCAGTCGCGCGCCCTGCTGGCGGACGGCCCCGGCATGCCCCGCGTGCACGTCGAGACCGCCATCGGCCGTGCCCGAAGCGCCGCCGCGATGCTGGGCGCGGACGTCGACCGGCTGCTCGCCGCCCACGGGGGGCACCGCTCGGGACTGGCCGACCTGCGCGACACCGCGCACCGCGCGTTCACCGAGCACGCCGCCTGGCTGGAGTCCCGCCTCGACGGGGCCACCGCCGACCCGCGCCTGGGGGAGCGGGACTACGCCGCGCAGCTGTGGTACACCCTCGACTCCGAACTGGACCCGCAGACCCTGCTCACCCGTGCCGAGAGCGACCTGATCGCCACCGAGGAGGAGATCGCCGAGGTCGCCGCCGCCTACGAGGGCCGGCCGCGCCGCGCGGGCCAGGTCCGCGCGGCGCTGGACCGGCTCGCCGCCGAGGCGGCGTGCCCGCCCGAGGAGGTGCGGCCGCTGTGCGCACGCGCTCTCGACCACCTGGTGGCCCGCACCGCCGACCTCGGCCTGGTCACCGTCCCCGACCGGGAGGTGCGCGTCGTCGCCATGCCCGAGGTCCGCCGCGGTGTGGCCGTCGCCTACTGCGATCCGCCCGGACCGCTCGCGCCTCCCTCCGACGAGCCCACCCTGGTCGCCGTGGCCCCGCCGCCCGACGACTGGCCGAGCGGGCTGCGCGCGTCCTTCCACCGCGAGTACCACGCCTTCGCGCTGCGCAACCTGATGGCGCACGAGGCCGTGCCCGGGCACGCGCTGCAGCTCGCACACGCCGCCGCGCACCGCGGCCCCACCCGGGTGCGCTCCGTGCTGCGCAGCGGCTCCCTGATCGAGGGGTGGGCCGTCTACGCCGAGGAGGCGGTGGCCCGCGCGGGCTGGACCGGCGACGGCGGAGCCGACGACCTGGCCCTGCGCCTCGCCCAGCTGAAGATGCGGCTGCGCACCGTGCTCAACGCGATCGTGGACGTGCGGTTCCACGTCGGGGACATCGACGAGGCCGGCGTTGTGGCCTTGCTCACCGGACGCGGCCACCAGGAGGAGGGCGAGGCCGCGGGCAAGTGGCGGCGCGTCCAGCTCACCAGCGCCCAACTGGCCACCTACTATGTCGGATACCGGGAGGTCAGCGACATTCTCCGGGACCTGGCGGCGCGGCGTCCGCACACCGACCGGCGGAGCCGGCACGACGCGCTGCTCGCGCACGGCACCCCGCCGCCGCGTCACCTGCGCGCCCTGCTGGGGGTGGAGCACGATTCCTGACCGTCAGTTTTATACGAAGCTTATTTTCTCTCCCCTAGAGTCCTTCCGTTTTCTGACCGTGCCCCGTACCCGTCCTCACTCCCGGAGTCGCGCGAATCCATGACCGCTGATCTCATCGTCGGATTTCTGACGCTGACGCTGTTGGAGATCGTGCTCGGGATCGACAACCTCGTCTTCATCTCGATCCTGTCCAACAAGCTCCCCGAACACCAGCGCAGCAAGGCCCGGAAGACGGGGATCGCCCTGGCACTGATCACCCGCCTGATGCTGCTGGGCTCCATCAGCTGGATCGTCCAGCTCACCACCCCGCTCTTCGCGATCGGCTCCCTCGAATTCTCCGGCCAGTCGATCATCCTGCTCGGCGGCGGATTCTTCCTGCTGGCCAAGGGCACCTACGAGATCCACGAGAGCCTCGAAGGGGAAACCGGCCACAAGAGCGCCAAGGGAGGCGCCGTGTTCGGCGCCGTGGTGGCCCAGATCGTCGTCCTCGACATCGTCTTCTCGCTCGACTCCGTCATCACCGCGGTGGGCATGATCAACCCCGCCGGCCTCGGTATCTGGGTGATGGTCGCCGCCGTCGTCATCGCCGTCGTCGTCATGCTCTTCCTGGCCAACCCGCTGGCGGAGTTCGTCAACAGGCATCCCAGCGTCAAAATGCTCGCCCTGGCGTTCCTGCTGCTCATCGGCATGAGCCTGGTCGCCGAGGGCTTCTCCTTCCACATCGAGAAGGGCTTCATCTACGCCGCCATGGGCTTCTCGGTCTTCGTCGAGGCCCTCAACCTCCTGGCCTCCCGGCGCCGCAGGAAGAAGCGCGAGGCGGCCGCCGCACCGGTCCGGCTGCACAGCCGCTACGCCGAGGACGAGGCCCCCGGAGTCGCCTGACTCCCGAGACCGGCCGTGCCGGGCCGCCCCGACCACTCGGGGGCGGCCCGGTTCTATGCTTGCGTTGCAAGGACGAGAAAGGCGGGTCGGTGAGTATGCAGCGGGAAACCCCGGACGACGGCGAGGGCCGGCAGACGCGCGGTCCCGACGGACTCCAGCGGTTGTGGACCCCGCACCGCATGGCCTACATCAAGGGGGAGAACAAACCCAGCGGGACGGGACCGGGCGACGGCTGCCCGTTCTGCCGGGCCCCGGAACTGCCGGACGCGGAGGGACTCGTACTGGCCCGCGGCAAGACCGCCTTCGCGCTGCTCAACCTCTACCCCTACAACAGCGGACACCTCATGGTCTGCCCCTACCGGCACGTCGCCGACTACACCGAGCTCGACGAGGACGAGACCGCCGAGATCGCCGCGCTGACCCAGGCCGGCATCACCGCACTGCGCTCCGCCTACGGCGCCCACGGCTTCAACGTCGGCATGAACCTGGGCGTCGCCGCGGGCGCGGGCATCGCCGCCCACCTGCACCAGCACGTCGTCCCCCGGTGGGGCGGCGACACCAACTTCATGCCGGTGGTGGGACAGACCAAGGTGCTGCCCCAGCTGCTCGACCAGACCCGGGAACAGCTCGTCGCCCACTGGCCGAGGCCATGACCGCCCCGGTGCTCGCCTACGACGGGGACTGCGGCTTCTGCGTCTCCTGGGTGCGCGTGGCCGAACGCCGCGTCATCGACGGCAGCGGAGTGCGCACCGCGGCCTGGCAGGACCTCGGGCTCGACGGGCCGCTGCGCCGCCGCGCCCGCGAGGAGGTGCTGCTGCTGCACCCCGACGGGCGCCGCGTCTGGGGCGGGGTGGACGCCGCCGCGGTGCTCCTGCTCAACAGCGCCCACCCGTACTGGTGGCCGCTCGGCTCACTGCTGCGCCGCCCGCTCCTGCGCGACGCCGCCGGGGCCGTCTACCGCTGGATCGCCCGCAACCGCGGCAGGCTCCCGGGAGCCCCGGCAGGCTGGACGACCGGGACGTGAGCCCCGCGGCCAGGCGCTGCAGTTCCGAGACCGAGCCGAACCCCACGACGATGAAGAGACCATGCTGAGAATCCTGCGTCCCGCCACCGCCCGACTGCTCACCCCCATCGGCCGCGGCCTCGTGCGCATCGGCGTCACCCCGAACACGGTCACGCTCGTGGGGACCGCCGGCGTCGTCATCAGCTCGCTGGTGTTCTACCCCCTGGGGGAGCTCTACATCGGCACCGTCGTCATCGCCTTCTTCGCGCTGTTCGACATGCTCGACGGCGCGGTCGCCCGCGCCTCCGGGGAGACCAGCCCCTGGGGGGCGTTCCTCGACTCCACCCTGGACCGGCTCTCCGACGCGGCCGTCTTCGCGGGCCTGCTGGTATGGCTTATGGGCGGCGGACGCGACGAGGTCCTCGCCTGGCTGGCGCTGTTCTGCATGATCAGCGGCTTCGGGGTGTCCTACATCAAGGCGCGCGCCGAGTCCCTGGGCGCCAACTGCGACGTCGGCATCGCCGAGCGGACCGAACGCCTCATCCTCGTCCTGACCGCCACCGGCCTGCACGGGCTGGGGGTCCCCTACGTCCTGGCCGCCGGACTGTGGCTGCTGTCCTTCCTCAGCGCCGTCACCATCGTGCAGCGCCTGGTGGAGACCCGCATCCGGCTGACCGGCCCCGAGAACAGGACCACCGAGAAAGCAGAGACCGAGACTCCCTGACCATGCGTCCAGGCACCACGGACCGCGCCGTCGCCGCGGCCTACTCACTGGGCTGGACCCTCGTCCGGCACCTGCCCGAACGGACCGGGCAGTGGGCCTTCACCAGGATCGCCGACCACGCGTGGCGGCGGCGCCTGGGCGGGGTCCGCCAACTGGAGGCGAACCTGCGCCGCCTGTTGGGCCCCGACGCCACCCCGGCCGAACTGCGCGCCCTGTCCAGGGCCAGCATGCGCTCCTACCTGCGCTACTGGTACGAGCTGTTCCGGCTGCCCTCGATGGACCGCGACGAACTCCTCGACCGCACCCGCAGCAGCGGGATCGAGGCCCTTGAGGCCCACCTGGAGGCGGGCCGCGGCGTCGTCGCCGCCCTGCCGCACATGGGCAACTGGGACCACGCGGGCGCCTGGATCGCCCTGCGCGGCACCCCGCTGACCACGGTCGCCGAACGGCTGCGCCCCGAAAGCCTGTTCCGGCGCTTCACCGCGGTCCGCGAGCAGCTGGGCATGGAGGTCCTCCCCCTCAGCGGGGGCGCCGGCCACACGGTCGGCACCCTCGCCCGCCGGCTCCGCGCGGGCGGCCTGGTGTGCCTGCTGGCCGACCGCGACCTCACCGCCCAGGGGGTCGAGGTCACCCTCTTCGGAGAGCGCGCACGGATGCCCGCGGGCCCCGCCGCACTGGCGCTGGCCACGGGCGCGGCGCTGATGCCCGTGTCGCTGTGGTTCGACGGACCGCACTGGGGCATTCGGGTACACGAGGAGATCGCACCGCCCTCCCAGGGAGACCGCGCCGCCCGCATCCGCGCGATGACCCAGGAGCTGGCGTGCGTCTTCGAACAGGAGATCGCCGCACACCCCGAGGACTGGCACATGATGCAACCCGTGTTCACCGCCGACCTCGCCGGACCGGCAGGAGGGGCGAGCCGATGAGGGTCGGTCTGGTCTGCCCCTACTCCTGGGACGTCCCCGGCGGGGTCCAGCAGCACGTCGGCGACCTCGCCGAGGCGCTCATGGAACTGGGCCACGAGGTGTCGGTGCTGACCCCCTGCGACGCCGACACCGAACTGCCCGCCCACATCGTCTCCGCGGGCCGCGCCGTCCCGGTGCCCTACAACGGCTCGGTGGCCCGCCTCGCCTTCGGGCTGCGCACCGCCAACCGCGTCCGCCGCTGGGTCCGCGACGGCGCCTTCGACGTGCTGCACGTGCACGAACCCGCCGCGCCCAGCCTGTCCCTGCTGGCCTGCTGGGTGGCGGACGGCCCCATCGTGGCGACCTTCCACACCAGCAACCCCCGCTCCCGGGCCATGGCCGCCTCCGCCGGCATGCTGCAGACCGCGCTGGAGAAGGTCAACGGCAGCATCGCCGTCTCCGAGGCCGCCCGCAAGACCCTGGTCGAGCACCTCGGCGGAGACGCCGTGCTCATCCCCAACGGGGTGTGGACGCGCCGCTACGCCGACGCCGAGCCGCTGCCCGGATGGCCCGGAGAGGGCGGGGCGATCGGCTTCCTCGGCCGCATGGACGAGCCCCGCAAGGGCCTGGCCGTGCTCCTGGAGGCCTTCAACGACCTGGGACGCCGCCGCCGGGGCCTGCGGCTGCTGCTCGCCGGTCCCGGCGACGCCGCGGAGGTGCGCGCCCGCGTCGACCCGGACCTGCGGGACCGGGTGACCGTCCTGGGACGGGTCAGCGACACCGACAAGGCACGCGTCTACCGCTCCGTCGACGTCTTCTGCGCCCCCAACCTGGGCGGTGAGAGCTTCGGGATCGTCCTGACCGAGGCCATGTCCGCGGGCGCGACCGTCCTGGCCAGCGACATCCCCGCGTTCCGGCACGTGCTGCGCGGCGGCGCGGCCGGGGAGCTCTTCGCTGTCGGCCGGGCCCGCTCGCTCGCCGGACGGGCCGCCGCGCTGCTGGACGATCCGGCGCGGCGGGCGGAACTGTCCCGGGCGGCGCTCCGGGCGGTCCGCGCCTACGACTGGCCCGCGGTCGCCGCCGACGTGGTGCGCGTGTACGAGACGGTGCTGCCCGTCGGGGCCGGCGGACTGGTGGGGACGGGGAGCGACCGGTGACCGAGGCGCTCGCCGTCGTCTGCACCCTGCTGGTACTGCTGTCGGTCTCCTTCTACCTGTCCTGGCGGGCCAGTCGGCTGGACCGCCTGCACACCCGGTTGGAGACCGCGCAGGCCGCGCTCGACGCGGCGCTGGCCCGCCGCGGCGCGGTGGTGGGCGAAGTGGCCGCCTCCGGGGTGCTGGGGCCGGCCGCCAGCGTGCTGCTCTCCGACGCCGCGGCCCGGGCCCGGCGCGCCGGGGAGCGCGCCGACCGCGAGGTGGCGGAGAGCAACCTCTCCCGGGTCCTGCGCGCGGTCCTCGCCGAGACCGGCGCCGTGGCGGACGGCGGCGACCTGCTCGCCGAGACGTACGCCGCCGCCCGGCACGTCCACATCGCCCGCCGCTTCCACAACGACACCGTCACCGCCATCCACACCGCCCGCTCCTCCCGCCTGGTGGGCGCGCTGCACCTGGCCGGACACGCGCGGCTGCCCGCCTACTTCGAGATGGACGACGAGCCGCCCGCACCGCTCGACCAGCACTGGCCCGACCTGCCCGGGGGAGGCGGGAATGAGCGGTGACGGCGCGGTGTTGTGCCAACGGGTCGCCACTGTGGCGTACAACCGCCTCCCCTGACTCCGGAATGTCCGTAAAAGCGGACAAAACCGGATCTACCATGAAGGGGTGGAGAGGGGAGGCCGCCGTACACCGCGCCCATCCCACCCAATAAGATCCTCCTCGCATCGAGGCGATAGCCGTGTCCACCGAGAACCTGGAGTCCGAAGCCGTGACCAACACCGCCGAGAACACAACCGAAAGCACGGTCGGCACCGTCCGCGTCAAGCGCGGATTGGCCGAGCAGCTCAAGGGCGGTGTGATCATGGACGTGGTCACGCCGGAGCAGGCCAGGATCGCCGAGGACGCCGGCGCGGTCGCGGTCATGGCCCTGGAGCGGGTCCCCGCCGACATCCGCCGCGACGGCGGCGTGGCCCGCATGTCCGACCCGGACATGATCGAGGGCATCCAGAACGCCGTGGAGATCCCCGTCATGGCCAAGGTCCGCATCGGCCACTTCGTCGAGGCGCAGGTCCTCCAGGCGCTGGACGTGGACTTCATCGACGAGTCCGAGGTGCTCACCCCCGCCGACGAGGCCAACCACATCAACAAGTGGGACTTCACCGTGCCGTTCGTGTGCGGCGCCACCAACCTGGGCGAGGCGCTGCGCCGCATCGCCGAGGGCGCGGCCATGATCCGCTCCAAGGGCGAGGCCGGCACCGGCAACGTCGTCGAGGCCGTCCGCCACATGCGGCAGATCCGCGCCGAGATGCGGCGGCTCACCCAGCTCGACGACGCCGAGCTGTTCGCCGCCGCCAAGGAGCTGCGCGCCCCCTACGAGATCGTCCGGGAGGTCGCGCGCGAGGGCAGGCTGCCCGTCCCGCTGTTCTCCGCCGGAGGCGTCGCCACCCCCGCCGACGCCGCGCTCATGCGCCAGCTGGGCGCCGAGAGCGTCTTCGTCGGCTCGGGCATCTTCAAGTCCGGCGACCCGGCCAAGCGCGCCAAGGCCATCGTCGAGGCCACCACCGCCTACGACGACCCCGCCGTCATCGCCCGGGTCTCCCGCGGCCTGGGCGAGGCCATGGTCGGCATCAACCTCGACGAACTCGACGCCTCCCAGCGCTACGCGGGACGCGGCTGGTAGGCCCGTTCCCGCAGGCGGGGCGCCCGGTGCCGGCACCGGGCGCCCCGCCTGTCCGGGGCACCGCTCCCGGTGCCCCGGGAACTCCCCGGCACGGACAGCGGCGCCGCCGAATCCGACGCCGGCGACCTCCGCACGGTCCCTCCCGTCCCGCCGCACCGCCTACCCTGGAGAACGCGGGACGGCGTCTCGGGCCCGGCCCGCGCCGCCGAACTGCACGTCGGCGGACCGAGCAGCACGAGCAGCCAAGCGAGGTCGCCCCTTGTCATCCGCCCCACCCGTCATCGGAGTGCTCGCGCTCCAGGGCGGTGTCCGCGAACACGTCCGCGCCCTGGAACACGCGGGCGCCCGCGCCCGCGGCATCCGCCGCCCCGACGAACTCGACTCGGTCGACGGCCTGGTCGTCCCCGGCGGGGAGTCCACCACCATGTGGCGCCTGGCCGTCGCCTTCGACCTGCTCGAACCGCTGCGTGAACGCATCGCCTCGGGACTGCCCGCCTTCGGCACCTGCGCGGGCATGATCATGCTGGCCGACCGCATCGAGGGCGGAGTCCCCGGTCAGCAGACCATCGGCGGAATCGACATGACGGTGCGGCGCAACGCCTTCGGACGCCAGAACGCCTCCTTCGAGGCGCCGGTCGAGGTGACCGGAGTGGACGGCGGACCCGTCGAGGCGGTCTTCATCCGCGCCCCCTGGGTCGAGTCGGTCGGCCCGGCCGCCCGGGTGATCGGGCGCGTCCCCCGAGGAGACCAGGCCGATAGGATCGTTGCGGTGCGGCAGGGGAGGCTGCTGGCGACCTCGTTCCACCCCGAACTCACCGGTGACACGCGTGTCCACCGGCTCTTCGTCGACATGGTGAAAGGATAGGCATGGCCGGCCACTCCAAATGGGCCACCACCAAGCACAAGAAGGCCGTCATCGACGCGAGGCGCGGCAAGCTCTTCGCAAAGCTGATCAAGAACATCGAGGTTGCGGCGCGCACCGGCGGCGGTGACCCCGACGGCAACCCGACGCTCTACGACGCCATCCAGAAGGCCAAGAAGAACTCGGTCCCGCTGGACAACATCGAGCGCGCCCGCAAGCGCGGCGCCGGCGAGGAGGCCGGCGGCGCCGACTGGCAGACCGTCATGTACGAGGGCTACGCCCCCGGCGGTGTCGCCCTGCTGGTCGAGTGCCTCACCGACAACCGCAACCGCGCCGCCTCCGAGGTGCGCGTGGCGGTCACCCGCAACGGCGGCTCCATGGCCGACGCGGGATCGGTGTCCTACCTGTTCAACCGCAAGGGCGTGGTGATCGTCCCCAAGGAGGGCACCACCGAGGACGACGTCACCCTCGCGGTGCTCGAAGCCGGCGCCGAGGACGTCAACGACCTGGGCGAGGCGTTCGAGGTCGTCTGCGAGGCCAGCGACCTCGTCGCGGTGCGCACCGCCCTGCAGGACGCCGGGATCGAGTACGAGTCCGCCGAGGTGAGCTTCCTGCCGAGCATGGAGGTCCCCCTCGACGAGGAGGGGGCCAGGAAGGTGCTGCGCCTCGTCGACGCCCTGGAGGACTCCGACGACGTGCAGAACGTCTACACCAACGCGGACATCCCCGACGACGTCATGGCGAAGATCGCCTGATCCGCCGCCTCTCACGCGCGCCCCGGCCCGCGCCGGGGCGCGCGTGTTCCCGGGTACGCCCGAGGACGCCGCGGAGGGTAGGCTCTGCGAACGAGCGTTCGAGAAACGGGGGAACCGTGCGCGTACTGGGAATCGACCCGGGACTGACCCGGTGCGGCGTGGGCGTGGTCGACGGCGCCGTCGGCCGCGCGCTCACCATGGTCGCCGCGGGAACCGTGCGCACCCCCGCCGAGGACGAACTCCCCGCGCGGCTGCTCGGCATCGAACAGGGCATCGAGCAGTGGCTCGACGACTACCGGCCCGACGCGGTCGCCGTGGAACGGGTCTTCGCCCAGCACAACGTCAGCACCGTCATGGGCACCGCGCAGGCCGGCGCCGTCGCCGTGGTCTGCGCCGCCCGCCGCGGCCTGCCCGTCGCCCTGCACACGCCCAGCGAGGTCAAGGCCGCCATCACCGGAAGCGGGCGCGCCGACAAAGCCCAGGTGGGCGTCATGGTGGCGCGGATCCTGCGGCTGGACGGCCCGCCCCGGCCCGCCGACGCCGCCGACGCGGTGGCCCTGGCCATCTGCCACCTGTGGCGCGGCAACGCCCAGGCCCACCTCGCCCGGGCCCGCCAGGAGTTCGCCCGCAGAATCGAGACCGCCCGCCGGGCGGGCGGTCGGTGAAGCACCGCAGAGCAGCAGGGAGACCAGCACCGTGATCGCGTTCCTCAGCGGCCGGGTCGCGTCCCGCGGAGCCGGGACCGCGGTCATCGACGTGGGCGGGGTCGGCATGACCGTGCACTGCACCCCGGCCACCCTGGCCCGGTTGCACGTGGGTGAGGAGGCCACCGTCGCCACCGCACTGGTGGTCCGGGAGGACTCCCTCACCCTGTTCGGTTTCGCCGACGACGACGAACGCGACACCTTCGAGCGCCTCCAGACCGCCAGCGGGGTCGGACCGCGCCTCGCCCTGGCCATGCTCGCCGTCCACACCCCCGACGCGCTGCGCCGCGCCGTCGCCGCGGAGGATACCGCGGCGCTCACCCGGGTACCGGGTATCGGGAAGAAGGGCGCCCAGCGCATCGTCCTGGAACTGAAGGGCAAACTCGGCGAGCCCGTCGGCGGCGACGAGTCGGCCGCCGCCGGACGGCCGTCCCCGGTCGCCTCCCTGCCGTGGCGCCCGCAGGTGGTCTCCGGCCTGGTCAACCTGGGCTGGTCGACCCGTGAGGCCGAGGCCGCCGCCGACGCCGTCGCCGCGGAGGCGGGCGAGCAGACCGACGTCGCCGCGCTGCTGCGCAGCGCCCTGCGCAGACTCAGCCGGGCCTAGAGGAGGGCACGCCGATGAGCGAACACGAACGGGACCTGGTGTCGCCAGAGGCCGACCTGGACGAGCACGCCATCGAAGGCGCCCTGCGCCCCCGCACCCTCGACGAGTTCGTCGGCCAGGACCGCGTCCGCGAACAGCTCTCCCTGGTGCTGCGCAGCGCCCAGCAGCGCGGCAGGGCGCCCGACCACATCCTGATGTCGGGCGGCCCCGGACTCGGCAAGACCACCCTGGCCATGATCATCGCGGCCGAGCTGGGCGCCCCGCTGCGCATCACCTCCGGCCCCGCCATCGAACGGTCCGGGGACCTCGCCGCGGTCCTGTCCACCCTGCGCGAGGGCGAGGTGCTGTTCCTCGACGAGATCCACCGCATGGCCCGCCCTGCCGAGGAGATGCTCTACGTCGCCATGGAGGACTTCCGGGTCGACGTCGTCGTCGGCAAGGGACCGGGAGCCACCGCGATCCCCCTGGACATCGCCCCGTTCACCCTCGTCGGCGCCACCACCCGGGCCGGGATGCTGCCCGCCCCGCTGCGCGACCGGTTCGGGTTCGTCGCGCACATGGACTTCTACCGGCCCGAGGAGCTGGAGGTCATCCTGCGCCGCTCCGCCCGCCTGCTGGGAGTCCACCTGGCCGACGACGCCGCGGCCGAGATCGCCCGCCGCTCCCGCGGCACCCCCCGCATCGCCAACCGGCTGCTGCGCCGGGTCCGCGACTACGCCGAGGTCCGCGGCGACGGACGGCTGACCCTGGACAGCGCCCGCGCCGCGCTCAACCTCTACGAGGTCGACGACGAGGGGCTGGACCGCCTCGACCGCGCCGTGCTGGACGCGCTGCTGCGCCGCTTCCGGGGCGGCCCCGTGGGCCTGTCCACCCTCGCGGTGTCGGTGGGGGAGGAGCCCGAGACCGTGGAGGTCGTCGCCGAGCCCTTCCTCGTCCGCTCGGGCTTCGTCGCCCGCACCCCGCGCGGCCGGGTCGCCACCCCCCAGGCCTGGACGCACATGGGGCTCACCCCGCCGCCCGACGCCGCTTTCGGGGCGGCCGCCCTGTTCGACACCGACGAGGAGCCGTAGGCTGGCAGCACAGGCGACCGCACGCGCCCCGCTCGGAGGGGAACCTCCGGGCCGAACCGTTCGTTGACGGCGAGCGTGCCTCCGGCCGCAGCCGCGTCCACCGGTCGGCGCGGCCACGAAGACCCAGAAAGGACGCCCCGTGCAGGGCCTGATCACTCTCGCAGAACAGCAGCCGCAGAACCAGAGCGCGGGCCTGGTCAGCCAACTGCTGATGTTCGCCCTCATCATCGTCGTCTTCTACCTGCTGTTCTTCCGCCCGCAGCAGAAGCGCCGGCAGCAGGAGATGCAGATGCAGAACTCGCTGACCCCGGGGACCGAGGTGCTGACGAAGGCGGGCATCTACGCCACCGTCGTCGAGGTCCACGACGACGACGTCGAACTGGAGATCTCCCCGGGGACCCGCATCCGCATGGTCAAGGGCGGAGTGGGGGAGATCATCTCCCCCCAGGAGCCCGACGACACCACCCCGCCGGAGGACCGCCCCGACTTCGGCGGCGGCCGGGACGGCGCCTGAGCGGCCGCCCCGCACCGCAGTCCCCGGTACCGGACCGCACCCGGCGACCGGTACCGCCCACCCCCACCAGACCGAGAAAGCCGTCCACCCATGACCGCTGACGTGAAGACGCTGATCGACCGGTACGTCCGTGACGTTCCCGACTATCCGCAGCCCGGTGTGGTCTTCAAGGACATCACCCCGCTGCTCGCCCATCCCGCCGGCCTGGCCACGGTCGTCGACGCCCTCGTCGAACCGCTGCAGGGCAGGGGGATCGACCTGGTCGCCGGACTCGAAGCACGCGGTTTCATCTTCGGCGCGCCCGCGGCGGTGCGGCTGGGGGCGGGGTTCGTCCCCCTGCGCAAAGCGGGGAAACTTCCCGCGCAGACTCTCGCCGAGTCCTATGATCTGGAGTACGGTACCGCCACCGTCGAGATGCACGCCGACGCGGTCACCCCGGGAAGCCGAGTGCTCGTCGTCGACGACGTGCTCGCCACCGGAGGCACTGGACGGGCCGCGGTGGACCTGATCCGACGGGCAGGTGGTACCGTCGTGGAATTCTCGGTCCTCCTGGAACTCGGATTCCTCAAGGGACGCGAGAGACTGGCCGACGTCGACCTGCGGGTACTGGCTACGGTCTGATCCCGGCAGGGCACCGCCCACCACCTGGTGCGGGGGCCTAGACTGGGAATGACGGTACCGCGGCATCGCGTTGGAAGGACATACGGGCGCCCAGGCGCCCGCACGCTCATCGAACCGGTGCGTCGAATGGCGACAGCCACGTCCCATCGTCTCGGCCTGTACGAACCGTCCGGCGTGGTGGCGGCCTCGCCGGCTCAGCCGCGGGAGGGTGCCCAATGCGTAGTGAAACGGTATCGACCCACACCGAACCGGTGCGCCCCGAGCCTTCCGCCCCCGCGGCCCAGACGCCTGCGGGGGCGTTCCCACAGGACCGGAGGCACGGAGACGAAGGCCGAAAGGGCGCTTCCGCCCCGCAGGAGCGCCCCGCCCCTGCCGCCCCCGGCGCATCCGAGGCCCACGGCGACGCCCCGCGTCCCGCACCCGCACCCCATCCCGGACCGTCGTCCACGGTACGGGTCCGACGCAGGCTCGCCCGACTCGGCGCTCAACGGGGAACGACCATGAACCCGGTCCTCGAACCACTCGTCAAGACCGTCCGCGCCACTCACCCCAAGGCGGACATCCGGCTCATCGAACGCGCCTACGAGGTCGCCGCCCACCACCACAGGGAGCAGAGACGCAAGAGCGGCGACCCCTACATCACCCATCCCCTCGCGGTGGCCACCATCCTCGCCGAACTCGGCATGCAGGAGGCCACCATCGCCGCGGGGCTGCTGCACGACACCGTCGAGGACACCAGTTACACCCTCGACCAGCTGCGCGCCGACTTCGGCGACGAGATCGCCGAACTCGTCGACGGCGTCACCAAACTCGACAAGGTCAAGTACGGTGAGGCCACGCAGGCCGAGACCGTGCGCAAGATGGTCGTGGCGATGTCCCGCGACATCCGGGTCCTCGTCATCAAGCTCTGCGACCGCCTGCACAACATGCGTACCCTGCGCTACCTGCCGCAGGCCAAACGCGAGAAGAAAGCACGGGAGACCCTGGAGATCTACGCCCCCCTGGCCCACCGCCTGGGCATGAACACCATCAAGTGGGAACTGGAGGACCTCGGGTTCGCCACCCTGTACCCCAAACGCTTCGACGAGATCGCCCGCCTGGTCTCCGAACGCGCCCCGCGCCGCGACGTCTACCTCCAGGACGTCATCGAGGCCGTCTCCGCCGACCTGAGAGAGGCCAAGATCAAGGCCACGGTGCGCGGCCGCCCCAAGCACTACTACTCGATCTACCAGAAGATGATCGCCCGCAACGTCGGGTTCGACGAGATCTACGACCTCGTCGGCATCCGCGTCATCGTCGACAGCGTCCGCGACTGCTACGCGGCGCTGGGGACCATCCACGCGCGCTGGAATCCGGTGCCGGGACGGTTCAAGGACTACATCGCGATGCCGAAGTTCAACATGTACCAGTCCCTGCACACCACCGTGATCGGCCCCGAGGGCAGCCCGGTGGAGCTGCAGATCCGCACCCGCGCCATGCACCGGCGCGCCGAGTACGGCATCGCCGCGCACTGGAAGTACAAGGAGGACCGCAACGCCGGCGGGAGCAAGGCCAAGAGCGCCTCCACCGACATGGCCTGGCTGCGCCAGCTCATCGACTGGCAGCAGGAGACCAAGGACCCGGGCGAGTTCCTGGAGTCGCTCCGCTTCGACCTGTCGGTGCAGGAGGTCTTCGTCTTCACCCCCCGCGGCGACGTCATCTCCCTGCCGCAGGGCGCCACGCCCGTCGACTTCGCCTACGCGGTGCACACCGAGGTCGGCCACCGCACGGTGGGCGCCCGGGTCAACGGCCGCCTGGTCTCCCTCGACAGCGAACTGCACAACGGCGAGACCGTCGAGGTCATCACCGCCAAGACCGACGACGCCGGCCCCAGCCGGGACTGGCTGGAGTTCGTCAAGAGCGCCCGCGCCCGCAACAAGATCCGGCAGTGGTTCACCAAGGAGCGCCGCGAGGCCGCGATCGAGCAGGGCAAGGACGCCATCGCCAAGGTCATGCGCAAGCAGGAGCTGCCGGTCCAGCGGCTGTTCACCGGCGAGTCGCTGATCGCGCTCGCCCACGACCTGCGCTACCGCGACCTGGACGCGCTGTACGCGGCCGTCGGCGAGAACCAGATCAGCGCCCAGCGGGTCGTCGACAAGCTCGTCGAGTCCCTGGGGGCGCTGGACAACGCGGAGGACATCGCCGAGGCCACCACGCCCATCCGGGTGCCCCGCAAACGGATCACGAGCAACCCCGGAGTGGTGGTCCAGGGCGACCCGGACGTGTGGGTCCGGCTGTCCAGGTGCTGTACCCCGGTCCCCGGGGACGCCATCGTCGGCTTCGTCACCCGCGGCGCCGGTGTCTCGGTGCACCGCAGCGACTGCGTCAACGTCGACCACCTCGACCCCGACCGCATGGTCCCGGTGGAGTGGCAGCCCACCGGCAACTCCATGTTCCTGGTGGCCCTGCAGATCGAGGCGCTGGACCGCACCCGCCTGCTGTCGGACATCACCCGGGTGCTGTCCGACCAGCACGTCAACATCCTGTCGGCGACCGTGCAGACCAGCCGCGACCGGGTCGCGCTGAGCCGGTTCACCTTCGAGATGGCCGATCCCGCCCACCTGGGGCACGTCCTCCGGGCGGTCCGCGGAGTGGACGGCGTCTACGACGTGTACCGGGTCCGGAACTGAACGGAGTGTCACATTCTGTCCGGCGAGGCCATCGCGCAGACTGACGGTATGCAGAAACTCTCACTGGACGCGCTCGCCGACCACCAGCTCCGACTCGCCCTCGACTCCTCGGCGGGACGCAGCGCCAGCACCGTCTACGGGGGGCACGAGCGCTCCCTGCGCCAGACCGTGATCGCGATGCGGGAGGGAGCGGAGTTGTCCGAGCACCCCAATCCCGGGCAGAGCACCCTCCAGGTGCTGCGCGGCAGGGTGCGTCTCACCGCCGGGGACGACGCCTGGGAGGCGCGCTCCGGGGACATGATCATCGTCCCGGAGGCCCGGCACGCGGTGGCCGCGCTGGCCGACTCCGCGATCCTGCTGACCGTGGTGATGAACGACGAGCCCCCCGAGGAGGTCAGCCGCCGCCGACGCCAGGAGCAGCAGGCCACGTGACTGCGCGGCGGCGACGCGGTGGACCGCGTCCCGCCTCCGCGGACGCGGTCCACCACGGATCGTCGCGAGCGGCTCCTAGCTCATCTCCGCCAGCGCCCGCTCGGCTTCGGCCAGCCACGCCCGCCGGGCGTCCAGCGACTCCTGCGCCTGGCTCGCCCTGCGCTCGTCGCCGGCCTCCCGGGCGTCGGCCAGCTGCTTCTCCAGCGTCTCGATGGAGTCGCGCAGCTGCGCGATGGTCGCCTCGGCGCGGGCACGCGCCTCGGGATTGGTGCGCTGCCACTCCTGCTCCTCGGCCCTGCGCACCGCCTCCTCGATCCTGCGGAAGGCCCCCTCCAGGCGGTCCCGGACGTCACGCGGTGCCGGACCGGCCTCCTCCCAGCGCTCCTGGAAGTCGCGCAGCCTCACGCGGGCTTCGCGCGGGTCGGTCACCGGAAGCAGCGCCTCCCGGGCCTCCTCCAGCAGCTTCTCCTTGATCTCGGCGTTGCCGCGCAGCTCCGCGTCGCGTTCGGCGAACACCGCGTTGCGGGCCGTGAAGAAGCGGTCCTGGGCGCTCTTGAAGCGTTCCCACAGCGCGTCCTCGGTGGCGCGGTCGGCGCGGCCCGCGGACTTCCACTGCTGCATCAGCTCGCGGTAGCGGCCCGCGGTGGGGCCCCAGTCGGTGGAGTCGGCGATCGCCTCGGCCTCCGCGACGATCCGCTCCTTGACCTCGCGCACCTGCTCACGCTGCTCGTCCAGGCCGGCGAAGTACGCCTTGCGCCGCTTGGAGAAGGCGTTGCGCGCGGCGGACATGCGCTTCCACAGCGCCTGCTCGGTGGCGCGGTCGGCGCGCGGCGCGGCCTTCCACTCGTCGATGAGCTGGCGCATGCGCTCACCGCCGGTCTTCCAGTGCGTCGTCTCCTCGGCCACCCGCTCGGCCTCGGCGACGATGCGTTCCTTGATCTCGCGGGCTTGGGCGCGGGCCTCCTCCTGGGCCTGCTTCTGCTCGATCCGGCGCTGCTCGACCCGTTCGGTGAGCACGTCCAGGCGCCGGGCCAGGGAGTCCAGGTCGCCGACGGCCTTCGCCTCGGTCACGGCGTCACGCAGCTTCTGCACGCTCGCCAGCGCCTGCGCGGCGGACAGGTCGGTGGTGGCCAGACGCTTCTCCAGCAGTTCCACTTCGGTCAGCAGCGATTCGTACTTGCGCTTGAAGAAGGCGAGGGCCTCCTCGGGCGCCCCCGCCTGCCATGACCCGACGACACGTTCGCCCTCGCTCGTGCGCACATAGACCGTGCCGTCGTCGTCTACGCGGCCCCAGGGGTCCGTGGTCACCGTGTCCTCCTGATGTGATGAGCCTGATGCTCGTCAGGTCCGTATGGTCGTGGCAGCGTGCCACCAGCACTGCGGCCGAGACGTGATCTCCCGCCGGAGCGACGGCGCGTTGGCACGTGTATGGGAACGAATCTACCCGTATCCGCCGGATCGACCTGTGATGTCGCCGCCCGGGCCGGCCGTTCGGCCACACGTGGTCCGGGCAGGGACCAATATGACACCGTCACGGCGTTTGGCAAAGAGTCACGGGCAGCGTGGTGACCGAATGGTGATGAATTGGGGCAGCAGAGTGACCAGTCCTGGGTATGCCCGGCCCGCCGGTTCCGTCCCGCTCCGCGCCGACCGGCCGTACCAAGTCGCCACAACCGTCACCGCGTCGGTACGCTCATGAGGTAACCGACAGCGTCCCCGCTCTGGAAACGAGGTCAGCGCAGACCGTGCTCATCGCAGACTTCCCCGCCGGACCGCTCGCGGCGAACTGCTACGTGGTCGCCCCGGCCGCGGAAGCGGAGTGCGTCATCGTCGATCCGGGCCAGCAGGCCGCCGAGGGAGTGGCCAAACTGCTGGACGAGTACGCGCTGACCCCGGCCGCGGTCCTGCTCACCCACGGCCACTTCGACCACGTGTGGTCGGCCGCCCAGGTGTGCCGGACCCACGACGTCGCGGCGTACGCGCACGCGGCGGACCGCCCGCTGCTGAGCGATCCGGCCCGGGGCGTGGACCCGGGACTGGCCGCGCAGCTGGCGGCGCTGTTCGGCAACGAGCAGTTGCGCGAACCGGAACGGGTGGTGGAGGTCGCCGACGGACAGGTCCTGCGCCTGGCGGGCCTGGAGATCACCGTGGCGCACGCCCCCGGGCACACGCCCGGGTCGGTCGTCTATGCGCTGCCCGCGACCGGGGACACCCCCGAGGTGCTGCTCACCGGCGACCTGCTGTTCGCCGGGTCCATCGGCCGCACCGACTTCCCCGGCGGCGACCACGCGGAGATCCTGCGCAGCCTCTCCCGCGTCTGCCTGAGCCGCGCGGACGACACCGTGGTCCTTCCCGGACACGGCCCGCGCACCACCGTCGGCCGCGAACGCGCCACCAACCCCTTCCTGCGCGGACTGTAGGCACCACATCCGCCCCGCGCAGCGCAAGGACCGGAAGAACAGACCATGACCAGCAGCATCGCCTCGCATGCGGTGTCGGGAGCACAGCCGCCGCGGAGACGAGATACCGGCACCGGCTTCGCGGCCGCGAAGCCGGTCGACCGCACGCATCAGGCAACCACTGCGACATTCCGAGACCGCTGAAGGAGAACCCCGTTGATCCGCACACACGAGGCGGGCACGCTACGCGCCGAACACGTCGACGAGACCGTGGTCCTGGCGGGCTGGGTGGCCCGCCGCCGCGACCACGGCGGAGTGGTCTTCCTCGACCTGCGTGACGCCTCAGGTGTCGTCCAGGTCGTGGTCCGCGAGGACGAACTCGCCCACGACCTCCGTTCGGAGTACTGCGTCAAGGTGACCGGTACGGTCCGGGTCCGGCCCGAGGGCAACGAGAACCCCGACATCCCCACCGGCGCGATCGAGGTCGTCGCCTCCCGCATCGAGGTCCTGAGCGAGGCGGCGCCGCTGCCGTTCCCGCTCGACGGGACCCAGGAGGTCTCCGAGGAGGCCCGGCTGCGCTACCGCTACCTGGACATGCGCCGCCCGGAGACGGCCGAGGCGCTGCGCGTCCGCTCCCGGGCGACCTACATCGCCCACCAGGTCATGAACGAGAACGGTTTCGTGTACGTCGAGACGCCGTACCTGACCCGTTCCACCCCCGAGGGGGCCCGGGACTTCCTGGTGCCGGTGCGTCTGCAACCGGGGCACTGGTACGCCCTGCCGCAGTCCCCGCAGCTGTTCAAGCAGCTGCTCATGGTGGGCGGCATGGAGCGGTACTACCAGCTGACGCGCTGCTTCCGGGACGAGGACTTCCGCGCGGACCGGCAGCCGGAGTTCACCCAGATCGACATCGAGATGAGCTTCGTCGACGAGGAGGACCTCTTCGCGATCGGCGAGACGCTGTTCACCCGACTGCTGCGGGACATACGCGGCATCGAACTGCCTCGACCGTTCCGGCGCATGCCGTTCGCCGAGGCGATGGACCGTTTCGGCTCCGACAAGCCCGACCTGCGTTTCGGGCAGGAACTGACCGAGCTCACCGAGTTCTTCGCGCACACCCCCTTCCGGGTTTTCCAGGCCCCCTACGTGGGGGCGGTGGTGATGCCGGGCGGTGCGTCCCAGAGCCGCCGGGAACTGGACGCCTGGCAGGAGTGGGCACGGTCGCGTGGCGCGAAGGGACTCGCCTACGTGCTGGTGCAGCAGGACGGGACCCTGGGCGGCCCAGTCGCCAAGAACCTGACCGAGCAGGAGCGTGCCGGACTGGCCGAGCGCGTCGGTGCCGAGCCCGGGGACGCGATCTTCTTCGCCGCCGGAGAGCGGAGGGCCTCCCAGGAGCTGCTGGGCGCGGCTCGTCTGGAGATCGGCAGGCGGTGCGACCTGATCGACCAGTCTGCGTGGGAGCTGCTCTGGATCACCGACATGCCGTTGTTCGAGAAGAACGACGAAGGAGGGTGGGCGGCGGTGCACCACCCGTTCACCGCTCCGGCGGAGGAGGTCGCCGAAACCTTCCAGGACGACCCGGCAACAGCCAAGTCCAGGGCTTTCGACCTGGTGGTGAACGGCTACGAGCTGCTTTCGGGTTCCATCCGTATCCACCGCGCCGAGATGCAGCAGCGCGTCTTCGAGACGCTGGGCATCAGCAAGGCAGAGGCCGAGGCGAAGTTCGGCTTCCTGCTGGAGGCCTTCAAGTTCGGCCCTCCGCCGCACGGCGGCTTGGCCGTGGGGTGGGACCGCCTGGTCATGCTGCTGGCGGGACAGCACACCATCCGCGAGGTCATCGCCTTCCCCAAGACCGCTTCGGGAGGCGACCCGCTGACGGGCGCGCCCACCCCGATCACGGCGGAGCAGCGCCGGGAGGCGGGCGTCGACGCCGTCCCGGAGGAGGCCGGGGCCTGACCCCAACCCTTTGAACAGGTGAAACCGCTGGGTCTGGATATCCCTAGGATTTCCTCGCCCAGCGGTTTCGGGTTTTGTTTTCCTGTCCTCGGGGCTACTGCAAAGCACGGCGCTCTTTCCTAGGCTGGACTAGTCTGAGCCAAGGAGGGCGCATGAGCAGGACGTTGAAAGTTCGACTGCGGGGTTACCCCGAAGCGGTCCTGGCCGATGACTCCGTCCTCGTGCCGACAGGACGCACGACGACGGGCACTGACGTGATCGACTACGTCAGCAGACTCGACCGGAGGATTCAGGAAGCCCTGCAGCACCGGGACGGAACGCCACGCCGGTCCACGCGGCTGCTTGTCGGTTCCAGGGTCCTGGAGCACACCCAACGGATTCCGGAAACCGGAGAAGTGGTGCTGCTTGCCGCGCTTCCCTGTGACGGCTGATCTGACTGTCGGTTCTGCTGCGACACCTCTCTGGAGCCGGAATGCGATTCGTCGACAGTCGGTACAACCGTCAGGAACTCATGCCGCAGATCGGCTCTCAAGGACAGCGGAGGCTTCGAGCCACCAGTGTGGTGTCCATCGGAGCCGGGGGAGTCAAATCCTCACTCCTCTACTATCTGGTCGCTGCGGGTGTCGGACGGATCCGGATCATCGACTTCGACCGGGTCGAGCTGTCCAATCTCAATCGGCAGATCCTCTTCACCACCGAAGACATCGGTCGCAACAAGGCTGAGTGCGCCAAACGCAGGTTGGGTCTGCTGAACGAGGAAGTCGCGATTGAAGCACTGCCGCAGCGGGTGGACGAAGGCAACATCGACGCGTTGCTGGCCGGATTCGACGTTGTTGTCGAGGGGGGAGACTCCCTGGCTGGGCGGCTGCTCGTCAACAGGTACTGCGTGAAGACCAAAGTGCCGATGGTGCATGCCAGCGCCCAGTACAACTACGGTTATGTGCTGACTGTCCTGCCGGGTAGGACTGCCTGTTTCGAATGTGTCTTCCCGGACCTGCCTGCGGGGCATGGCGGAAGTGTGCCGGTTGTGGGAGTTGCGACCGGTGTCGCCGGGGTCTTGGGAGCCAACGAAGTCATCAAGTTGGCCACGGGGGCAGGAAGCCCTGTGACAGACGGTGTCCTGGCTTTCACCGGATTCCAGAGCGACTTCCGGTTCGTGCCTTCGCCAAGGCGAGAAGAATGTGCGAGCTGCGGATAGTGCCCCGATCCCCTGCCGGTCAGGGGTGTCGTGGTGCATCCGCCGCTGCTGCCCCTCGACACGGTCGAGAACATCCCGCGGCTGGGAAGCCGTGCTCCACGGGGCTCGGGCGATGCCTGTGGAGGCCGATGCCGGGCTGCGGGAGGCTTTCCGTCCTGCGGTCGGTGAGAAAGCAGAACCGCTGCGATGAAGCAGTCCGGGGTCCGCTGCGGGCGCGCCCACCCCGATCACGGCGGAGCAGCGCCGGGAGGCGGGCGTCGACGCCGTCCCGGAGGAGGCCGGGGCCTGACCGTCCCGCTCGACGGGGCCGGGGCGGACGGCCGTCGTCCCGTCCGCCCCGAACGTGTCGGAAAAAGTTTTTCCTGCGTCCGGTGAAACGGTTCGAGGGAAAAGCTTTTTCCGGTCGCGTCCCCCTTTTCTTGCTCTTTTCCGCTCACTAGAGTGATCGTGCGTCGCGGACTGGTTTCCGACAGTGACGCACGTGCTGTCGGCCAGTGGGGAGCACCCGCGCCGTGTGTTCCGGAAGAACCAGCGAAAGGTCCCCATGCACACGACAACGCTCCGACGGTCCCTGGCTCTCCTCGCGGCCACCGCCTGCGCCGTTCTCGGCTTCAGCTCCGGTGCGGCCGCCGACCCCGTGATCGGACCGCAGCCTCCGGTCAAGGCCGAACTCGTGCTCGCCATCGCCCCCAGCCCCGGATTCGGGACCTACCCCGGCGACGACGTCGTGAATCCGCCGCGGACCAGGGAGGTGACGCTGACGTGCAACCCCGACGGCGGCACTCACCCCTCCCCGAAGGAGGCCTGCGACTCGCTGCGCGCGGTCAACGGCTACTTCGAACGCCTGCCCTCGATCCCCGGCGTGTACTGCCCCGCGGTCGTGGACCCGGTGGACGTCACCGCGACCGGCACCTGGGGGAACCGCAAGGTCTCCTACCGGGAGACCTTCGGCAACTCGTGTGAGGCGTTCGTCGGCACCGACGGGGTCTTCTCCTTCTGATCCGCTCCGCCCCCGAGGAGCGCACCCGAGGGCCCGGACCGTGCGTCCGGGCCCTCATCCGTACCAGAACGGCCCAATTGTGTGATCCAAGTCACTCGAACTGTCGAGGGGGCTGGTGGATCGGACGGGGTGAAGTGTTGACCGGTGGGCGGAATGGTGGGCTGTGCCGTACAGCGTCCCCCTGTCGTAAGCGGGTGTTAGGGTCGCTCCACCAGACGCCGCCTGTACTTGGCGTGGCGGTCCGGGCCGGCCATGACCCCGCATGTGGCCCGGGACCGGAGTGGGGCCCCGCGAGACCGAAGTCCTGACGCCCCGCACCACCCACCGGTCGGTGTGCAACCCCCGTTCTGAACAAAAGTGGAGATTCAATGACCCTGGGTTCGTCCCGGTGGGGGCTCGGCCGTGCCGCCGCCGCCACCGCGATCGCCGCTGCCACCCTCGCGCTGTCCGGCTGCGGACTGCTCCTGCGCGGCGGGGGAAGCGGCCTGGACCAGGCCCTCCAGGACCTGGAGCAGGGCCTCGACGAGATGGAGACCCCCAGCGGGACCACCGAGGAGGACGTCTTCGACATCGGCGTCGGAGACTGCCTTCCCTCCGAGGAGACCGAGGTGGAGGGAGAGGTCTCGACCGTCCAGACCGTCCCCTGCAGTGAACCGCACGGCGGCGAGGCCTACGCGGCCGGAGACATGCCCGACGGCGCCTATCCCGGGGAGTTCGAGATCCAGGAGTTCGGCGACGAGTTCTGCATCGACGAATTCAACCTCTTCGTCGGCACCTCCTACGAGTACTCCGAGCTCGACTTCACCTACTACTTCCCGACCGACCAGTCCTGGGCCAACGGCGACCGCGAGATCCTGTGCATCGTCTACGACCCGAACGGTGACGTCACCGGGACGCTCGAAGGCGCCGCTCGCTGACCGATCCCCGAGGGGCCCCGCCGCGGCTCCGGAGCCGCGGCGGGGCCCCCTCGCATGCCCGGGAGAAAACAACCGACGTCGCAGCGGGTGGCCGGGGGAGCCGAACCGCTAGAATTGTGGACGGTGTGCCGAGAAACCCGTTGCGGCCAGGCAATGGAAAGGTCAAGGGCTCGGCAAAAAATGACCCGCCGGAGCGGGCGGACCGCGGTGAATTACGGGGAGGGACGGCCCTCCGCCCCCGACGCGGATTATCCACGTGCGACCGGACGGAGCGAGAGTTTCCCCTCGGTTGATGACCTGCACAAAGGGGGACGTTTCGTTAAAATGGGCTGAAACGGATGTTCGGGAGGGGTCCGCCGGTGCGGACAGGACATTCGCGACGACACGGGGAAGATCTATTACGTGAACGGATCGACCGGCACAACGGACGGCTTCGCCGGTTCTGGAGGAAAGACTGACGCTCTCGTGGCCAGAATGGACGACCCGGCGGGCACAGCCTTCCGGCACGCTCCCACAGCGATGCTCGTGGCCGACCGGACCGGAGCGGTCCTTCTGGCCAACCAGGCGCTCACGGCCCTTCTGGGACACCCGTCCACCGAGATTGCGGGGCGTCCCTGGCCCGAACTGTTCACCCCCGACGACCACGGCCGAGCCTGGGAGCAGCACGGCAGGGCACTGCGGGGAGCCGCCCCCGGCCCGTGGCCCGACCTGACGGTCCGCACGGCGAAGGGCCGGTCGCGGCGCACCGTCGTGCAGACCCGTCCCCTTCCCGCCCCGGAAGGCGACGAGGCCGTCGGCGTCGTCATCCAGCTGTCCCTCGTCAACCGCGACGAGGAGACCCTGCGCATCGTCACCGAACTGCGGCTGCGGGAGGCCGACACCGCCCTGTGGTCCCTCGACCTCACCAGTGGCAGACTGGCGGAGCTGTTCGGCCCCTCCCCGCTGGGCCGGATGCTCGCCGGTGAGGCGTGCACCCTCGAAGAGTGCCTGGCCCGGGTGCACCGGGACGACGTGGCCCGGCTGCGCGACGCCCTGGAGACGTCCTACCAGGGACGCGACTACGAGCAGCGGTTCCGCATGTTCGACCAGGTGGGCGACGAGCGGTGGCTGTACGCGCGCGCCGCCTACGTCGGTGGGGAGCGCCCCCGCCTCGTCGGCGTCGTCGACGACATGACCGAACACGTCCAACTCGTCCGCCGTCTGGCGGACCGCCGCCGCATCGAGGCGGCCCAGGGCCGCCAGGTCAACGAACTGGCCGCCAAACTGGTCTCCGCCACCACGGTGCAGGAGGTCACCGACCTGCTCAGCAGGGAGTTCATGCCCATCTTCGGCGGTGACGACGCCCACGTCATGCTGCTGGACCAGGACGAGCTACACGTCCACCCCGCGGCCGAGGAGGCCTCCGGGAGGTGGCTGCACCCCGGGGACCACCGGGACGCCTCCCATCCCACCGGGGCCGTCCTCGACGACCGGCAGCCGCGCTTCTTCGAGAGCCGCTCCGAACTCCTGGAGCGGTTCCCCGCCGTGGGGGAGGCGCTCCAGCAGACCGGGAGCCACTCCTGGGCCTTCGTCCCGGTCTTCGGGGACGCCAAGGTGACCCTGGGGGTGTGGGTGGTGGCCTGGACGCAGCCCCACCACGCCACCCCGGACGAGCGCGCCCTCATGCTGACCCTGGCCGGACTGGCCGGACAGGCGCTGCAGCGCGTCAACCGCCAGAGCGCGGAGCTGGAACTGGCCGACGCCGTCCAGAAGCGCATGCTGCCCCCGCAGCCCCCGGACTTCTCCGAACTGGACGTGGCCGTGCGCTACCTGCCCGCGCGGGCCGGCTGGCGGGTGTGCGGCGACTTCTACGACGCCATCAGGCTGCCCGGGCGGCGTATCGGCCTGGTCGTGGGCGACGTCCAGGGCCACGGGGTGGAGGCCGCCGCGGCCATGGGCCAGATCCGGATGGCGTTTCGGGCCTACGCCAGCAACCAGAGCGACCCCGGCACGGTCCTCACCGAGACCAACCGGCTGCTCACCGAGACCGGGGAGATCGTCTTCGCCACCTGCGGCTACCTGGTGATCGACGTCGACCTGGGACAGATCCAGGCCGCCTGGGCGGGACAGCCCCCCGTCGTGCTGGCCACCGAGTCGGGCTTCGAGGTGTGGGAGCCCGAGACCGGACCGCCGGTCGGGGTGGACTCGGCGGCGAAGTACCCGGTCAGCTCCCGTTCGCTGCCTCCGGGAAGCACCCTGCTGATGTGCTCGGACGGGCTGGTGGAGAGCTCGGAGGTGAACATGGACGACGGTCTGGCCGCGGTCGGCAGCGAACTCAGCGCGAAGGCCACCGACGTCCACGGCGCGGCGACTGCCCTGGCCGAACTCGCGCCGGCCGGGCGCGGCGACGACATCGCGATCCTCGTCGCCCGCGTCCGCTGACCCCGATGGCACGGCTCGGGGCGGGGGCGCTCGGGCTGCTGGGCGCCTTCGTCCTCCTGGCGCTCCCCCTGACCGTGGACGTGGACCCGCCCGCCCTGCGCGCGTGGGACGTCGCGCTCACCGAGGCGGTCTCCGGGGAGCGGAGCCCCTCCGAAACCGGAGCGGCGGTCCTCCTCCACCGCCTCGGGGCCTGGCCGTGGGGCGCTCTGCCGGTGGCGGGGCTGCTGCTGCCGCTGGCGCTGCTGCGCCGCTGGGCCTCGGTGCTGCTGGTGGCGTCCGCCTGGGCGGCCACGTCGCTGGTCGCGGTCCCGCTGGCGAAGGGGGTGCTGGACCGTCCCCGTCCGCTGGACCGGCTGGTGGTCGAGGACACGGCGGCCTATCCGTCCGGGCACACCGCGTTCGCCGCGGTGCTGGTCGTCTGCGCCGCGGCCGTCTGCCCGGAGCGCATCCGCGTTCCCGTGCTGCTGGTCGGGGCGGCGTTCACCGCGGTCATGGCGTGGAGCCGGATGTACCTGGGGGTGCACTGGTTCTCCGACACCGTGGGGGGAGCGCTGCTGGGCGGCGGGATCGGACTGGCGGCCTGGTGGCTGCGGCGCCTGGCGTCCCGGCGGTCCCCCCGGGACGGCGGGGTGGGTCCCGGCCGCGGCGGGGAGACGCCGCCGGAGCCGGACGGGGCGGCGGACTAGGCTGGAGCCGTGTCCGAAACACTGTTCGACGACGCCGGAGCCGAGGCCCACCGCTCCCAGGAGCCGCTGGCGGTACGGATGCGCCCCCGCACCCTGGACGAGGTGGTCGGGCAGCGGCACCTGCTCGGCGAGGGCAGTCCGCTGCGCCGACTCGTCGAGGACGACGCCCCCATGTCGCTGCTGCTGTGGGGGCCTCCCGGCACCGGGAAGACCACGCTGGCCACGGTGGTCAGCCGGGCCACCCGGCGGCGCTTCGTGGAGCTGTCGGCGGTCACCTCCGGGGTGAAGGACATCCGCGCGGTGGTCGACGAGGCCCGCCGGGAACTCGGCATGCGCGGTGTGCGCACGCTGCTGTTCGTCGACGAGGTGCACCGCTTCAGCAAGACCCAGCAGGACGCCCTGCTGCCGTCGGTGGAGAACCGCTGGGTCAGCTTCATCGGCGCGACCACCGAGAACCCGTTCTTCTCGGTCATCAGCCCGCTGCTGTCCCGTTCGCTGCTGCTCACCCTGGAGGCGCACGGCGACGACGACATCCGCACCGTCGTGCGGCGCGCGCTCACCGACGAACGCGGCCTCGGCGGACGCCACACCCTCACCGAGGAGGCCCTCGACCACCTGGTGCGGCTCGCCGGGGGAGACGCCCGGCGGTCGCTCACCTACCTGGAGGCCGCCGCGCTGGTCGCGGGGGAGCGCGCCGAGATCACCGTGACCGACGTGGAGCGCGCCGCCGACCGCACCGCCGTGCGCTACGACCGCTCCGGCGACCAGCACTACGACGTGGTCAGCGCGTTCATCAAGAGCATGCGCGGCAGCGACGTCGACGCGGCTCTGCACTACCTCGCCCGCATGATCGAGGCGGGGGAGGACCCGCGTTTCATCGCCCGCCGCCTCGTGGTGCACGCCAGCGAGGACGTGGGCATGGCCGACCCCACCGCGCTGCAGGTCGCGGTCGCCGCCGCCCAGGCCGTGGACCTGGTCGGCCTGCCCGAGGCGCGCATCAACCTCGCCCAGGCGGTCATCCACATCGCGCTGGCCCCCAAGTCCAACGCGGTGATCACCGCCATCGACCGGGCCATCGGCGACGTGCGGGCCGGACGGCTCGGCGCGGTCCCCGCCTACCTGCGCGACAGCCACTACCGGGGCGCCGCCGACCTCGGCCACGGCGTCGGCTACCGCTATCCCCACGACCACCCGGGCGGGGTGGTCGCCCAGCGGCACCTGCCCGAGGAGGTGGACGGCGCCGAGTACTACCGGCCCACCACCCACGGGGCCGAGCGCCGGTTCGGCGAGGTGCTGCGGCGGATCAGGGAGGTGCTGCGCGGCGGTGCGGACTGACCGGTCCGCCGGACCGGGCGGGGCACGACGCGGCGGTCCGCCCCGGTGACCGGAACCGGTCACCGCACCGGTCCCGGTGCGGGCCTGCGCGGTGCGGTCGGCGCTGCCGCCGCGTCCCGAAGGGGGCCGGGCCGGGGCCGGTGCATCCGGCCGGAGGCGGCATTCCCCGCGCCGTGGGCGCGGACCACGGTTGATGAATATCCCATTGTGAGTGCTTTGGGGGTATTCGCACTCGGGAAAAAGGCGGCGCCCGGCGGAATGTGAGAAAAAAGAGAAAACAATCGCATTGTGTGCGGTGGGCTGCCGCGTGGTACCGGTGCGCCGATGGGTGCCGGCGGGGACTGTCCGAGTGGACGGCTGGGGAGCGGTAGAGGCGACACCTGTCCCGAATGAATCCCCAAAAAAGGGGATAGGGTGGTTCGATATGAGCCATTATGGTTTCGCGCGGCAAATTTTCGGGTGAACGACACCGGACACCCGACAGCGGACCTGAACGGGGCAGGAACCACTGGATGACCGAGTACGCCACCGGGCCGGTGCAGGAGGACGGCTTCTACCGCTATTCTTTCCGGGCCGACAACAGCGGTGACCCGAGGCGGGCCGAAGTGGTCATCGAAGCGGTCGACCCCGAATCCGCCGAGCGGCTGGCCGCCGAGGCCGCCAGAGCGGAGCAGGCCACCGGCGCCGTCATCGGCGGGACCGGTGGACCGTTCCCGCGCAGCCTCGCCGAGTACGTCCCCACGGGGCACCCCGGCCACCGCGCCCCGGCCGCACTCGTCCTGCGCGTCCCCAGGGGGAAGGGCGGGATCTTCTACCTGGAGCCGGCGATCCAGGAGGCCCCCGGCCTCCTGCCGGTCCCGCCCAGAGCGATCCGCAAGATCGCCGTCAACGTGTACGAGGCCCTGACCGTCCTGCACCGCGTCGGCTACGCCCACGGCGCAGTCAACACCTCCAGCCTGCTGTGGAACCAGCGCGAGGCGGTGCTCGCCCGCTACCACCGGGCGAGCCGCGACCCCGACGGGAGGCAGCGCAGCACCGACGTCGCCGACGCGGCCCGGCTGCTCTACCACGTCGCCACCGGACGCCCCCTCAACGGCGACCTGTCCCACAGCGCCCGACGGGACCTCAACAGCCGACTGTCCGGCCTGGGAGACCTCCTCGCCGCCGCACTGGAGCCGCAGGACCGGCGGATCAACGCGTTCGAGGCCCTGGAACGGGCCGGCCACCTGGTGCTGCCGAGGACCGGGGACAGCGGCACGGCCCCCGTACCGCAGCGGCAGGACACCGCAGAGGAGGCCGAGGCACGGCGGAAGTTCCGCAGCCTCAGGGCCAAGCACGAGGACATACGCCGCAGACGCTATCCCCCGCCCCCTCGGGAACCGTCGCTCCCGTCCATTCCGGACGAGCTGCCACCGCGGTCGCCGTGGCGGGTCATGTGGGACGAGGGGGCGGCGCGCGCCGCACGCCACCTGCTCGGCCGCCTCGACCGGTGGGACACGACGACCCGCTGGTTCGCGATCGGCGCCGTGGCCGTGGCGACGACCGTCCTCGGGGTGCTGCTGGGAAGGATGCTGTGATGAGCCACCCGGGCCGGCCGGCGGACCTGCCGCCGACGGTGAACTGCCCGTACTGCCTCGCGCAGATCGACACCTCGCGGGCCAGGAGCGTGATCCGCGACATCGCCACCCAGGAGGTGCAGGGCGACGTCACCGACGCGGTCCGGCAGCGCGGGCTGCTGGGGGTCGCGGCCTACAACCGCGGCAACACCTACCTGGAGTGCCGCAGGGAGGCGCGCCTCGACCCCGCCGGCCAGGCGGACCCCGGATACCACGCCGACCCCTTCGACCACCCCACCGACGTCCTGGACGGTTCCACCGCCGTCTTCGCGGCCGGCGCGGGGGACGGTGCCCCCACGACCGTCTTCTCCGGCGGGATCGACCTCGACGACCCGGAGGACGAGCCCGCCCGGTCCCCCTTCGCGCTGGCGGAGGACGCCGACGACGGAGACGACTGGGAGAGCACCACCGGGGCGCAGCCCAGGCCCGTCCTCGACCCCCAGCCGGACGAGAACGAACTGTCCGAACCGCACTACATCCCCTACGAGTACTGCCAGATCCGCCGCACCCTCAACATCGGACTCATCGGGACCACCCGCTCCGGCAAGTCGCACCTGCTGGCGGCGATGCTGCACCGCCTGCAGGAAGAGGAGGAGGAACTCGCCGCGCTCGGCGTGTACGTCCAGCCCTTCGCCGAGATGTGGGAGCACTACATGCAGCGGGAGGACGTGGCCGGGTTCCTCGCCCCCGACCAGCGCACCGCCCTGCGCCGCACCAACCGGACCGACCCCGTCGAGTTCCGCATGGCCTACACGGTCACCAGCACCTGGAACGGCGAGGAGACCGACTGCGTGGTGAGCTTCTTCGACGTGGCCGGGGAGCTCTTCCTGGACTCCAAGGCACGCAGCCGCCTCCAGTTCATCTACGGGCTGGACGCCTACATCTTCGTCGCGGACGGCCAGTCGCTGTACGGCTGGGACGGCAAGCGCCGCGGACTGCTCCACCCCTCGGGGTTCGGCAACGTGATCAACAAGCTCCGCCAGGACGAGCGGCTGGTGGCGCGCGCGTCGGGACAGCGCAAGCACCCGCTGCCCAAGCCCGCGGTCGTGGTCCTCGCCAAGGCCGACCTCCTCCTCGCCCAGGAGGAGTACTGGGTCAGCAGGTGGCTGGAGCGCGACGACGAATTCCACCTGGAGACGGTCGACCAGGAGAGCGAGGACGTCTACGTCTACTGCGCGACCAACGGCGCCAGGGAGTGGCTGCAACCGGTCAACGCCTTCGAGGACGCCACCCTGCACTTCGCCTCGGCCACCGGCTGCGAGGAGCGGGACGGACGCTACAACAAGCGGAAGTTCCGCCACATGCGCGTCCTGCGCCCGCTGCTGTCCCTGTTCGCCATGACAGGACTCATCGACCCGCAGACGATCAACCACGACTACGTGCGAGGCGTGCGCGAGCCGACGTGAAAGGGGACGGGGTGAGCACAACCCGCGGAGAGCGGGACACGCGGATCCACCAGGTGGTGTTCCGCTGGACCGACCAGCACCTGCTGGGCGGACGGGGCGTCGGCCCGGTGGGAACGTCCCTGTCGGACCAGCGGGACCTCGCCCGGTGGAGCGACCTGCTGGACAACGGGGACCTGGTCGGGCCGCTGCGCCCCGACCGCCCCGCGCTCGGCCTGCTGCGCCCGCGGTCCCGCCCGGGCCTGGCCGTGGTCGTCCGCGCCGACGCGGTACCGACCTCCTCCAGAGGCTCCCACCAGGTGCACGCGCTGCTGGGAGCGGACGAGGTGCTGACCGCCCGGCTCGCCCTCGGCCTGCGGCACTGGGCGGGGTGGCTGCCCCCCCAGGACGGACCGCTGCCCGACCCGCACCTGCCCGCGCTCGACCCCGCGGACCTGGACACCGCGTCCACGGTCCCCGGCCGGGCCGACCCGCAGGAGGTCGCGGCGCTGCTGCGGCACGTGCTGCACCACCCCGACTACCACTTCCACTTCGCCGGGGCGCACAGCGACCCCTACGCCCTCGGACACGCGCTGGCCTGCCTGCTGGACGTCTCCCTGGTCGTCGAGGGGGACGTCCAGGCGGCGTCGGCCCAGCCGCGGATCGCGGTCACCGCGGAGAAGACCAGGCTGCACATCCCGCCCTCCCACTGGTACCGCAAGTCCCCCGCCAGCCGGGCGCCGCTGGAGGAGTGGGCCGACGACATCGGCTACCTGGTGGACCGGGCGCTCGCCGACCCGTCGCGGGCCGTCCCAACCAGCCCGGAGGAGCGCCGGCGCGGCCTGTCCGACCTGCACTACCAGCGCGAGGGCCTGTACCGGTTGCTGCTGCGGGCGCTCCAGGGGGACGCCTCGGCCCGCCGCTACCTGGCCCAGGAGGACACCCTGCGCTGGGCGCGGCAGGAGTTCGCCGCGCTGGGCCCCGACGAACTGGCCAAACTGTGCCGGGCCTGGGGAGGCTGGCCCCGCGCCCCCCGGGGCCTCACCGCGCTGCTGCGGGACCGGGTCGCCGGCCTCGCCCTCGACTGGCGGGACGACCCCGACCTCGACGACCTGCGCGGTGCGGGCAGGCAGGTGTTCTCCCCTCCCGTCCCGGAGCGGCCGGAGGAGCGCCACGCGCAACTGCGCCCGGTCACCGACCGGGTGCGCCACCTGTGGCGCGACCGCAGCGGCCGCCCCGCCGCCGACTTCGACACGCTGCTGTGGCACGCGCACCAGCTCGCCCGGCTGTCCACCGCCGAGGTCCGCGACCTGCTGACCGGCCTGGGGGTCCCCGCCGCGACCCTGGTCACGCTCGCCGGCAGCCACACCGGGGACGTCATGGCCCGGGAGTTCCGCCGCGGGATCCTGGCCGCCCTGCAGGAGTACCCGGACCTTCCGGAGGACCGGCCGGAGGTGCGCGCCGCGCTGCGGAAGCGGGGCTTCCTGCTGGACGCGCTGGCCGACGAGACCGCGGAGCGGCGGCAGGCGGTCTTCGCGCACCTGCTCGGACTCGGCTACGGCCCCCCGGGCCCCGGCCGGACCGACTCCCGGCTGTCCGACCGGTTGCCGGAGGACCTGGCCGCCGTCGACACGCACCGGCTGCTCCCCTCCCTCCTCCCGGTGGCGGCCCGGTACCTCTCCGTCAAGGAGCGCCTGCGGCTCTGGTACAGGCTGAGAGGTTTCCTGGCGGACCGCGAAACCGCCGCACTGCTCGACGGCGCGCTCCCCTACCTGGTGGACCGGCTGGCGGGGGCCCCGACCCTCCGGGAGTTCCGCGGGATCGTGAAGACCCTGGTCGAACTGCGGCGCGCCGACGCGCTGCCGGTCGAGGGCTTCCAGCGGATGTGCCGGGAGCACGGACACTTCCAGGAGGAGCTGTACGCCCTGCGCGGCAGGGACCGCTACGGACAGGCGGGACAGGAGATCATCCTCGCCTTCGCGGACCTGATGTGGCTGGCCAGCGGAGAGGTGCCGCCGCTGGCCGACGGGCGCACGCCCCCGCCTCCCGGCAGCCGCGCCCTCCCCGAGAGGAAGGTGGAGGAACTGGAGCGGGCGGAACTGTACCCCCGGCCCGCCTACTTCCGGTTGGCGCTGATCCGTGTCTCCCGCACCGAGAGCGCCCACACCCCGGCCTCCGAACGCCTGTGGCGCGTGTTCTCCCCCGAAATGGTGGAGAGCCTCCAGGACCGGCCCGACCTCATGACGATCGTCGGACGGCCGCCCGCCACCGCCGACAGCGGTACGCGGCCCGGACGGCTGCGGTCGCTGCTGTCGCGGAGCAGCACCGGGGCGAAGAAGGCGGCTCCTCCGCTCGCCCTGCCGTCCCGCGGCCCCGTGGAGGCGGAGGACGGCGATCCCGGCCGCGACGAACCGTCGATCCCGGAGCCGCCGTACGCCTCCTCCGGGAGCACCGCGCGACAGCACCGCCCGACGGCCCGGGACGGAGCCGACCACGACACCGCCCGCCCGAGCTTCGCGTCCACCGACGAGGAGCCGGACGAGGCCCCCCGAACCCCGCGGCAGGCGGCGGAGGGCACCGGCGCCGCGCCCCGCCCCGGCGAGCCCGCCCCCCAGTGGTACGAGGACGTGGCCGAGCAGCCCGCACCGGCAGAACCGGAACCGGAGCGGGCCCGCCCGGACGGGAGGGACCGCCGGGGGGTGTGGGGCCACCCGGGACGGGGACCGACCGACAGCACCTTCGTGGGCGAGGGCAGGGGATGCCGCAGCCCCGTCCTCCGGACGCTGCTCTTCGCCGTGTTCCTGGCTGTCCTCCTCGTGCTCGTGGTCGTCCTCGTCGTGGTCGCGGTCGTCGGGAGCGGCGGGAGCGACTGGTCCTCCCCGCCCGAACAGAGCGGCCCCGCCGTCTCCGCCCCGCCCCAGGACACCCCCGCCTCCCCGTCGCCCGCAGTTGAGGAGACCTCCAGGTGAGCGCGTCAACCGACCGTGACCACGACCTGGCCGACATCGCCGAGCAGCTCGACCGGTACGCCCGCACCGCCCCGCCGGCGGGCGCACAACTGCTGCGGTCGCTCGCGCGCGGCCTGGCCGACGGCGGCGCGGGCCTGGCCGGCACCGACCTGGCCGCCGCCTACCCGCCCGACTCCCTGATGCCCGACGCCTCCCCGCCGCGCTGGACGCACCTGCTGCTGTGGCTGCTGCGCGGAGTCCGCGACGTCCTCATCTTCCTCCCCGTGTTCTGGACCTGGTACCAGCTCATGCAGGTGCTGTCCGCCTTCGGCGAGGCCCCCCAGGGCGCCAACTTCCTGTACGGCTGGCAGCAGGGCGGCTTCACCGGAACCGCCCAGTTCGAGCCGCTCAGCACCACCGCGTCCTGGGTCTGCGTCTTCCTGCTCGGCGTCATCGGCGCGACCCTGCTCGTCCACGTCCTGGAGGGAGCGGTCGAGGCGTTCAGCGACCGCAGCCGCCAGCGCGAGGAGATCGTCCAGCTGCTGGCCCTGGCCACCTACCTGATCCCCGACCGCCCCGACTCGGTGCGCGCGGAGGTCCGCGGCGCCAACGAGACCCTCCAGGGGGTCCGCAGGGCGATGGCCGGCATGGAGAACGCCCTGGGCGCCGCCACCGACAGCATGCACCGGGCCGCCGCCGACATGCGCCAGGCCGCCGCCGACATCGCCGAGGCGTTCACCGGCGACCCCCGGCAGCAGCTCGTCGACGCGCTGGACGCCTGGCAGACCCGGATGGGGCAGCTCGCCGACGCCGTCCGGGAGGCCCGCACCCCCGCCGAACTCCTCGACAGCCTCACCGCCCTCACCCGCAGCACCGTCGAGGGCCAGGACCGGCTCAGCGAGCAGACCCGCCACACCCTGGACCTGCTCCGGCAGCAGAACGACCTCGTCGAGCAGCGCACCGCCGAGTCGGCGCGGTTCGCCGTCGACACCATGGACCGCATCGCCGCCGCCCTGGAGAAACTGGAGAAGGTCTCCGAGGAGCTGGCCGCGGCCCAGGACCGGCTCGGCGCCTTCACCGAGCAGTCCAGCAGCACTCTGCGGCAGGCGCTCGACGAGTTCACCGACCTCGCCGACGACCTCGGCTTCCTCGTCAAGGGAGTGCAGCGCGACGTGGCGAACCGCCGGGACGGGGAGGCGGACGGCGGCCGCGAGGAGGACCCGTGGTCCTGACCGGACGCCGCCGCAGGCCCGCCAACGGGCGGGCACCAGCCGTCCACCTGGCGGGATGGCTCTTCGCGGACCTGCTGCTGGTGCTGTTCCTCGTCTCGCTCAGCGCCCAGAACGCCCCAGAAGCGCCCGAACCCCCGCCGCCTCCCCCGCCGAAGCTGCTGAGCCCCGACTCCTGCGAGTTCACCGTCCGCCTGGGCAACGGGTTCGACGTGGACCCCGACAGGGTCGTGGCCGAACTCGGCCGCATCCTGTCCGACCCGGACGACAGCGACTTCAACACCGACGACGGCCACGGCGAACCCAGCGACAAGTGCCGCGAGCACCTGACCGAGCAGCGGGAGATCGGCTTCGTCATCGCCTTCGGCAGCGGCAGCAACCAGCAGATCGGGGCGGCCAAGGAGTTCGCCGCCGAGGTCGTCGAGATCGCTGTCGCGGAGATCCCCCAGTTCGAGGGGGCCAAGTACCGGGAGTTGTGGACCGGCGGCAGTCCCGGAGCCGTCGAGCTGTCGGTGTTCTTCCTGGAGTGAGCGCCGCTCCGCCGCGGCCGTCGACCGCGGCGGAGCCCGGGTCACTCCGCTGCGGCCGCCTCGGCGAACCGCCGCGCCGTGTCCGCGGCGACCGAGGCGATGACCACCCAGGCCAGTCCCCGGTCCGTGTTGGGGTCGGCCCGCAGCACCGCCTCCTGCTGACTGGCCCACCACCGGGTGGGGCACCGCAGCGCCAGCACCTCCTCGCGGTGCCGGTCGAGTTCGCTGCTGCGCCGCCGCACCAGCAGCGCCGTCGCGTGGACCCGGTCGGTCAGCTCCCGGTCCGGGGGCAGCAGGATCCTCGGGTGCCCCAGCGCGTCGTGCTCGGCCCAGATCTGGTGGCGCAGTTCCCGCAGCGGCTCCCGGGTGTGCGCCACGACCGCGGCGACCTCGGAGCGGAGCCGCCGCAGGATCCGGCAGCCCCGGCCGAGGTACTTGCCCACGCACAGGCCGTGCCGGCACAGGTGCCGGGCCGCGTACCGTTCGACGATCAGGCTGCGCTCGCCCAGCAGGCGGCGCAGCAGCGCCTGCTCGGCGGCCCCGCCGCAGGCCAGCGCCACGAGCCCGTCCTCGTCGACGGGGTGGCCCCGGTAGCGGGGGCGTTCGTGCGGGGCGAGCCGGACGGCGAGGACGGCGAGGGCCTCCTCCACCGCGGCGGAGGAGAGCCCCTCCTCCGGCAGGTTGTGCAGCAGGTCGAGCAGCGCCCGGTCCGCGACCCCCAGCCGCCGCGCCTCGCCGACCAGGCGCTCCCGGTTGCGGCGCAGCCAGGGAAGCGGATCGTCGTGGTGCCGCTGCATCTCCAGGACCAGCAGGGTCGCCGTGTCGCCCGCGGACCGTCCGCTCCGGGGCGGCGCGGACCGCGCCGGGGCCTCGGCGGAGCCGAGGGCCTCCACCAGCTGGTGCGCGGTGGGACGCGCCCCGGCGTCCCGGGCCATCGCCCGCACCGCCAGGTCCGCCAGCGGACCGGTGAACCCGTGCAGGTCGGGCTGCCCGTGCAGCACCCGGTGCATGACCTCCTCGGGGGAGGACCCGGAGAAGGGCTGCCGTCCGGTCGCGGCGAACACCACCAGGCAGCCCCAGGCGAAGACGTCCGCCGGCGGGGCGGACACGCCCCGGTACCGTTCCGGACTGATCGTGCCCGCCGTGCCGACCGGCGGCGCGCCGGTCCCGGTGAGCCCCGTGTCGGCCAGCGACCTCGCGATGCCGAAGTCCAGCACCACGGGCACCCCGTCGGGGCGGATCATGACGTTGGAGGGTTTGAGGTCGCGGTGCACGACGCCCGCCCGGTGGATGGCGTGCAGCGCGCGGGCCACCCCCCGGGCCAGCAGGAGCAGGCGCGGGCCGGACAGCCTCCCGCACCGCTGCAGGTTCTGCCCCGGGACGTAGGCGGTGGCCAGCCAGGGACGCCCTCCGGACACGCCGGCGTCCAGCAGCGGGACGATGTGCTCGTCGCGGACCCGCCGCAGCGTCCGCACCTCGGAGTGGAACCGCCGGCGCCGCTGTCCGATGTCCGGGGACATCTCCGCGCGCATGAGCTTCAACGCCACGGGCTGCCTCCGGGCGTCCAGCGCGGCGTAGACGACGCCCATGCCCCCTTCACCCAGACGGCCGACGATCCGGTACCCGGGGATGCGGATCCCGTGGTCGTCGGGGTGAAGGGGGGACAGGTCGGGCGGGAAACCGTGGGGCATCGACGTTCCTGCGGTCGGGGGTTCTCCGTCGATTATCGGCTCCCGGGCCGGGATTGTCCGGTGATTGCCGGGAAGTCCCCCGCGGGAACGCGAGGCCGCGTTTCCCTGCTCAGCCCGCGGGCGGGTACAGCTCCGTGGCCCCCGTGATCACCGGGAGGCCGGTCTCGGGGTCGGGGTCGCCGAAGGTCACCTCGGCGATGACCACGTCTCCCCAGCTCAGGTAGTTGGCCAGGTCGCGTCCGGTGACCGCGTAGGTTCCCCGGCCCTCCGCGTCGACGTACACCTGGTCGGGGTTGAGGCAGAAGTGCGCGCACATCACCTCGGCGTCGGAGGCGATCAGCGCCTCCAGCGGCTGACCCACGCCCTCGACCGGGGCCCACGCCTCGCTCCACTCCTGCGGGGTGAGCGCGGCGCCGTCGAGTCCCGCGAACGCGTCGTCCCCGGAGGCGGGTTCGACCGGGGTGTAGGGCCACGGGCCGGACAGCAGGCTGACCTCGCTGGAGCTGTCGAGACGCACCACGAGGGTCCCGGTGTCCCACTCGGGCACCGGGTCGGCCTGCACGGTCTCCTCGTCCGCGGTGTCGGACGCCGCGGTGTCCTCCCCCGGTTCGGGGGAGTCGCCGCCGAGCAGCGAGACCGCCCCCCAGACGAGGCCGCCCACCAGGAGCAGGGCCGCACCTGCGCCGCCCGCCAGCAGCAGGAGCCGCCGGTTCGGCCCGCCCGTGCCCGCACCGCCGGAAGGCTGCGTGGCCGGGGCCGCGGGAGGCGGCGGGGCGGGAGCGGAGGACGACGGGGGAGGCGGCGGTTCGGCGACCGCGGTGGAAGCCGCGACGGTGGCGGTGGCCGCGGCGGTCTCGGACCCGGCCGCGGCCGGCGCCGCGGCACCGTCCCGCTGCTCGGCCGCACCGTCCGCGGCGGCCTCCTCCCGGGGCGCCGCCGCGCCGTCCTGCTCGGCGGCCGGGGCCGCGGTCGAGGCAGCCGGCGGCGGAGCCGACCGCTGCGGGGACGGGAGCACGGGCACGGGCATGGTCAGGGACAGGCGTCCGCTCTTGCGGCCCTTGGCGCGGCCGTCCACGTGGACGACCCGGGGCAGCAGGGCCGGCTCCACGATCCCCTGCCACTCCCGGTTCAGCACGCGGGTGACCCCGGAGCCGGGACCGGCCTCGCTGCCGACCGACCCCAGGCTGCTCTCCCACAGGTCGATGGCGGAGCGCACCAGGTCGCGGGTGTCCGGCCGCTGTTCGGGGTCGGCGGACAGCGCCGACTCCAGCAGCGGCCGGATCTCGTCGGCGAGGCCGTCGAGGTCGGGCTGCTGCGACTCGATCCGCTCGGCGATCTCCTCGGGGGTCCCGGTGCCGAAGGGAGGACGCCCGGTGCCGGCGAAGGCGAGGACCGCACCCCAGGCGAACACGTCGCAGGCCGGGGTGGGCTCCCCGCCCCGCAGCCGTTCGGGGCTGAGCCAGGACGCCGCCCCGGGCGGTGCCGCGGCCTCACCGGACAGCGCGCAGTCCAGGAGCCGGGGACCGGCGGAACTGAGCAGGACGCTGCCGGGGGTGAGGCCGCCGTGCGCCAGGTCCAGGGAGTGCAGCGCGGACAGCCCCTCGGCCAGACCGGCGGCCAGGGCGGTGAGCCGTCCCAGGCTCATGGGGCCGCGCTGGTCCGTGTACTGCTCCAGCGGGGTGCCGGGGGAGTAGCGCATGGCCAGCCAGGCGGGCGTCCCGTGGACGTCGAACGCCACGGGCGGCACGTAGCAGCGCCCGTCCACGGCGCCCAGCGCGCGCAACCGCTGTTCCAGTCGGGCACGGGCGGCCTCGTCCGCGACCCGGGAGGGCGGTACGACCTTGACCGCCAGCAGTACCTCCGGCTCCACGTCCGGGTGCACCGCGGCGTACACGTGGCCCGCCTCCGTCGCACCGAGCCGACCCACCAGCACGTACGGGCCGATGGAACGGGGGTCCTCCGGAGCGGTGGGAGCCAGGTCGGGCGGGACCAGAACGGAAATCGTCCGTTCGGAACGTCGACTCATTGTGGTCCTGTCTCAAAAAGTCCGAGGTGAAGTGCTGAAACGCGCAGCAGTAGCCAGTCGGTGGTTTCCGTCATTATCGGGAGAACTCGGTCATCTTGTCAGACTGAGACGTTTTTATCCTCCACTCTGGGGACGCCCGAGCAAATACGCCACTCCGTGTGGCGAGTTCTTTACCGAAGGTGCCTGGCCTGCGGCGTCGCCGCCGGGTGCGGGACGCGGGAAGGACGGGGCGGCGGGACGCGGCGCGGGAAGCGCCGCGCCGCGTCCCGTGGTGGACAGGAAATCCGCGATAGTGTCAGACCCAATCCGGTTCTTCCTGAGGCGGCGGCCCGACCTCCCGGGCCGTACGGCCGCCGATCGGAGGCCGTCCTCGCCGACCCCGGGTCGGTCCGCTTCCAACCCCAACGACCTCAAGCGCTAGCGGAGTCCGCATGCTCACCGGAGGAGAACTCGCGGCCCTGGTCGCGGCCGTGGTCTGGGCCGTGGTGGCCGTGTTCCTGTGCGTGGCCCTGATCAGGCTCGCCCGCCTGCTGGCCGAGGCCACCAGGGCCGTGTCCGAGTTCCGGGAACACACCGCCCCACTGCTCGACGACCTCGCGGCCACGGTCGAGCGGGCCAACGGGTCCCTCGACCGGGTCGAGGAGATCACCGCCAACCTCGCCAGCAGCAGCGAGGACGTGTCCACGGTCACCGCCCTCACCCGCTCGGCGGTGACCGGGCCGCTCGTCAAGGTGGCGTCGCTGTCCTACGGGATGCGCCGGGTCCTGGGCCGGCGCAGGACCCTGGCACTGATCCGCACCCGCCGCAGGAGGGAGCGCACGTGATCGGCAGGACCGTCTCCTTCGTGGCCGGCGCCCTGGTCGGCGGCTACGTGGTGTACCGCGCCACCCGCGCGGCCCGCGCCTGGAGCCCCGGCGGCATCGCCGACCGCGTCGAGCGGCGGGTCGCCTCCTACCGGGAGGCGCTGCGCGAACTCAACGAGGACGTCGCCGAGGCCGCGCGCGCCCACGAGGAGGAGCTGCTGCGCCGCTACGCCGCCGACCCGTACCCGGAACTGCCCCGGCGTTGACCTTGACGGGAAGGGGCGCCTCCCCGCGCGAAGCAGCCCTCTCCCGTCAAGATCGTCAAAGGGATCGGAGGCGAGCCCTCAGCCCCGTGGGGGCGCGCCGTTGAGGATGCCGGTGATGGTGGCGGCGAGCCGGACGGCGGGGGTGTTCTCGGGGATCTCGTCGCCCGCGTCCAGGGACCACTCGGCGCTGCGGTCCTCGCGCATGTCGAGCTCCACGGTGTAGCCGGTGCGGGGGTGGCAGACCCGCAGCGAGGCCGGGTCCTCGGCGGAGTGGTGCACGGTCAGACCGGCCGCCTCCCGCAGGGCGGCCACGGTGGCGGTGTAGCGCTCGAACTGCTCCTCGCAGAGCAGCCGCGGGGTCTCGGTGTCGATGGAGGTGTCGACCTCCTGCCACGCCTGGGAGACAATCGGCGTGGGGAGTGCGTGGACATCGGTCATGCGGTGTTCTCCTCCCTGCGGCACCGCCCGGAGTGGTTGAGGGTTCCAAGCTCAAGAATCACTTCGGGCGGTGTTCTATTTGTCTGTTTTGCGGGCCTCTGGCCTGCGCTGAGTAATTCTTCGTGAGCTCTCCTTCACGTACTGCTAGAGTGATCCACGGGCAAGGGTAAGTCAAGTTTTAGGTCAAATTTTCCAAACTTCTCTCAAGGGGTAGCGGATGTCCAAACGGCGGCCGACGCTGCGGGCGCAGTGGCTGGGCAAGATGCTCAAGGAACTTCGGGAACAGAACGGGCTCAAGCTGACCGACAGTGCCGAGTACCTCCAGCGCAGCTTCTCCGCGATCAGCAAGTTCGAGTCCGGGGCACTGCCCATCCGGGAACCGGAGGTGCGCGCCCTGATGGACCTCTACGGAGTGGAGGGGGAGCGCCAGCGCGCCGCGCTGATCCAGTTGTCCCGCGAGGTCAGCAAGACCGGCTGGTGGGAGAAGTACTCCGACGACATCACCGACTGGTTCGTCGACTACGTGTGGTTGGAGAGCCGGGCCAGGCATATCCGCGCCTACGAGGTGACACCGGTCAACGGGCTGTTGCAGACGAGGGAGTACGCGGAAGCATGGATGCGTGCGGTGAATCCCCATGACTCCGCTGCTCAGATCGAGCGGGGCGTCGAGTTGAGAATGGCACGCCAGAAGATTCTGCGTGGTGAGAAGGCGGTCGAGTTGGAGGTTCTCCTGGACGAGGCAGCTTTGCGCAGGATCGTTGGTGGCCGGGACGTGATGAGAGAGCAACTCCAACACCTGCTGGTCTGTGGGAAACAGTCCAACATCGAGATTCGAGTCCTTCCTTATTCGGCTGGAGCCCACGCAAGTCCGGACGGAGGTTTCACCCTGCTCCACTTGGAAGACCCGTTCCCCTTGGTCGCCTACACCGTGGGAGTCGCTGGAGGGGTTTACTTGGAATCACACGAAGCAGAGAGAGTCGACGTCCTGTACAACCGTCTTCGAGAGAGCAGTCTGAGTCCAGAGGAGTCGGCCAAGTTGATCGTGGAACTCCAGAAGGAGATGAGATGAACCAGGACGACACTTTGGTTCTCGACTGGAGAATCAGCAGCTACAGTCCAAGCGGCGGCAAGAGCTGCGTCGAAGTCGGCTGGCACATCAGCAGCTACAGCGCCAACGGCGGTGGCAGGTGCGTCGAAGCGGGTCCTCTCCTCGACACCCCCGCCCGGGTCGCGGTCCGCGACTCCACGCAGCGCGGTCTCGGGTTCCTCACCTTCCCCGCCGCCGAGTGGCACGCCTTCCTCCGCGCGGCCACGAGCGGCGCGCTGTAGGGCACTCGGCGTTCCGACCGAAGCGGGCATGCGCCGCTCCACTCCTCCGGGCGGGACTCTCCCGCACCGCTTTCTCGCCCCAGCAGACGGAGTCAAGGCTCCGGTCAGCGGATCAGCAGGCATGCGTCCCAGTCGGACGCGGGAGGCTCGGGACGTGCGGCGGTGCGGAGCGCGAGAGCGAGCCCCGCGTCCCCGTCCAGGAACCCGGCCTCCCCGCCTCGCCGGGAAGCGCCGCACGTGATGAGGTGTTCGGCGAGGCGCGGCAGGCAGTCCGCGAGCACCGGGGTGTGCGAGTCGCGGGCGGTGCGCCAGACGGTCTGGAACACCCCGGCCCAACCGTGGCACAGGCCGGGGCCGATGATCTGGCCGAGTTGGGCCGGATCGTTCAGACAATCGGCGAGAACCTGCTCGGCCCTGCGCTGCCTGACGAGGTCTCCGGTGGCGAGGGCGGCGAGCTGCTGGGCCCGCGCGATCGCCGGAGTGCCGTAGCACCAGGAGGGGCGCAGCGGCCCCGGCTGTGTGCAGCGGCGGGCGCGGTGCTCGTCCCGGGTGATCCAGCGGGGCCACCAAGCCCCAGCGGGAGCGTCCTGCTGCCAGGAGTCCAGCCAGGCGCAGATGCGGACGATCGCCCCGACCTGCCCCGTGACGATGGCTCCTTGCTGGAGTGCCAGGGAGAGCAGAGCCAGGGGGCCGGTGATGCCGTGTGCCATGCCGAGGTTGGCGTGCCCACCGGCGAAGCCGGTCCGGTCGCCCTGATGAGGAGCGTGGCCCACCCACCACCCCGGCAGCGGGCAGCCGTCGACACGGACCGGTTCGGTCAGTCGGACCAGGTAGGACAGCACCCGTTCCAGAGCAGAGGAAGCCGGGTCCGTGCGCAGCAGTACGGCGCCGATGCCGGTCAGGCCGCTGAGGAGGTCGTACTCGCCGAAGACGGGGAGAGCGCCCCGGTCCATGCGGGCAAATGCCGCATCGAGGCGACGGTGGGCCACGGCACGGACATGGTGCGTCATCGTGCTGCGGGCCGTGGCGTAGCGTCCGCTTTCGTCGTCGGCGCAGACCAGGACAGCCGCCAGCGCGGGAGCACCGTGGAAGAGGCGGGCCCGGTCGGTGGCGTCCACGCCGTCGCGGGCCGCAGCCTGCAACCAGGCATGGGCACTGCGCCATGCTGCCTCGTCGCCGCCGCGGGCGCGTTCGATGTGCACGAGCGCGATTCCGAGCGCTCCCGCCGCCAGGGACTGGGGAGGAGCACCTAGGGGCACGGCGGCGGGCTCGGTCAGGCGCGCGGCCGCGGCGGCCGCGGCGCGTCCGGCACGGATCGGCATCAGGGTTTCCCGGCTGTTCGGGTGTGTCTGCGGGTGAGGGCGACCGCGCGGGCCAAAGCCTGCACTCGCTGTTCGTCATCGCGGTCGGGTCCGCGGACACGGTTGTGGTGCATGTGGAACAGGGAGGGCAGCACTTGGCGCGGACGGGGGAGGCAGGCCAGGTAGGCGGTGAGGGCCTGGTCGCGGTCCGCCCAGGCGGCTGCCAACGGTGGGGAGAAGCTGCCGGGCCGGGTGAGGATGCGCGCGGCCAGGGCACGGGCCGCACGGTCCACAGGATCGGCTGGGCGGGGCAGATGGTCGAGCAGCCAGGTAGTGCCGGTATCAGCAGCGGCGGCCAGGCGTAAAAGGGAGGCCGCGGCCAGGGCACGGGTGCGAGTGGGGTCATGGTCGGCCGAGGCCAGTTGGGTCTGGGCGGCGCGGCTGTCGGCGACGAAGAAAGCCTCGGCGGCGGCCAGCGCGGGACCGTGGCCGTAACGGGCGGTCTCGGGCCGATAGGTGTGCAGGCTCAGAGAGTGCAGCAGGCCGCAGGCGTGCAGAGACCGTGCCCAGGTGCCCACGGCAGCGGTCGGTTCCGCGGGGCTGGTTTCGGTGCGCAGCCGCAGCCGCAGATGCGGGCCGTCATGGTCGCGGTAGCGCACAAACCAGAAATCGACAGGCCCTCCCAGAAGATCCCACAGTTCGGGAAGGCGGTCCAGGATCAGCAAGCACAGGTCAGGGCCGGTATACAGGTGGACGGACAGCCAGGGGCCGGTGCCGGGCGGGTCCGCCACCGGCGGCGACTGCGGACGGGCGGATACGGCGGTAACGGCCGAGAGCTGAGGAGCCGGGACAGGGGCTGCGGTGCGGCGCAGCGGAACCACGAGTTCGTGGGGGCGGCCGCCGCACCAGCCGAACGCCTCCTCATCCGGAGCTTCGGTGAGGACCGCGGTGCCGTACCGTGCCAGGTGGGTCTCCAGCAGGTGACGGTGGGCGGACCGGGACAGGTCAAGGGGCAGACAGCGTTCGCCCTCAACGAGCTGGACCCGCTGCGGCAGCGGCGGGTGGGAGCGGACGGTGGACAGGTCCTCGGCGGTGACGCGCCACTGGGCCGGGGCCGCGACGGTGCGGCCGCTGCGCAGCCGCGGCAGGAAAACGCAGTCACTGGCGGCGGACGGCCAGGTGAACCCCAGAGAGGGCAGGGTACGGGCGCGGGGGAGTTCGGTGACGAACCGGGCCAGGGGGTGGGTGTAGTGGTGCGGTTCCAGCGCCGAGGCCAGGAACGGTTCGATCACGCGTTCGGTGGGCAGGTGCAGCAGCCGCAGGTGGTCGGCGTCGACGCGCACGCCCACCTCCCGCGGGTTGATGACTTCGATTCCGGGAGCCGGCGGCGGGTGTTCGTCGATGACCAGTACGTGAGCAGCCACCACGGGGGAACGGGCCACATGGGCCGCGGTGTCGGCCATCGGCGGAGCCAGGACCTGAACGGTTACAGCCCTCTCGGTGAGTGTGGGCAGAGCCCGGTCCAGATCAGCGGGAACCATGCCGTCCAGGTGGGCGAACCGGCCGGTGAGCGTGCCCACCCCTCGGGAAACTGCGGTGATCCACAGACGGAAATCGCCCGCGTCCACCGCTTCGGGGGTGGCAGCGTGCAGTTGGGCGCGGAGTTCCACGTGTACCGGCGGGTGAACCGTCTGCTCACCGCTCAGGTGCTGCCAGGCCGGGTCTTGCAGGTCGATCTCGAACAGGCCCTGGAGGGCGGCGGTGTGCAGGGCGGCGACCAGAATCCGGGAGCGTTCGAGGTTTCCCCGGTCCGGGGCGGGTTCGGACAGACGTGAGCCCCGGTAGCCGTGTGGGAATCCCAGCCCGGCAGGGCCGGTGAGGTCGAGCAGTCCCACAACCGTCCCCTGGCCGTAGGTCTCCAGGCAACGGGTGTGGTAGTCGATCCAGGCGGGGTGGCCGGTGGGGTGTGGGGCCAGCGTAGCCAGAACCCCGGCTGCGCGGGCTGTCTCATGGGCGACCTGGTGGGGCAGGACGAGGTCCACGTCCAGGCGGGTGTCCACCGCCAGCCGCGGCAGCGTCTCGGTGTCGGTGTCCGGTAGCCGCCGCAGGATCTGGCCGCGCAGGCCGGGGCGTTCCCCGGCGGGAGTACCGGGATCGTTGTGGCACTCCAGGAGTTCACTGGCCGCTTTCAGTCCGGGATCGTGGTCGGCCAGGTGGGCCAGTGGCCGTGGATGCCAGACGGGAGGCCGCTGGGAGCCGATGAGGATGCGGTGCTCCAGGAGGGAGTCCACCAGCGCGGCGGCCTCTCGCGGATCGGCGTCGGGATAGGAGTCGCCGAGCATGCGGAGAAGCTCCGCGAGCGGCACAGGGGTTCGGGCGTTCTCCACCACCAGGGCGACGGCAGGAGTGAGACGTACCGACACCTCGGCCGCCTGGCGCGGATCGTCTGCCCCGGGCTTGTGGGACAGGACCAGCCGATCGCCCCGGACACGAGCGGTGGAGGCCGCCACCACAGTGGTGAAGGAGCCCGGGACTGGGTGGTGACGGGCGCGGACGGCCAGCCAGGCCGAAGCCGGCTGGGCTGTCTCCCGGTGGTGCTCGCCCCACCGGACGCGGGTTCGACCACCCGAAGTCAGCGGAGCAACCCCCGCGAACAGCCCGTAAGGAGTGGGGCGGCCACCGTAGCGGAGCAGATAGCGCATGAGGGGAGACAGCAGCCCGGCGGACCTTCTTCGCCGCGACGGCATCGGCGCCGACGATGGCGTCCAACTGCCGGACTAGGGAAGGGCTGGCCACGGCCGGGGCCTCGATCAGGGCGTGGTCACGGGTGTGGAGGTCGTGAATCCAACCGCGCAGCTCCTCGATGGGGGCGGTGCCCGGATCAGGCCAGGGGGTTTCCGTGTCGGGGGTGCGGGTGGTGGCGCGCAGGGTCAGGCCCACCGATTCCAGGGGGGCGTACACCGGGAATCCTTTCTCCGGACAGGAACTTCCTGGGCGCCCCGAGGAAGGCGCCCAGGAGTCGGTGGAGGAACTCAGCCGTTGTCGGTGCAGCTGGGGGTGCAGGCCGTCTCGCAGGTCTTGCCGCATCCGTCGTTGGTCATCGACCACAGCGGCTCGCCCTGCTGCGGCACGTGGACACGCAGGTCCAGGTCGAACAGGTCGCCGGCGGGGTGGCGGTCCCGGCTCACCGGGACCATGCCGTCGGGGGTGTCGGAGACCGTGAGTGTGCTCACTGGTTGTTCCTTCCTTTCTCTCTCTAAGGGGTGATGGTCCAGGTCAGGACCGTGCGGGTGTGGCGTTTGTCCACCACGCGCCCCCCGGGCAGGCGGTCGTCGGGGGTGGTGGCGGGAAACAGGGTGATGCGGGGGCCGGGGCCGCGGCGGTGGTCGCGGTCCCACTCACCGATCAGATGGGCCAGGTGTTCGGCGGTTGCGCGGGCATGCGGGCCGTGGCCGACCGCGCCGAACTCCCACCGGTCCGCGCGCCCGGGGCAGCGGCGCAGGGTCCGGTAGGCGAAGCCGGTGCCCTCGGCACTGATCAGGGCCGGGGTGCCCAGGCGGGAGATCGGGCTGACGAGTCCGGCTTTGATCGCACCGCGCTCGGCGGTCAACTGCGCCCACCGGTCGGCGACCGAGGCCAGGTACAGGTCCTGGGAGTCGGTGGGCTCTTCCGCGCCCACCTCGACGTTCGACCAGACAGTGACCGGCTCGCAGGCCAGGGCCTCACGCAGGGCCTTCTCCTCCACTTCGGGGCCGTCCTCCAGACGCAGCGCGACCTGGCAGCCGTCCTCGTCGTGGAGGCAGGGCATGGCCTCCCAGTGCTCGTCCCGGCCCCGCATCCGCACGAACCCGCACATGTCCACCGCCACCGCCTCCCAGCACCCCTCTTCGGGAGCGCGGCGCAGGGTCAGGCAGCGGGTCAGGCCCCGAATCCGCATGGGCACCACCAGAACCCCGTCCTCGGCGAGTTGCTGCTCCCAGGCGGGCGGCAGGTCCCAGGCTCCTGCGGTCACAATGATCCGGTCAAAGGGCGCCCGGGCGGCGAACCCGTGGGCGCCGTCGCCGACCGCCAGGTGCACGTCGTCGACGCCGATGCTCTTCAGGCACCGCTCGGCACGGGTCACAACCTCGGGGTCGATGTCGATGGAGACCACCTGGCCGTCCACGCCGACCAGACGGCGAATCAGAGCGGCGTTGTAGCCACCGGAACCGACCTCCAGCACCCGATGCCCGGGACGCAGGTCGGCACGTTCCAACATGGTGGCGACGATGGTGGGCGCCGACACCGAACTGAGCGCCACGCCCCGCTCCTCGTCGCGCCTGGTCACCACCGCCTGGTGCGGGTCGTAGGCCTCGGTCAGCGGCAGTCCGGGCAGGAACGCCTCGCGGGGAACGGCACGCAGGGCTTCCTCCACGGCTCGTGGCAGCGGCTGTGCGCCGAGTCGTGCGCGCTCGGCCGCCATGGCGTCAACCATGGCCATGCGCGCCTGTTCAGGAGTGGGCGGGAGTGGTGAGGACACGGACTCTTCCCAACGTCGGTTGTCGTGGCTGAGTAGGAGTGCGGCGTGTTCGTCCGATCGCGATAGGGGATACGAGCGAGCACGGATTGGCGGAGTGACCGGATACTCCGGTCAGCCACAGAAAGAATGGCTTCGGGTGCCGAGAGTAGTGGCGCGGTGTCTTCCGGAGTACCAGGAAAGTGACAGCCCCTCGCGTCGGAGAGGTGCGTAGGCTGTCCTCGCCATGGCCAGTACGCGAAGGAGAGCTCATGGACGCATCCGCCCCTCGGCCGGAGACGCTGGGGCAGCGTATCGCCCGTGCCGCGGAGCCGTAGCGGGACACCCCGGGCGGTCCCAGGGGCAAGGGGGCAGACCTCCACAGGCACGACCAGAGAGACACCAATGTCCAACACTCCACCGACGATCAGTGATGAGCACTACCGCCTGGCCGAGCGGATCTGGGACTACCACCGGATGGGCCATGAGCTGCGGCCGGTGGACGTGGCGGTCGTGCTGGGCTGCCACGACCTGGGCGTGGCGGCGTGCGCGGCGAAGCTGTACCAGGCCGGATTCTTTGCCCGCATGGTGCTCACCGGCGGCAACAGCCCCTCCACCGCCGAGGTGTTTCCCCGGGGCGAGGCCGTGCACTACCGGGAGCACGTCCTGGACCTGGGGGTGCCCGACGAGGCCGTCCTGGTGGAGCCCCGGGCGGCCAACACCGGGCAGAACATCACCCTGTCCCGACAACTGCTGGCCGAGGCGGGCCTGGCCCCGGCCACGGTGATGCTGGTGACCATGCCCTACATGCAGCGACGCGCCTACGCCACCACCCGCCGGGTCTGGCCCGAGGTCACCGTGGTGTGCGCCTCCGAACCGGTGGGCTTCCGCGACTACCTCGCGGGCATCGGCGACGACCGGCTCGTCATCGACACCATGGTCGGCGACCTGCAACGGGTCATCGAGTACCCCGACCGCGGCTTCGCCGTCGAACAGCACGTGCCCGACGACGTCCACGCCGCCTACCAGGCACTCGTCGACGCCGGATTCACCAGCCGCCTCATCGGAGCCTGACCCGTACCCTCGCGCCGGGGAAGGGCCCTGGGGGCAGAAACGGCGTCGGGTCTGGCCCTGGGGCCAAGATCACGAGTGGGTTACTCCCGGACGAGGGCCGCTAAGATCCTGAACCGCCACGATCCCCCGGTTTCGGGCGTGTCTTATTCTGCTGTGCGTCGCGCACCCGGAGAGTAGCCTTGGACGTGGACGGTGCGTGACCGCATTCTCCCCGTTTCGGAGGGGTTGCCGCGGGACAGTGCACCGACCGGGCGTCAGTAGGGTGTCTCCAGCACGGAGCCGCCGGGACGGCGTGGAACAGGAAACCTCCACAGGCCGTTCCCACCTACCATAGGCGCCTGATATCCGCTCACGCGCCGAGTCTCGACCGGGGCACCTCAGTCCACCCGTACCGGTCGACTGGAGTCCTATTCACCAGGAGGGCATCACATGGAGACGGCAGAGATCGCTCGCCGCTTCCTCGCATTCTTCGAGAAGAACGGACACACCGTGGTGCCCTCGGCAAGCCTCGTCGCTGAGGACCCCACCCTGCTGCTGGTCAACGCCGGCATGGTGCCGTTCAAGCCGTACTTCCTCGGACAGCGCACCCCGCCGTACACGCGCGCCACCAGCGCGCAGAAGTGCGTGCGCACCATCGACATCGACGAGGTCGGCAAGACCTCGCGGCACGCCTCCTTCTTCCAGATGCTGGGCAACTTCTCCTTCGGCGACTACTTCAAGGAGAAGGCCATCCCGTTCGCCTGGGAGCTGCTCACCAGCTCCGTCGCCGACGGCGGGTTCGGCTTCGACCCCGAGCGCCTGTGGGTGACCGTCTACCTCGACGACGACGAGGCCGAGGCCATCTGGCGGGAGAAGGTGGGACTGCCCGCCGAGCGCATCCAGCGGCGCGGCAAGGCCGACAACTTCTGGTCCATGGGCGTGCCCGGCCCGTGCGGACCGTGCTCGGAGATCTACTTCGACCGCGGCCCCGACTACGGCGCCGAGGGCGGCCCCGTCGCCGACGAGAACCGCTACCTCGAAGTGTGGAACCTCGTGTTCATGCAGTTCGAGCGGGGCGAGGGCAGCGGCAAGGAGGACTACCCGATCCTCGGCGAGCTGCCCAGCAAGAACATCGACACCGGCATGGGCCTGGAGCGCATGGCCGCCATCCTCCAGGGCGTCGACAACATCTACGAGACCGACACCCTCGGCCGCATCCTGCGCCGCGCCGCGGAGCTCACCGGAGTCACCTACGGCGAGAACGAGCGGTCCGACGTGAGCCTGCGGGTCGTCGCCGACCACGTGCGCACCGCCACCATGCTGGTCGCCGACGGCGTCAAGCCCGGCAACGAGAAGCGGGGCTACGTGCTGCGCCGCATCCTGCGCCGCTCCATCCGCAACCTGCGCCTGCTCTCCGGCGACGAGTCGTTCCACCTGCACGACCTCACCGGCGTGGCGATCGACGCGATGGGCGACCAGTACCCCGAGCTGCGCGCCGACGCCGACCAGATCCACAGCGTCATCGACGCCGAGGAGAAGAACTTCGCCGACACGCTGCGCGCCGGCACCACGCTGTTCAACCGGGTGGTCGAACGGACCAGGAAGAGCGGCGGCACCGAGTTCTCCGGCGCCGACGCCTTCCAGCTGCACGACACCTACGGCTTCCCCATCGACCTGACCCTGGAGATGGCCTCCGAACAGGGCCTCAAGGTCGACGAGGACACCTTCCACCGGCTCATGCAGCGCCAGCGGGAGGCCGCCAAGCGCGACGCCAAGGCCAAGAAGCTCGGCAACGCCGACGTCAGCGTCTACGCCCGCCTGCTGGAGGCCGGCGGTCCCACCGACTTCCTCGGCTACACCGACACCGAGGGCGAGGCCCGCGTGCTCGGCGTCATCGTCGACGGCGAGGCCACGGGCGCGGCCCGCAAGGGCGACCGGGTGGAGCTGGTCCTCGACCGCACCCCGTTCTACGCCGAGAGCGGCGGCCAGCTCGCCGACAAGGGCACCATCGCCGTGGACGGCCGCGGCGTGGTCGACGTCGAGGACGTGCAGAAGCCCATCAAGGGCCTGTTCGTGCACCGCGGCACCGTGCGCGACGGCGAGGTCGTCGTCGACGACACCGTGCACGCCGCCATCGACACCGACCGGCGCGCCTCGGTGTCCCGGTCGCACTCGGCCACCCACCTCATCCACTCCGCGCTGCGCAACGCGCTCGGCCCCTCCGCGGGCCAGGCGGGCTCGGAGAACCAGCCGGGACGGCTGCGGTTCGACTTCACCGCCAACAAGCCGCTCGACGCGGCCGAGATCGCCCACGTCGAGGAGGAGGTCAACGAGGTCCTCGCCCGCAACATCGAGGTCCAGTACATGGAGACCACCCTCGACAAGGCGCTGCAGATGGGCGCGCTGGCCATGTTCGGCGAGAAGTACGGCGACCGGGTGCGCGTGGTCGACATGACCGACTACTCCCGCGAACTGTGCGGCGGCACCCACGTCGGCGCGACCGGGCAGCTCGGCCTGGTCAAGGTGCTGGGCGAGTCCTCGGTCGGCTCCGGCGTGCGCCGGGTCGAGGCGCTGGTCGGCCTCGACGCGCTGCGCCGGGTCTCCACCGAGTCCGCGCTCGTGGGACAGCTCTCCGAACAGCTCAAGGCGCCGCGCGAGGAACTCCCGCAGCGCATCGACGCCGTGATCAGCCGGCTGCGCGCCGCGGAGAAGGAGATCGAGCGGCTGCGCGCCGCCCAGGTGCTCCAGGCCGCCGGGGAACTGGCCGCCGGCGCCCGCGACCTCGGCGGCACCCGCGTGGTCACCCACCGCGTCGCCGACGGCACCACCGCCGACGACATGCGCAAGCTCGCGCTGGACGTGCGCGGACGGCTCGGTGAGGACGCGCCCGCGGTCGTGGTGGTCGCCGGCGTCCCCGGCGACCGGCCCGTCGTGGTGGTGGCGGCCAACAAGGAGGCCCAGGGCCGGGGCCTGAAGGCCGGGGAACTGGTGGGCGTGGCGGCCCGCGCGCTCGGCGGTGGCGGCGGCGGACGGCCGGACATCGCCCAGGGCGGCGGAAGCGACGCCGGCGCGGTCGAGACGGCGCTGCGCGCCGTGGAACAGAGAGTGGCGGGGTCGTGAGCGCGGGGCGGCGTCCGTCGCCCCGGTTCCCGACGGTGGCGGGAGCGGCGGACGCCGGTGTCCGCCCGGTCCGGGGGGCGCCCCGGTGAGAACGGGCGTGCGGCTCGCGGTGGACCCTGGTACGGCCCGTATCGGGGTGGCCCGCAGTGATCCCAGCGGCATCCTGGCCACCCCGGTGGAGACGATCCGCCGGGGGCCGGGGGATCTCGACAGAATTGCCGCTCTTGTGCTTGAGTACGAGGCCCGGGAGGTCATCGTCGGCTATCCGGCGTCGCTGTCCGGAGCCGAGGGGCGTGCCGCGCGTGCGGCACGCGCCTTCGCCCGGACGCTGGCCCGCAAGCTCGCCCCGGTTCCGGTGCGGCTGGTGGACGAACGGCTGACCACGGTGACCGCGCAGCAGCAGTTGCAGACAGGTGCCAGCTACGGCAGGCGGGGGGCCCGCGGCGGCAGGGCCCGCCGGTCGGTCATCGACCAGGCCGCCGCCACCGTCCTGCTGCAGAACGCCCTCGACACCGAGCGGCGTACCCAACTGCCTCCCGGTGAACTCGTCGAGGGGACGCCATGAACGGCAACGACCGGTATGACGACTATCCGCGCCGAGCGCGTCGGCCCGACCCGCTGACCGATCCCTGGCCGCTCCACCGGGAGGCCGAGGCGCCCCGCACCGGGGCCTCGGCCGTCGACTACGGCGGGCGCGGCTACCGGGACGAGCGCGGCGTGGGGCGCCGGCGGCGCGTGGACACCCCCCGGGCGGACAGCACCGCGTGGCCGTCCCCCCGAGCGGCGCAGACCGCAGCCCCCGTCTCCGGCACGGAGACGGACCGGCCCGCGGAGGCCGAGCGTCCCCGGGGGCGCCGCAGACGGCCGGGTCCCGCTGACACCGGCTCTTTCACTCTTCCCCCCACGGAGGCCGAGGCGCTGCTCGAACGGCCCCGCGGCCGGCGGCGCAAACCCGACAGCGAGGAGTGGCCGTCCACCCCCCGCCCGACCCCGGACCGGGCGGCGTCCGGTCCGGGAGCGGAGACGGTCGAGGCGTGGGGGACGGCGGGACACGGCCGTCCCACGGTCGCCCCGGACACCTCCGTCAGCCGGGGACGCCGTGCCGGTCCCGAGGACGGCGCAGCGCATCCGGCGGACCGGGGCGCCCCCCGCCTCCGGGACGGCCTCCGCCACCAGGAGGCGTGGTCGGATGATCCGCTCCGTGTCCCCCGGGAACACCGCCCCCCGGCGGACGCGGAGGACGGGGCCGGCAGAGCCGGCTCCCGCAGGCGCGTCCTCGACGAGGGGGACTGGGACGCACCCCCCAGAGGCCGCCGGGCGCGTCCTCCCGCCCCCGACGACGAGGACGCGGCGCCCCGGTCGAGACGCCGGGCGCACGCCGCCGCCCCCCCGGCGGTGGACGAGGAACCCCCCAGGAGAGAACGGCGGACGCGCGCCACCACCCCCGACGAGGAGGACCCCGACTCCTTCGCGCTGCCGTTCGACGAGGACGACGACGAGGAACCCCCCCAGCGTTCCCGCAGCGGCCGGCGCGGCGGCAGACGAGCCTCCGGCCGCCGGGCCAGCAGCAGACGCAAACGCAAGAAGAGCAAGGCCGCCCTGGTCAGCGCCGTGCTCGTGCTGACGCTGTTCGTGGTGTCCGTCGGCGCCGGCGGTTACCTGCTGCTGCGCACCTACGTCATCCCCCCGGACTACTCCGGCGAGGGCACCGGCGAGGTCAGCATCGTCATCGAGGAGGGCGACACCGGGACCGCCATCGCCGAGAAGCTCCACGAGGCCGGGGTGATCGCCAGCGTGCGCGCGTTCACCAACGAGATCCGGTTCTCCGAGGCCAACTTCGTTCCCGGCACCTACCAGCTGCGGATGCAGATGAGCGCGGAGGCGGCCATCGCGCTGCTGCTCGACCCCGGCAGCCGCATCGCGCTCAACGTGACGATCCCCGAGGGGCTGCGGTCCGGGCAGATCCTGGAGAGGCTCGCCGAGCAGACCGGCATCCCGCTGGAGGAGTTCCAGGCCGCCTACGAGGACCACGGCGCCCTGGGGCTGCCCGAGTACGCCACGCAGGGACCGGAGGGGTACCTCTTCCCGGAGACCTACGAGTTCGACAGCAACGCCTCGGCAGCCGAGATCCTCCGCAAGATGGTGGCCCAGTACCGGAAGGTGGCCACCGAGGTGGAACTGGAGCGCCGGGCCGAGGAGGCCGGGTTCGACCCGAACGAGATCATGGCGATCGCCGCGATCGTGCAGGCCGAGTCCGGAAAGGTGGAGGACATGGGCAAGATCGCCCGGGTCGTCTACAACCGCCTGGCCGACGGCATGTACCTCAAGATGGACAGCACCTGCTTCTACGCCCTCGGCGAGTACGGCATCGCGATCAACCTGGAGCAGCAGGACCGGTGCCGCGGCGACGAGACCGGCTACGACACCTACTTCCACGAGGGTCTCCCGGTCGGTCCCATCGTCAGCCCCGGCAAGGACGCCATCGAGGCCGCGCTCGCCCCGGAGGAGGGGCCGTGGCTGTTCTTCGTGGCCACCGACCCCGAGAACGGCGTCACCAAGTTCACCGACAGCGAGGCCGAGTTCTGGGAACTGGTCGAGGAGTTCAACCAGAGCCAGGCCAACTGAGCGACCACCCCGTGGCCGGGCCGCGGCCACGGCAGGCGACCCCGCAGGAGGAACCCGTGAAACGTGCGGCCGTGCTCGGCTCGCCGATCGCCCACTCCCTCTCGCCGGTGCTGCACACGGCGGGCTACACCGCGCTCGGCATCGCGGACCGGTGGCACTACGGCCGCCACGAGTGCGACGAACGGGGCCTGGCCGCGTTCCTCGACGGGTGCGACGACTCCTGGGCCGGCCTGTCGCTGACCATGCCGCTCAAGAAGGTCGCGTTGACGCTGGCGGACGAGGTCGAGGAGACCGCGGTCGAGGTCGGCGGGGCGAACACCATCGTCTTCCGGGACGGGCGGCGGCACGCCTACAACACCGACGTGGCCGGGATCACCGAGGCGCTGCGCGAGGCGGGGGTGCGGCGGCTGGACACCGTGACCATCCTGGGCGCGGGCGCGACCGCCGCGTCCGCGCTCGCGGCCGTGCGCCGGCTGGGCGCCACCGAACCCGGTGCGGTCACCGTGCTGGCCCGGGACCTCGCCCGCACCGGCGACCTCGCCGCGGCGGCCGAACGCATGTCGGCCGAGGTGGCGCTGGCCCCGCTCGCCGACATCGACGAGCACCTGCGGGTGGACCTGGTGGTCTCCACGGTTCCCGCCGGAGCGGCCGACCGGTGGGCCCCGGCGGTGGCCGCCTCCTCGGCGGCGGTCTTCGACGTCGTCTACGCGCCGTGGCCCACCGTGCTGGGGGCCGCGGCGGCCGGGGCGGGGTCCACCGTGATCGGAGGGTTCCCCATGCTGCTGCACCAGGCGGCGGCCCAGCTGACCCTGATGACCGGCCGGCCCGCCCCGGTCGAGGCGATGCGTGTCGCCGGTGAGGCCGAGTTGGCGCGCCGGGCGGCCGGGAATAACGTGGAGCCGTGAGCGTTGTCTCCCTAGTGAGGGGAATCCGGTGGCGGTACGTCCGGGGCGACAGGGCGTTCCCGGCAGTCCGGTTTTCTTGGTAGAGTGAGCAACGACCTGATCCGGTGCATGTACGCGCGCCGGACCGCAAGCGGAGGAACGAGCCTCCCACCTGTAGTGCCCACGGGTACTGCGGGTCCCGGATAGAAACCGTATGAGGGAAACCGTTGCGGCGTCCCGTCCGTACGGTGGTTCGACCCCGCTTGCACCAGCTGGCGGGGTTTCGTTGTTCCGGCGCACAGCCACTCAGGAGACCCCCGCACCGAACGAGAACCCGACGAATTTTAGGGAGGGGTCCCATCAGCGCTGAGCCCCGCATCAACGACCGTATCCGGGTGCCCGAGGTCCGTCTTGTCGGCCCCAACGGGGAACAGGTCGGAATAGTTCCCGTGGCCGACGCTCTGCGCCTGGCCCAGGAGGCCGATCTCGACCTCGTGGAAGTCGCGCCGACCGCCCGCCCGCCGGTCGCCAAGCTGATGGACTACGGCAAGTTCAAGTACGAGTCCGCGGTCAAGGCCCGTGAGGCGCGCAAGAACCAGACGAACACGATCATCAAGGAGATCAAGCTCCGCCCGAAGATCGACCAGCACGACTACGAGACCAAGAAGGGTCACGTCGAGCGGTTCCTCCGGAGCGGGGACAAGGTCAAGGTGACGATCATGTTCCGCGGTCGCGAGCAGTCCCGACCGGAGCTGGGGTTCCGCCTCCTGCGGAAGCTGGCCGAAGACGTCCAGGAGCTGGGTCAGGTCGAGTCCCAGGCCAAGCAGGACGGCCGCAACATGGTCATGGTGCTCGGCCCGCACAAGCGCCGCGCCGAGCACAAGGCCGAGGCGCGCGCCGCCGCGCAGGCCTCCAGAAGCCGCGGCGGGCACGGGCAGGGTCCCGAAGGCTCGGCCTGACAGGGCCGAAGGCATCCGCCTGACGTATTGAGACGAGCGCGGTCGCGCGACCCCGCACGGGTCGCGCACCCCGCTCTCTTCGTGCGCGGCGGGAGTGGTCACGCCGCCCAGTGGCGGCGGCACACCGACTGAGAAGCGAAAAGGAGCGACGGCGGCATGCCGAAGAACAAATCCCACAGTGGGGCCAGCAAGCGTTTCCGCGTCACCGGCACCGGCAAGATCATGCGTCGCCGCACCAACAAGAACCACCTGCTGGAGCACAAGCCGAGCAAGCGCACCCGGCGCCTCAGCGCGGACGCGCAGCTGCCCCCGGCCGACGCCAAGAGGATCAAGAAGCTGCTCGGCTAGACCGGGCCCCCGGCATCCGGGGAGGCGGTCGTCGGCTGTCGGGCCCCGCCGCGCACGGGCGCGCGGTGGAGACCGCACCGGTCCAGGAGTCTTCACCGAACCTCCTGGCGGTCATCGCCGGACGGTGTGTCCGGAACGTCAGTCTCAATCGAGGAGTTGCAAGTGGCACGCGTGAAGCGGTCTCTCAACGCAAAGAAGAAGCGCCGGGTCGTTCTCGAACGCGCCAGCGGCTACCGCGGCCAGCGGTCGCGCCTCTACCGCAAGGCCAAGGAGCAGATGCTCCACTCGATGACGTACGCCTACCGCGACCGCAAGGACCGCAAGGGCCAGTTCCGTCGTCTGTGGATCCAGCGCATCAACGCGGCCGCCCGCGCCAACGGTCTGACCTACAACCGTTTCATGCAGGGACTCAAAGCCGCCGGCATCGAGGTGGACCGCCGCATGCTCGCCGAACTGGCGGTCAACGACGCGCCCACCTTCGCCGCGCTGGTCGAGACCGCCAAGAAGGCCATTCCGGCGCCCACCAGCTCCGCGGCCTGAACGACGGTGTGATCGACGATGGCGAGCCACGAGTTCACGAGTATTCGGTCCCCCAGGATCAAGGGGGCTCGTCGGCTCGCCAAACGCGCTTTCCGGCAGCGTGAGCGGCGCTTCCTCGCGGAGGGGCCGCAGGCCGTGCGCGAGGCGCTCGCCCTCCCCGAGGTGGCGCGCGAACTGTACGCCACCGCCGAGGCGATGCAGCGGCACGGCTCCCTGGTCCGCACCGCGGAACAGGCGGGGATCCCGGTCCACCGGGTCACCCTGGACGTGATGGGCGAACTGGCGCAGACGGTCACCCCGCAGGGCCTGCTCGCGGTCTGCTCCTTCGTCGACGTCCCGCTGTCCGCGCTGGACAGGCCCCGGCTCGTCGTGGTCCTGTCGCACGTCCGCGACCCCGGCAACGCGGGGACCGTGCTGCGCACCGCGGACGCGGCCGGAGCCGACGCCGTCGTCTTCACCGACGCCTCGGTCGACCCGTACAACGGCAAGTGCGTCCGGGCCTCCGCCGGAAGCCTCTTCCACCTCCCGGTCGTCGTGGGCGTGCGGATCGACGAGGTCGCCCGCTTCCTGCGGCAGGCCGGGCTCACGCTCCTGGCCGCGGACGGCCGGGGAGAGCGCAGCCTGGACGACGCCTCCGACTCCGGAATGCTCGCCGGCCCCGTGGCCTGGGTCTTCGGCAACGAGGCGTGGGGCCTGCCGGAGGAGACCATCGCCCTCACCGACGGGGCGGTCAGCGTCCCCATCTACGGCAGCGCCGAGAGCCTCAACCTCGCCACCGCCGCCGCGGTCTGCCTCTACGCCACCGCCAGGGAGCAGCGCCGCAGCTCGACCCTCCCGGTCTGAAGCCCCGCAGCGGCACCCCCTCGGCCCCCCGTTATGCGCCGTACGCGTCACGATCCCGGATACGGGTAGCACGCGCCCTCGACCACCTCCTCCCCGGTGAACCGCTCCGCCGCCGCGGATGCTCCCCCCGTCCCACCGCCTCCGGAAGGCGCACGGCGAGGTCGTCGGCTTGCCCGCGCACCGGGGGGTGCCGCTACGCTCGTCATCTCGGAGCCCCACGGTGCAGGCCGGGGACTCCGCCGCGTCCTCCGCGGCTCGCGCACGGCCGTCACGACCGGCGGGTGACGACCTTTCCGGGGCGGCGTCCGGCAGCAGGCCCCCGGACGCTGGAGGATGCACAACACGGGCTGTGCCGTTTCCGGGGAACGGCGAGAAGGTTCGCATATGGCTTGGGAGGCGGTCGTGGGTGGCGACCAGTCGGCAGTCGGTGACCACGGGTGTGACGCCCTGCTGTCAGCCGAGGACCTTCCCGACGGGGTACTGGTCGCGGACCGCCACGGCAGAGTGGTCACGTTCAACCGGATGGCCGCCCGCCTCACCGGCGTGCCGGCGGACACCGCCGTCGGCCGGGACTTCCGCGACGTGCTCCCGCTCCACGACCCCGAGGGCCGCGACTGGTGGAAGTGCACCGACCCCTACGGGGGGCTGCGCACCCGCACCCGCCAGCCGGAGCGGCGACTGCTGCTGGCCGACGGGCGCGAGGTCATGATGGCCGCCCGCTACGTACGGGAGGAACCCTGCGGCGACGTGGTCCGCCTCGTGGTGACCCTGCGCGACGCGGCCCGCCGGGCCTGCCTGGAACGCTCCAGCGCCGACCTGGTCTCGACCGTCGCCCACGAACTGCGCTCCCCGCTGACCAGCGTCAAGGGCTTCACCGCGACGATGCTGGCCAAGTGGGGCAGGCTCACCGACACGCAGAAGATCTTCATGCTGGAGACCGTCAACGCCGACGCGGACCGGGTCACCCGGCTCATCACCGAACTCCTCGACGTCTCCCGCATCCAGTCGGGCCGGCTCGAAGTGCGGCGACAGCTCGTCGACCTGGGAGACCGCGCCCGCCGGGTCATCGCCGGATGGGTCGCCTCCGGCGAGTCGGAGGACCGGTTCCGCCTGGACGTGCGCGGTCCGCTGCCCGAAATGTGGCTCGACATCGACAAGATCGACCAGATCATCGCCAACTTGGTGGAAAATGGACTGCGGCACGGCGCTGGTACTGTCACGATAGTGATCGAGCCGTGCGAGGGAGGAGCAGCCGTGTCGGTGCGCGACGAGGGCGAGGGCGTCAGGCCCGAGGCCGCCACGCGCGTCTTCCGCCAGTTCTGGCGCGGCAAGCGCCACGGAGGCACCGGTCTGGGGCTGTTCATCGTCAAGGGCCTGGTCGAGGCCCACGGTGGCACGATCACGGTCGGCCGCGCGCCCAGCGGCGGCGCCGAGTTCCGATTTATCCTGCCCGCCGGCACGCCCGAGTTCGTCTGACGGGCTCGGCGGCGGCGGGCTTCGCGGAGACTTCCCAGTCGGTTTGTGCCCACCCGCCGCACGGCGGTGGGCCGTGACATTCCGTCCCGTGGACCGCGCGGGACGGCGAGGCAACCACCATATGTCTGCACCCAACAACTCCTACGACCCGGTCGAGGTGAACGCGCTTCACCCGGACGAGGTCGCACGCATGCGCAACGAGGCGCTCGACGCCATCGCCAAGGCCTCCAGCCTGGAAGAACTCAAAGAGGTCCGGATCGCGCACGCCGGGGACCGCTCGCCGCTGGCACTGGCCAACCGGGAGATCGGCGCGCTGCCGCCCGCGGCGCGGGCCGACGCGGGCAAGCGCGTGGGCGGCGCCCGCCGAGAGGTCGCCGAGGCGCTCAAGGCCCGCCAGGCCCAGCTGGAGGAGGAGCGCGACGCCCGGGTCCTCGTCGAGGAGGCCGTCGACGTCACCCTGCCCTACGACCGGGTCCCCCGCGGGGCCCGGCACCCGCTGACCGTCATCGCCGACCGGATGGCCGACATCTTCGTCGGCATGGGCTTCGAGGTGGCCGAGGGGCCGGAGGTCGAGGCCGAGTGGTACAACTTCGACGCCCTCAACTTCCTGCCCGACCATCCGGCCCGCACCATGCAGGACACCTTCTTCGTCGCCGGACCCGACGGCGGGGAGTCCGGCATGGTGCTGCGCACGCACACCTCGCCGGTGCAGGTGCGCGCGCTGCTGGACCGCGAACTGCCCGTCTACGTGGTCGTGCCCGGCCGCACCTTCCGCACCGACGAGCTGGACGCCACGCACAGCCCGGTCTTCCACCAGTTGGAGGGGCTGGTCGTGGACGAGGGGATCACGCTGGCGCACCTGCGCGGCGCGATCCAGGTGTTCGTCGAGCGGATGTTCGGCGAAGGGCTGCGCACCCGCATGCGCCCGTCGTACTTCCCGTTCACCGAACCGTCCGCCGAGGTGGACATGGAGTGCTTCGTGTGCCGGGGCGCCTCCGTGGGCAACCCCGAGGCCCCCTGCCGGACCTGCTCCTCGGAGGGCTGGATCGAGATCGGCGGCTGCGGCGTGGTCAACCCGCGGGTGCTGACCGCCGCCGGGGTGGACACCGAACGCTACAGCGGCTGGGCCTTCGGCCTGGGCATCGAGCGGACGCTGATGTTCGCCCACGGGGTCAAGGACATGCACGACATGGTCGAGGGTGACGTCCGGTTCACCGCGGCCTTCGGGATGGAGATGTGATGCGGGTTCCGCTTTCCTGGCTGCGCGAGTACGTCGCACTGCCCGCCGAGGCCACCGCGCGCGAGGTGGCCGAGAAGCTGATCGGTCTGGGCCTGGAGGTCGAGACCGTCGAGGAGGTGGGCGCCGACATCACCGGCCCGATCGTGGTGGGCCGGGTGCTGACCATCGAGGAGCTCACCGGGTTCAAGAAGCCCATCCGGTTCTGCACCGTGGACGTGGGCGACGCCAACGGCACCGGCGAGCCGCAGGAGATCGTGTGCGGGGCCCGCAACTTCACCGAGGGCGACCTGGTCGTGGTGTCGCTGCCCGGAGCGGTGCTGCCGGGCGGCTTCGCGATCTCCGCGCGCAAGACCTACGGCAGGATCTCGGCGGGCATGATCTGCTCGGCGAGCGAACTGGGGCTGTGGGAGGACCACGAGGGCATCATCGTGCTGCCCGAGGGCTTCGCCGAGCCCGGCACCAACGCCCACGACCTGCTGGGGCTGCGCGACTCCGTGCTGGACATCGCGGTCACCCCCGACCGGGGCTACGCGCTGTCGATGCGCGGGGTGGCCCGCGAGGCCGCCGCCGCCTACGGCGTCGACTTCACCGACCCCGCGCAGCGGCCCCTGCCGGAGACGACCGGGGGCGGCTACCCGGCGACCGTCGCCGACCCGACGATCTGCTCCCGCTACGTGCTGCGCGGCGTGACCGGGTTCGACCCGCACGCGCCGAGCCCGCTGTGGATGCGCCGCCGGCTGCACCTGTGCGGGGTGCGCTCCATCTCGCTGGCGGTCGACGTCACCAACTACGTGATGCTGGAACTGGGGCAGCCGCTGCACGCCTGGGACCGCGCCACCCTGCGCGGCCCGATCGAGGTCCGGCTGGCCCGGCAGGGCGAGAAGCTGGAGACCCTCGACCACGTGGTGCGCGACCTGGACCCCGACGACATCCTGATCACCGACGAGTCGGGGCCGATCAACATCGCGGGCGTCATGGGCGGTGTGCACACCGAGATCAGCGAGACCTCCACCGACATCCTCGTCGAGGCCGCGCACTTCGCCGACACGCACATCGCGCGCACCTCGCGCCGCCACCAGCTGTCCTCGGAGTCCTCGCGCCGGTTCGAACGCGGTGTGGACACCGCCGTCCAGCTCGCCGCGGCGACCCGCGCGGTCGACCTGCTCGCCGAGCTGGGCGGGGCGACCATCGAGGACGGCGTCACCCACATCGACCTGACCGTCCCGCGTGAGCCCATCGTGGTGCGGGCGGGGCACGCGGGCCGGGTCGCGGGGGTGGACTACCCGGTGGAGACCGAGATCGCCCGGCTCCGCCAGGTCGGCTGCGAGGTCGTCCAGGACGGTGACACGCTCTCGGTCACCCCGCCGAGCTGGCGGCCCGACCTCACCGACCCCAACGACCTGGCCGAGGAGGTCATCCGCAACGAGGGCTACGAGAACATCCCGGCCGTCCCGCCGCAGGCCCCGGCCGGCCGCGGGCTGACCCGCGGCCAGCGGCTGCGCCGCGCGGTGGGGCGGACCCTCGCCGACCGGGGGTTCTTCGAGGTGCTCAACTACCCCTTCGTCGGGACGCGCGACCTCGACGGACTCCAGTTGGCCGACGACGACCCCAGGCGCACCGCGGTACGCCTGGCCAACCCGCTCCACGACGACGAGCCGCTGCTGCGCACCACCCTGCTGCCGGGGCTGTTCCGGGCCCTGGCCCGCAACGTCGGACGCGGCTTCGGCGACGTCGCGCTGTTCGAGATGGGGCTGGTCTACCACCCCAGGCCCGGGGCTCCCGCCAGGGCCCCGGTCCCGGCGGTGGACCGGGCCCCCACCGCCGAGGAGCGCGCCGCGCTGGAGGCGGCCCTGCCCGCCCAGCCGCGCCACGTCGCGGCGGTGCTGGCCGGCCAGCGGCTGCAGTCCGGCTGGTGGGGCGAGGGCGAGAACGCCACCTGGGCCGACGCCGTCCAGGCCGCGCGTGAGACGGCGAGCGTGGCCGGGGTGGAACTCATGGTCCGCGCCGCCCAGTACGCGCCCTGGCACCCGGGGCGCTGCGCGGCGCTGTACGTGGCGGACGGCGACGGCGACGTGCTCGTGGGCCACGCGGGGGAACTGCACCCCCGGGTGACCAAGGCCTACGGGCTGCCGCCGCGGACCGCGGCGCTGGAGATCGACTGGGACCGGGTCGAGGCGGCGGCGACGGTCGCGACCGCCCCGCGCGTCTCCACCTACCCGGTGGCCACCCAGGACGTCGCGCTCGTGGTGGACGAGTCCGTGCCGGCGGCCGAGGTCGAGGCGGCCCTGCGCCAGGGGGCCGGGGAACTGCTGGAGAGCGTCCGGCTGTTCGACGTCTACACCGGGGACCAGGTGGGGGAGGGGCGCAAGTCGCTGGCCTACGCGCTGCGGCTGCGCGCCGACGACCGCACGCTGACCGCGGAGGAGACCAACAGGGTCAGGGACGCGGCGGTGGCGGCGGCCGCGGAGCGCACCGGCGCGGTGCAGCGCGGCTAGCGGGACCGTCCGGCCGCAGGTGAACGTGGGGGCCGCCCGCTCGGGCGGCCCCCACCGCTACTCGGCCTCGCCCCAGTCCAGGGAGCCCGCGCCGTCGCAGTCGTCCGGCACCAGGCCCGCGGGGCTCCGGTACGTCCGTCCGCCCCCGACACGACCACCGACTCCACACCCCGGACGCGCAGGCCGGTGCAGATCACCTGGAGGACGCCGTCGAGGTCCGGGGGCGCGGCCGATCCCTGTGCCGCCGGACCGCCGGGCAGGCCCGGTTGAGAAGTGGAGGAGAAGGGGGCCGCCTCCTCCGCGGACCGGGGGAGGGAGGCCGCGGAGGCGTGGACGTGCAGCTCCCCCTCCGCCGACTCCGCGACCGCCACCCGGTGCAGCACGGACGGGGAGGTGAGCGCACTCCACAGGCCGCGTTCCCGCTCCTCGGAGTTGGGGCCCCGCCACAGCAGCTCCATCACCCTCCGGGGGTCGGCGGGGTCGGTGTCCCGCCACACCGGGGTGAGGCGGGCATCGGAGCCGAACAGGTAGATCAGTGTCCCCGCGTCGGTGCTTCCCCGGGCCACGGGCGCGGGACCCGCGTCGATGATCCCGCTCTCCCGCACCCCGCAGCCGCCGGCCGCCAGCGCGCAGCACAGCGCCAGCGCTCCCCCCGCCAGGGCGGCGCGCCCGGAGGGGCGGGGACGGTCGTCGGGACTCATCGGTCCTCCTTCGCGGGCTGCGGCAGCACGAGGGTGAACACCGCGCCGCCGTCGTTGTGGACGGTCAGCCTCCCCCCGTGGAGGACGGCGTTGGCGTGGGCGATGGACAGGCCGAGCCCGCTGCCTCCGCCGCCGGAGCGGGAGCTGTCGGCCTTGACGAAGCGTTCGAAGATGTCCGGGAGCTTCTCCGGGGGATGCCCGGACCACGGTCGCGCACCTGCACCTCCAGGACCGCGGGGGCGCAGAGCCCGTCCAACCGGGCGGTCACCGTCACCGGAGGGGCGCCGTGCCGCAGGGCGTTGCCGACCAGGTTGGACAGGATGACGTCGAACCGGCGCGGGTCCACCGAGGCGCGCAGCCCCGGGGCCGCGCGCACCTCCACCCTGCCGGCCCACCCCCGGCTGTGCACGCACTCCAGCAGCGCCTCGCCCACCGCGATCTCGTCGAGGTGGAGGACGCTCACCCCCGCGTCCAGGCGGCTGATCTCCAACAGGTCCTCCACCAGGCGGCGCAGCCGGCGGACCTCCGCGACGACGACGCGCGCCGCGGTCCCCGCGTCCGGCCGCATCTGCCGTGCCTCGTCCTCCAGCACGTCGGACAGGGCCGTCAACGAGGTCAGCGGGGTGCGCAGCTCGTGGGAGACGTCGGCGGCGAAGCGCCGCGCCTGGCTCTCCAGGCGGCGCAGCTCCTCCACACTGCCCTGCAGGGCCGTGGCGCTGCGGTTGAAGGTGCGGGCCAGGTCGGCCAGTTCGTCCCCGCCGCGTTCCTCGATGCGGGCGGTCAGGTCGCCCTCGCCGAGGCGGTGCGCGGCGTCGCGCAGGGCGCGCACCGGCCGCAGCACGCTGCCGGCCAGCAGGATGCCGACGACCACGGCGGCCACGAGCGCGCAGCCGCCCGCCTGCGCCAGCGAGGTCTGCAACCGGGAGATCTGCTCCTCCTGGGAGGAGAGGCTGACGAACACGAAGACACGCAGCGGACTCTGCCGGGTGCCGCCGTCGGGGCCGGCGACGTGCACCCGGGCTCCCACGACGAGCCAGGGCTGGCCGGAGAGGATCACCCGCTGGCAGCCGATGCCCGTCTCGGACAGTTCCCGCAGCTCCTCCGGGACGTCTTCGAGGCGCAGGCCGCTGGACACGCGCACCGTGTCCTCCACGAGGACCAGCGCCTGCCCCTGGGTGCGGCGGCGCAGCTCCAGGGCGAGTTCCTCCAGCGGCTGCTGCGGCACCGACCCGGGGTCCAGCGCCGGGTTGACCAGGACCGGGGGAACCTGGTGCGTCAGCACCTGGCGGACCTGTTCGAGCGCGGTGTCCTGGGCCTGCTGCAGCAGTGCCCGGTGGAACAGGACGTAGCCGATGCCCGAGGCGAGCAGGGTGGAGACCAGTGCCATCACGGTCAACGCGCTGACGAGCCGGAGCCGCAGGGAGAACAGGCCGCGCCGGCGGCGGGGGCGGATTCGGTCACGGCGGGGAGAAGCGGTAGCCGAACCCCCGGACGGTCTGGATGAGGACGGGGGCGGCCGGGTCGGGTTCGATCTTGGCCCGGACGCGTTGGATGCAGGCGTCGACGAGGCGGGAGTCGCCCAGGTAGTCGTGCTCCCACACGTCGCGCAGCAGCTGCTGGCGGCTCAGTGCCCTGCCGGGGTGGCGGGTCAGCTCCAGCAGCAGCCGCAGCTCGGTCGGGGTCAGGTGGACGTCGGTGCCGCCGCGGGTGACCCTGAGCGCGGCCCGGTCCACGACCAGGTCGCCGTAGACGGACCGCTCCAGCGGCTGGTTCTCCGCCCGGCGCAGCACCGCGCGGATCCGGGCGTCCAGCACGCGCGGCTCGACGGGTTTGACGACGTAGTCGTCGGCGCCCGCCTCCAGGCCCATGATGACGTCGATGTCGTCGCCGCGGGCGGTGAGCAGGATGATGGGCAGCTCGTCGGACTGCCGGACGCGGCGGCACACCTCCAGGCCGTCCATCCGGGGCAGCATGATGTCCAGCACGACCAGTTCGGGGCGCCGGGAGCGGATCGTCTGCAGCGCCTCCTCCCCGGTGGCCCGGGCCGTCACCGAGTGGCCGAGCCTGGTCAGGGCCAGCTCCAGGCCCACCCTCGCGGAGGGGGCGTCCTCTACCAACAGGACCGCGGTCACCGGGCCATTATCGCGACGCGCCGGCACAGCAGCCGACGAAGCAGGCGACTGTTGCAGAATCCGGACATTGTGCGGGATCTGGTGCCTTCCGCTGACGCGTTGGGGGGCAGAGGCGGTCCACCGTGGGCGGTGCACCCCGGGCGGAGTCGAAAGTCCGGGACCGCCCGACGACACCGGAGACGAGGAGCGCGATGACCGTCAACACCGCGACGCGTTGGCCCAACGCGATCACCCAGCAGCAGCGCGAGCAGTTCGAGAGCCAGGGCTTCCTGGTGGTCCGCAACGCCCTGGACCAGGCGGAGGTCGCACGGCTCACCGAGGCGGTGGACCGCCTCTACGCGGAGGAGGAGCGGGCCGGACGCCTGGACGCGGACGGCAACATGCACCTGCTGGGCTGCCTGCTGCGGGGCGAGGCCTTCCTGGACCTGCTCGACCACCCGGCGACCTTCCCGGTGGTGTGGGGGATCCTCGGCTGGAACATCTTCGGATTCCACTCGCACGCCGACGTGCACCCGCCGCTGCCGGGACCGCGGCCCCGCCGGTGGCGCTGGCACCAGGACGGCACCCGGATCAACCTGGAGGTGGAGACGCCGGTGACCCGGCCGCGGCTGTCGGTGAAGTGCTCCTACTGGCTGTCCGGCGCCTCACAGCCGGGCCGCGGCAACTTCTCGGTCATCCCCGGCAGCCACCGGAGCAACACGCTGCAGCGTCCGCAGAACCTGGAGGACTACGACGAGGAGCCGCCCGGCGCGGTCGAGCTGACGGCCGAGCCGGGCGACGCCATCGTCTTCGACCGCAGGATCTGGCACGCCCGCACCGACAACCACTCCCGGGTGACCCGCAAGGCGGTCTTCGTCGCCTACACCTACCGGTGGATGCGCCCCTACGACTACTCCGAGGTCCCGGCGGAGCTGGTGGAGCGGCTCTCGCCGGTCCGCAGGCAACTGCTGGGGGAGGGGGCCGACCCGCTGAACTACTGGGGGCGCGGCGACGCCGGGCACCCCCCGCTGTTCCACGAGCTGAACGGGGCCGGGATGCTCGACCCCTCCGTCCCCAACCAGCGGCCCTGACCCCCGCCCCGCGTCCGGGAGGGCTTCCCCTTCCCGGACGCGGGCCCCGTCCCCCGGGAAGAATTTAGTTAGCTGAGAAGATGTTTATTGCATATGATGAAACCGGCCGTGTCGGCACGGCCGTGAGGGGGACCGCATGGGGACGAGAGCCGACGCCGAGAGGATCACCGACGAGGATCTGATCACCTGTTGGGGGCTGTTTCACGAGGCGCTCTCGGCGACCTCCCCGCTCCTGCTCCGGGGCATCGACCCCCGCGGGGAGGACATGTCCGGCCCCTGGTTCGAGGTGCTGATCCGGTTGCAGCGCTCCCCGCAGCACCGCCTGCCGATGAGCCAGCTGGCCCGGGAGGTCTCCCTGAGCAGCGGCGGGTTCACCAAACTGGCCGACCGGCTGGAACGCAACGGCTACCTGGAGCGCCAGGCCTGTCCCTCGGACCGCCGGGTCACCTACGCCGCGCTCACCGAGAAGGGGCTGGCCCTGGCCGAACAGGCCCGGACCAGGCACGTGGCGCTGCTGCGGGAGCACGTGCTGGCGCCCCTGGGCGCCGACGGGGTGCGGGCGCTGGCCGAGCAGGCGCGCAAACTGCGGGACAGCTCCCGCCGGGCCCACCGGTCCGCGGAGCACAAGAGGTGACCGCCGCCGTGCGGGACGCGTCCGAATCGGCACCGGCTGCGGACCCGAGCCGGGCCTTCCACTACAATTCCCCTTCTTCGGGACAACCGCCCTCCGCTACCCGGGGCGACGTCCACGACACGAGGAGCGCCTGAACCCGGGGGCAGGCGCCACGCGGAGTGTTCGGGGAGGCAGACACCCATGAGACTGATCGCCAGCGCAGCCGAGATGCGCGCCATTCCCCGTTCCAAGGAGTTCCGCAACGGAGCAGTGTCCTTCTGGTACCGCGAACTGGGCCTGCCGGAACGCCGTGCCGCCCTGCCCGGCGACGCCGACTACGACGTGTGCGTCGTGGGCGCCGGGTACACCGGCCTGTGGACCGCCTACTACCTCAAGAAGGAGCAGCCCGACCTGCGCGTCGCGGTCCTGGAGCGGGAGTTCGCCGGCTTCGGTGCGTCGGGGCGCAACGGCGGCTGGCTGTCGGCGGAGTTCGCCGGTTCGCGGGAGCGCTACGCCAAGTCGCACGGCAAGGGGGCGATGATCGCCCTGCAGCGGGTCATGATGGCCGCGGTCGACGAGGTCATCGCGGTGGCCGAAGCCGAGGGCATCGACGCCGACATCGTCAAGGGCGGCATGCGCATCGTGGCCACCAACCAGGCGCAGAAGGCCCGCCTGCTGGAGGAGATCGCCTACCTCCAGGAGTGGGGCTACTGGCCGGAGGACTACTACCTGCTGGAACCCGACCACGAGCCGCGGCTGCGCGTGGACGGGGCGGTGGCCGAGGCGTTCTGCCCGCACGCCGCGCGCATCCAGCCGGCCAAGCTCGCCAGGGGGCTGGCCGCGGCGGTGGAGGCGCTCGGCGTGGACATCTTCGAGGACACCGCGGTCACCGAGCTGCGGCCGCGCGAGGGGGAGCAGGGGCCCAGCGCGGTGACCGAGCACGGCACGGTGCGGGCCGAGTACGTCATCCGCGCCACGGAGGGGTTCACCGCCGAACTGAACGGCTACCGCCGCCAGTGGCTGCCCATGAACTCCTCGATGATCGTGACCGAGCCGCTGAGCGCCGAGGTGTGGAAGCGGATCGGCTGGGAGGGCCGGGAGGTCCTCGGCGACGCCGCGCACGCCTACGTCTACGCCCAGCGCACCGCGGACGACCGCATCGCCATCGGCGGACGCGGCGTGCCCTACCGGTTCGCCTCGGGACGCGACACCAACGGCGCCACCCAGCCACAGGCGATCGCGGAGCTGTGGCGGGCGCTGACCCGGCTGTTCCCCGCCGCCGGCGAGACGCCCGTGGCCCACGCCTGGTCCGGTGTCCTGGGCGTGTCCCGGGACTGGTGCCCCACCGTGCACCTGGACCGGTCCAGTGGTCTGGGCTGGGCCGGAGGCTACGTCGGCAGCGGGGTCGCCACCTCCAACCTGGCCGGACGCACCCTGCGCGACCTGGTCCTGGGGCGCAGCACCGCGCTGACCCGGCTGCCCTGGGTGGGCCACCGGGCGCGTGCCTGGGAGCCCGAGCCGCTGCGCTGGGTCGGCACCCACCTCGTCCACGGGCTCTACCGCGGCGCCGACCGGCGCGAGGCGTCCCGGGCCGTCGAGACGTCGACGCTGGCCAGCCTGGCCTCCCGGCTCGCCGGCCGCTGACCGCGGCACCGCCGGGCGGCCGCGGCCCCCGGCGGCAGCACCCCGCCCCGCGACCCCGGAGTGAGGTCTTATACACTGACTTGCATAACTTTTCAGCAGGGTGCATGATGGTGCACACCGCACACGGTCCAAGGGGGAGTCGAGCATGGGTTACACGGCGGCGGTCGCCGGCGCCAGCGGATACGTGGGGGGTGAACTGCTGCGCCTCCTGCTCGCCCACCCCGACATCGAGATCGGGACACTCACCGCGGGCGGCAACGCCGGAACCCGGCTGGGCGAGCACCACCCCCACCTGACGCCGCTGGCCGACCGGGTCCTCGCGGACACCACCACCGAAACACTCGCCGGGCACGACGTCGTCTTCCTCGCGCTGCCGCACGGCCACTCCGCCGCCCTCGCCGCCCAACTCGACGCGGACACGCTGGTCGTGGACTGCGGCGCGGACTTCCGCCTCCGCGACGCCGCGGCCTGGCAGCGGTTCTACGGCTCCGAGCACGCCGGGGCCTGGCCCTACGGCCTGCCCGAACTGCCCGGCGCCCGGGACGAGCTGGCGCGCAGCAGGCGCATCGCGGTTCCCGGCTGCTACCCGACCTGCGGCACCCTGGCCCTGCTCCCGGCCCTGGCCGAGGGACTGGTCGAGCCCGAGGCCGTGGTGGTCGCCGCCTCCGGCACCTCCGGCGCGGGCAAGGCCGCCAAGCCCCACCTCATCGCCAGCGAGGTCATGGGGTCGGCGAGCGTCTACGGCGTCGGCGGCGCCCACCGGCACAACCCCGAGTTCGTCCAGAACCTGTCCGCGGTCGCCGGCGTCCCGGTCCGGGTCTCCTTCACCCCGGTCCTGGTACCGATGCCGCGCGGAATCCTGGCCACCTGCTCGGCGCCGCTGCGGCCGGGCACCGACCCCGACCGGGTGCGCGCCGCCTACCGGCGCCACTACGACCCCGAGCCCTTCGTGCACCTGCTGCCCGAGGGAAGCTGGCCCACCACCGCGATGACCCTGGGCGCCAACACCGCGGCCGTCCAGGTCACCGTGGACGAGGCGGCGGGCCGCCTGGTCGCCGTCGCCGCCATCGACAACCTCACCAAGGGAACCGCGGGCGGCGCCGTCCAGAGCGCCAACCTCGCCCTCGGACTCCCCGAAACCACCGGACTCCCCATGACTGGAGTGGCACCGTGAGCGTTACCGCGCCCCTCGGCTTCCGGGCGGCGGGTGTGGCCGCCGGCATCAAGAGCGGCGGCCACCGCGACGTCGCCGTCGTCATCAACGACGGCCCCCAGCGTTCCGCGGCGGCCGTCTTCACCCGCAACCGCGTCAAGGCCGCGCCGGTGCTGTGGTCGCAGCAGGTCGTCGCGGGCGGCCGGGTCCGCGCCGCGGTCCTCAACTCCGGCGGAGCCAACGCCTGCACCGGAACCGGCGGCTTCCAGGACACCCACGCCACCGCCGAACACCTGGCCGCGGCCCTGGACGACTCCGCCGGCGAGATCGTGGTCTGCTCCACCGGACTCATCGGCGAGCGCCTGCCCATGCCGAAACTCCTGGCCGGGGTGGACGCCGCGGTGGCCGAGGCCGCCCGCGACGGCGGCCTGAACGCGGCCGACGCCATCCGCACCACCGACACCGTCGCCAAGATCGCCTTCCGGCGCGGCGACGGCTACACCATCGGCGGCATGGCCAAGGGCGCGGGCATGCTCGCCCCGTCCCTGGCCACCATGCTCTCGGTGCTCACCACCGACGCCGTGCTCACCTCCGAGCAGTGCGACACCCTGCTGCGCGCCGCCACCGAGGTCACCTTCGACCGGCTCGACACCGACGGCTGCACCTCCACCAACGACACCGTGCTGCTCATGGCCAGCGGAGCCGCCGGCACCACCCCCGACGAGGCGGAGTTCGCCCGCCTGCTCACCGAGGTCTGCCAGGACCTGTGCCGCCAGCTGCTGGCCGACGCCGAGGGCGCCACCAAGAGCATCGCCATCGAGGTCGTGGGCGCGGCCAGCACCGACGACGCGGTCGCCGTCGGACGCGCCATCGCCCGCAACGCGCTGTTCAAGTGCGCGATCTACGGCGAGGACCCCAACTGGGGGCGGGTGCTCGCCGCCGTGGGCACCACCGACGCCGCCTTCGAGCCGGACCAGATCAACGTCGCCATCAACGGCGTGTGGGTGTGCCGCGGCGGATCCGTCGGCGACGACCGCTCCAAGGTCAACCTCAAACCCCGCGACGTCACCGTCACCGTGGACCTCTCCGCGGGCTCCGCGGCCGCCACGGTGTGGACCACCGACCTGACCGTCGAATACGTGCACGAGAACTCGGCCTACTCCACATGATCTCCAGAACCCACCAGGCCGCCCTGGACAAGGCGAACATCCTCATCGAGGCGCTCCCGTGGCTGAGCGCCCTCCACGGCAAGACCGTCGTCGTCAAGTACGGCGGCAACGCGATGACCGACCCCGAACTGCGGACACGCTTCGCCGAGAACATCGTGTTCCTGCGCTACGCCGGGCTGCGCCCGGTCGTCGTGCACGGCGGCGGCCCGCAGATCAACGCGCACCTGCAACGGCTCGGCGTGGAGAGCACCTTCACCGCCGGACTGCGGGTCACCACACCCGAGACCATGGAGATCGTCCGCATGGTCCTGGTCGGCCAGGTCAACCGCGAGATCGTCGGACTCGTCAACGAGCACGGCCCCTTCGCCGTGGGCATGTCGGGCGAGGACGCCCACCTGTTCACCGCCGAACGCAAACCCGCCATCATCGACGGGGAACCCGTCGACATCGGACTGGTCGGCGAGGTCGTCGAGGTGCAGCCCGGCGCGGTGCGCAGCCTGCTGGACGACGGGCGCATCCCCGTCATCTCCAGCATCGCCCGGTCCGCGCAGGGCGGCGTGTACAACGTCAACGCCGACACCGCGGCCGCGGCCCTGGCCGTCGCCCTGGGCGCCGCCAAGCTCATCGTGCTCACCGACGTCGAGGGCCTCTACGCCGACTACCCGGTCAACTCCGAGCTGATCAGCCGCCTGAGCGCCGACGAACTGGAGAAACTGCTGCCTCAGCTGTCCTCGGGCATGGCGCCCAAGATGGAGGCGTGCCTGCGCGCGGTCCGCGGCGGCGTGCCCCAGGCGCACGTGCTCGACGGGCGGGTGCCCAACGCGATGCTGCTGGAGATCTTCACCGACGAGGGGGTCGGCACCATGGTCGTGCCGGACGAGAACGCCGCGGGAGGCGCCGCGTGAGCACCACCGAACAGCTGCAGAAGCGCTTCGACGCGGTCCTCATGCCCAACTACGGCACCCCGCCCGTCGCCCTGGTGCGCGGCGAGGGCTGCCGCGTCGTCGACGCCGACGGCAGGAGCTACCTCGACCTCATCGCCGGGATCGCGGTGTCGTCGCTGGGCCACGGGCACCCGGCCCTGGTCAGGGCGGTCACCGAGCAGGTCGCCGCGATCGCCCACACCAGCAACCTGTTCCTGCACGAGCGGGAGGTCGAACTCGCCGAGAAGCTCGTCGCCCTGCTCGGCGGACCCGCCCGGGTCTTCTTCGCCAACTCCGGCACCGAGGCCAACGAGGCGGCGCTGAAACTCGTCCGCCGCGCGGCGGGCCCGGAACGCACCTACTACGTCTCCACCGTCGCCGGGTTCCACGGACGCACCTCCGGCGCGCTCGCCCTCACCGGCAAACCCGCGATCCGCGACCCGTTCGGCCCCTTCGGGATGGACGTGCGGTTCGTCCCGCACGGCGACGTCGAGGCCCTGCGGGAGGCCGTCACCGACGAGTGCGTCGCGGTCTTCGTGGAACCCGTGCAGGGCGAGGCCGGCGTCGTGCCGGCCTCCGAGGGCTACCTGGCCGCGGTCCGCGAGATCTGCGACGCCGCCGGCGCAGCCCTCGTCCTGGACGAGATCCAGAGCGGCATCGGCCGCACCGGCCGGTGGTTCGCCCACCAGGCCGAGGGGGTGCGCCCCGACGTCCTCACCCTGGCCAAGGGCCTGGGCGGCGGGCTGCCCATCGGCGCGTGCGTCGGGTTCGGCCGGTACGGCACGGCCTTCGCCAAGGGCGACCACGGCTCCACGTTCGGCGGCAACCCGGTCGCGGCCGCCGCCGCCCTCGCCGTCCTCGACACCATCGAGCGGGACAACCTGCTCGACTCGGTCACCGAGCTGGGCGACCTGCTCGCCGCGGAGATCGGCGCCGTCGACCACCCCCTGCTCGCGGGGGTGCGCGGCGTCGGCCTGTGGCGCGGCATCCAGCTGACCGCCCCGGCGGCCGGCCACGTCCAGACCCGCGCCGCCGAAGCCGGGTTCCTGGTCAACGCGGTCACCCCCGACGTGGTCCGCCTGGCACCGCCGCTGACCATCACCCGCGCCGAGGTCCTCGAATTCACCGGGGCGCTGCCGGGCATCCTGGCCGCCGCCGCCCGCGACGCCGAGGAGGACGGACGACGATGACCGTCGACGGCGCGAAGCCCGTACCGCCCACCAAGACAGCCCGGCACGCCAAGATCTCCGAACTGCTGACCAGGTACGACGTCCGCTCACAGAGCGAACTGGCGCGCCTGCTGGCCGAGGAGGGCGTGCAGGTCACACAGGCCACGCTCTCGCGGGACCTGGACGAACTGGGCGCGGTCAAACTCCGCACCGTCGACGGAAGCCTCATCTACGTCCTGCCCGGGGAGGGCGGGGAGCGCCTGCAACGGGCCCGCCCCGACCACCTGGGCCTGGAGCAGGTGTCCAACTCACGCATGAGCCGACTGGCCGAGGACCTGCTGGTCTCGGCCGAGGCCTCGGCCAACATGGTCGTCGTCCGCACACCGCCGGGAGCAGCCCAGTACCTGGCCTCGGCGATCGACCACACCGACATCCCCGCCATCCTGGGCACCATCGCGGGCGACGACACGATCCTGGTGATCGCCCGGGACCCCCAGGGCGGCGAGGAGCTCGCCGCGGCACTGCTGCGGCTCGCCAACCGGCGGCCCTAGCCGAGGCCCACCGACCACACCGAACCGGGTGCGCACGCACCCGTCCTGCTGCACGAGGAGAAACACTCATGACCGAGCGGGTCGTACTCGCATACTCCGGAGGGCTCGACACCTCCGTGGCCATCGGCTGGATCGCCGAAGAGACCGGCGCCGAGGTCATCGCGGTCGCCATCGACTGCGGACAGGGCGGCGAGGACCTGGAGGTCATCCGCCAGCGCGCCCTGGCCTGCGGCGCGGTCGAGGCCGTCGTCGCCGACGCCAAGGAGGAGTTCGCCAGCGACTACTGCGTTCCCGCCATCCAGGCCAACGCGCTCTACATGGACCGCTACCCGCTGGTCTCGGCGCTGTCGCGGCCGCTGATCGTCAAGCACCTCGCCGAGGCCGCCCGCTACCACGGCGCCACCATGGTCGCCCACGGCTGCACCGGCAAGGGCAACGACCAGGTGCGCTTCGAGGCGGGACTGGCCGCGCTCTTCCCCGAGCTGAAGGTGCTCGCCCCGGTCCGCGACTCGGGCATGACCCGCGACAAGGCGATCGCGTTCGCCGAGGAGAAGGGCCTGCCCATCGACGTCACCAAGAAGTCGCCGTACTCCATCGACCAGAACCTGTTCGGCCGCGCCGTGGAGACCGGCTTCCTGGAGGACATCTGGAACGGCCCCATCGAGGACGTCTACTCCTACACCCAGAACCCCGCCGACCCGCGTGAGCCCGACGAGCTGGTCATCTCCTTCACCTCCGGCGTGCCCACCGCCATCGACGGCAAGGAGCTCAGCCCGCTGCAGATCATCGAGGAGCTGAACCGGCGCGCCGGCGCCCAGGGCGTGGGCCGCATCGACATGGTCGAGGACCGCCTGGTCGGCATCAAGAGCCGCGAGGTCTACGAGGCCCCCGGCGCGATCGCGCTGATCACCGCGCACCAGGAGCTGGAGAACGTCACCGTCGAACGCGAACTGGCCCGCTTCAAGCGCGGCGTGGACCAGCGGTGGGGCGAACTGGTCTACGACGGCCTGTGGTTCTCCCCGCTCAAGGACGCCCTGGAGAAGTTCATCGTCGAAGCCAACAAGCACGTCACCGGCGACATCCGGATGGTGCTGCACGGCGGCCGGGCCGTGGTCACCGGCCGGCGCAGCGAGGCCTCCCTCTACGACTACAGCCTGGCCACCTACGACACCGGCGACACCTTCGACCAGAGCCTGGCCCGCGGCTTCATCGACATCTGGAGCATGCCCGCCAAGATCGCCAGCATGCGCGACCAGCGGCTCGCCTGACCGCGCCCACGACGCGGCGCCGCGCACCCTCCGGCCCCGGAGCGTGCGCGGCGCCCGTCCCCGTCCGACCACCGACCCACCCACTGTTTAAGGACCCATCGTGGCCAACGAGCCCGACGACCAGGCCGTGCGGCTGTGGGGCGGCCGCTTCAGCGGAGGCCCCTCCGAGGCGCTGGCCCGCCTCTCCCAGAGCACCCACTTCGACTGGCGCCTCGCCCGCCACGACATCGCGGGATCCCGCGCGCACGCCCGCGTCCTGCACGCGGCCGGCCTGCTCGAACCCGACGAGCTCGCCCGGATGCTGGAGGGACTGGACCGCCTGGAGGCCGACGTCGTCTCCGGCGCCTTCACCCCCGGCCCCGCCGACGAGGACGTGCACACCGCGCTGGAGCGGGGCTTCATCGAACGGGTCGGCCCCGAACTGGGCGGACGGCTGCGCGCCGGACGGTCCCGCAACGACCAGATCGCCACGCTGGTGCGCATGTACCTGCGGGAGGAGGCGCGCACCGTCGCCGCACTGCTGCTGGACCTCGCCGCGGCCCTGGCGGAGCAGGCCGAGGCCAACATCGACGTGGCCATGCCGGGCCGCACCCACCTGCAGCACGCCCAACCGGTGCTGCTCGCCCACCACCTGCTGGCGCACGCCTGGCCGCTGGTGCGCGACGTCGAACGGCTGCGCGACTGGGACCGCCGGGCCGACGCGTCGGCCTACGGCTCCGGCGCGCTGGCCGGCTCCTCCCTGGGCCTGGACCCCGAGGCGGTCGCCGCGGACCTGGGCTTCTCCCGGTCGGTGCCCAACTCCATCGACGGCACCGCCGCGCGCGACGTGGTGGCCGAGTTCGCCTTCGTCGCGGCGATGATCGGGGTGGACCTGTCCCGGCTCGCCGAGGAGATCATCCTCTGGGCCACCAAGGAGTTCTCGTTCGTCACCCTCGACGACGCGTTCTCCACCGGCTCCTCGATCATGCCGCAGAAGAAGAACCCGGACATCGCCGAACTCGCCCGCGGCAAGGCCGGGAGGCTCATCGGTGACCTCGCGGGCCTGCTGAGCACGCTCAAGGGGCTGCCGCTCGCCTACAACCGGGACCTGCAGGAGGACAAGGAGCCGGTCTTCGACGCCGTCGACACCCTCCAGGTCCTGCTGCCCGCCTTCACCGGGATGGTCGCCACCCTCACCGTCAACGGGGAGCGGATGGCCGAACTGGCCCCGCAGGGCTTCTCCCTGGCCACCGACATCGCCGAGTGGCTGGTCCGGCACCGGGTGCCGTTCCGCGAGGCCCACGAGATCGCGGGGGCGTGCGTGCGGGTCTGCGAGGAGCGCGGTATCGACCTGCCCGACCTGAGCGACGCGGACCTGGCGGCCATCTCACCGCACCTGACGCCGCAGGTGCGTGAGGTCCTCACCGTCCAGGGCTCGCTGGAGTCGCGGGCGGCCCGGGGCGGAACCGCTCCGGCCCGGGTCCGCGAGCAGCTCGCCGAACTGCAGGCGGCTCTCGCCGAGCACCGCGCCTTCGCCGAGGCCCGGCCCTGACCCCGCGGGGCGGGCGCTCCGCCCGCCCCGCGCCCCGGCGGCGGCCCTCCCACCGGGACGGGTTTGGCCAAAGCCCCCACACCCGGACTCCGTTTCCGGTAGCGTCCATTCTCGACACCGTCGGTACGAACGCCATAACGACTGGTAGTTGGCGTGTCGCGGTGTGGGGGAGGACGTCATGAGCGGGCCGGACGGCACCGGGCGCGGAATCAGAACACAGCTCAACAAGATCGTGCTGATCCCCGCGATCACCTTTCTCGTCCTGTTCGCCGTGTTGAGCGCGGCCACGGTGACCCAGGCGCTGGCGCTGCGCGCGGCCGCGGCCCAGAGCGAGGAGGGCATCCGCCTCTACGCCGCGCTGGTGGAACTGCAGCGGGAGCGCGAACTCGCCGTGCGGTACCTGGGGGACCCCTCCCCCGAGGCCCTGGGACTGCTGCGCGCCCAGCAGACGGCGGCCGACGAGGCGCTGACCGCGGTCGGCCTCACCGAGGACGACCTCGCCGAGGCCGACCTCCGCTCCGCGCTGAACGAACGGGAGACGCTGCGGGAGGACGTCGCCGCGCGGCGGACCGACCGCACCGACAGCCACCGGCGCTACAGCGCCGTCATCGCCGCGGGCATCGACCACTACGCGACGCACAGCCGGCAGTTCGACGACGGAGCCGCCGTGGCCGCGGGCGGCGTCCTCGTGCAGACCATGCGCACCCAGGAGACCTTCGCGCAGGCCGACGCGCTGATCGCCGGGGCGCGGGCCGCCGGTGAGCTCACCGAGGCCGACCGGATCGCGTTCTCCGGGCTGGTCAACGAACTGGAGCGGCGGCTCAACGAACTCCGGTGGGCCCTGGCCGAACCCGCCGCCCGGGACTACACGGCCCTGGCCCACTCCACCGAGTGGGACAGCATGGTCGACCGTGCGGGCCAGGTCGCCGGCTGGCGGCCGGCCGCGGAGTCCGAGGCCGCCGCGCTGCCGCCGGCCGTGGTCGGCTGGGAGGACGGCGCCGACAGCGTCAACGCCGGCCTCGTCGCGATGACCGAGACCCAGGCGCGGGCGACCGTCGACACGACCCGGGAGGCCAGCGTCCAAGTGCTCTCCACCGCGATCGGCGGGTCGATCCTGGCCCTGTTCGCGGGCGCGCTCGCCTACGGCATCGCCTCCAAGACCGCGGCCCGACTCACCGGCCGACTCTCCCGGCTGCGCCGCGACACCCTGGACCTGGCCGGGACCGAACTGCCGGAGATCGTCCGACGCCTCGAACGGGGGGAGGACGTCGACCTGGGGACGCAGCCGCGCCGACTCGACTACGGCGGCGACGAGATCGGCCAGGTCGCGGACGCGTTCAACACCGCCCAGCGCACGGCGGTGGCCGCGGCCGTCCGACAGGCCGAGATCCGCTCCGGAGCCAACCGGGTGTTCCTGGCCCTGGCCCACCGCGACCAGTCGCTGCTCCAGCGCCAACTGCGCTTGCTGGACCGGATCGAGCGCGAGGAGGAGGACCCGGACCTCCTGGAGCGCCTCTTCCAGCTGGACCATCTGGCGACCCGCGGCCGACGCAACGCGGAGAACCTGATCATCCTGGCCGGGGGGCAGCCGGGGCGGCGGTGGCGCGCCCCCGTCCCCCTGGTCGACGTGCTGCGCAGCGCCGTCTCCGAGGTCGAGGACTACGCCAGGGTCACCGTGCTCCCGACGCCGGACCTGGCGCTGCGCGGGGAGGGCGTCGCCGACGTCATCCACCTCTTCGCCGAACTCGTGGAGAACGCCGCCCGGTACTCGCCGCCGCACACCCGGGTCGAGGTGCACAGCGAGCGGGTGTCCAGGGGGGTGGCCGTCGAGATCAGGGACCAGGGCCTGGGCATGGGGGCGGAGGGCCTGGCCGAGGCCAACGAACGGCTCGCCGCCGTCCCCGAGTTCGACGTGGTGGCCCTGGACGAGAACGCCCGGCTGGGACTGTTCGTGGTGGCCCGCTTGGCGGCCAGGCACGACATCCAGGTGCGGCTGCGCGCCGGGGCGGACGGGGGGACCCAGGCGATCGTCCTGCTCCCGAACACTCTGGTGGCCGAGACCGTCCCGGAGGCCCCCGCCACCGGCCGGCGGGAGGCCGAGGGGGCCGCTGCACCGCCGCACGACCGTTCCCCCGCCACGCAGCGCACGGACGCCGAGGAGGCCCCCGCGGCCCGCAACGGCACGGACTCCCGTCCCCCGCTGCCCCGGCGTCGTCGGCAGACGCATCTCACCGTCCACCTGCGGGACGGGGACGGACCGCCGGACAGCCCGCCCGCCCCGGCGGGCGAACGCCGCTCGCCGGAGGAGGCGCGCCGGATGATGGAGGCCTTCCACCGCGGCACCCGCAGGGGACGCGACAGCGATCCGACGCGGTTCTCCGAGACCGTGACCGAGTAAGCGCTCCGGTGAGACGGCACGTGTTCGAGACCTCGTCGGCCCGCACCCGGCTCCGCGGACACGGGCCCGGGCCCGCGGCCCGGCCACCCGCCCGCGTGTACCGGGCCGGGAAGGGACCCCGGCCCGGTGAAGTACCGATCCGGAACCGCAGGAACTCACACGAAGAAGGAATGGGAAGCGGATGAGCAACGCCTCGGAAAACCTGAACTGGCTCCTCGACGACATGGTCGACCGGGTCGTGGGGGTGGACCACGCCATCGTGCTGTCCTCCGACGGTCTGCTCATCGGCAGGTCCCGGGACCTCACCGACGAGGACGGCGAACACCTGTCCGCGGTCGCGTCGGCCTTCCAGAGCCTGGCCCGCGGAACCAGTCGGCAGTTCAGGGGCGGCCGGGTGCTGCAGACCGTGGTGGAGATGGAGCACGCCTACCTGTTCGTCACGGCGGCGGGCGAGGGCGCGTGCCTGGCCGTCCTCGCGGACGAACAGGCCGACGTGGGGATGATCGCCTACGAGATGAACACCCGCATCAAGCAGGTCGGACAGTTCCTGACCAGTGCCCCGCGCTTTCCCGAGGCCGCCGACCGGGTACCGACCGGGTCATGAACGGCCGCCACCGCGCAGACCGAAGACCGGTGTGGGACGAGGCCGCGGGACCGCTGGTGCGTCCCTACACGGTGACCGGCGGCCGCACCCGTTCGGCGGAGAGCCGGCTGGACATGATCAGCGTCGTCGTCGCCTCGCGCCGCGAGGCCGACACCTCCCGGTTGCAGCCCGAGCACCTGTCGATCCTGCGGCTGTGCCGTTCTCCGCTGTCGGTGGCCGAGATCGCCGCCCACCTGGACCTGCCCATCACCGTGGTCAAGGTGCTGCTGGGGGACCTCGTCGCCCAGGGGTTCGTCCTGGCCCGAGCCCCGATGCCCCGGGCCGACGCGCCCGAGATGACCCTACTCCAGGCGGTTCTCGATGGCATTCGCAGACTCTGACGCGCCCACGGGCGCCTCGACGCTTCCGACCACGCTCAAGATCCTCGTCGCGGGTGGGTTCGGCGCGGGCAAGACCACGATGGTCGGCTCGGTCAGCGAGATCACCCCGCTCAGCACCGAGGAGGTGATGACCGAGGCCAGTCTGGGCGTGGACGACCTGTCCGGGGTGGAGAACAAGACCACGACCACGGTCGCGCTGGACTTCGGGCGGATCACCATCAGCTCCGAGCTGGTGCTGTACCTGTTCGGCACCCCGGGCCAGGAGCGGTTCTGGTTCATGTGGAACGAGCTGGCCGCGGGGGCGCTGGGCGCGGTGGTCATCGCCGACACCCGGCGGCTGGAGACCTGCTTCCCCTCGGTGGACTTCTTCGAACGGCGCGGCATCCCGTTCGTGGTGGCGGTGAACCACTTCGAGGACACCCCGGACCACACCGACGCGGAGATCCGCGAGGCGGTCGACCTCCCCGCGGACGTGCCCGTCGTGCTGGGCGACGCCCGTGACCGCGAGTCGTGCAAGGAGATGCTGACCACCCTGCTGCGGCACATCATGCGCCGCCGTGCGCTGGCCCGGACCGGTCCGGGCGCCGCGCAACGTGCCACAAGCATGGGATGATCCGTTACCACGGCGCGATCTTCACCACTGAGAATCGACCGTGACAGGCCCAGTACCTCCAGTCGTTACTATCACTCGCGTGAGTTCAGAGGGTATGCACAGTTCTGACAGGCTTCCTCCCCGCGTCACCCCTAGACGGCGTTCGGGACGGCACCGCGATCCGTTGTCCTTCGACAAGTGGGTGGGCACGCCACCCCTCGTCCTGGTCGCCTTCGGATCGTCCCGGGGCGAGACCGACGGCGCCGACTTCGCCACGGAGATGGTGGATCTCGTCCGCCCCTACCGGCCGGAGACCTCCCTGCACCTCGCCTACACCCAGGGAGAGGCGGACCACGTGTCCGAAGTCCTGGGTGACCTGGTGGCACAGCGGGACGGCGAGCAGAAGGCCGGCGCCGATCCGTGCGACGCGGTCATCGTCCCCCTGGTCGCGGGACCGCACCAGCCCACCCTGGCCGCGATCGACGAGGCGGTCCGGGCCACCGGCGTGCACGCCCGGGTCACCGACCCGCTGGGCCCGCACCCGATGCTCGCCGAGGCCCTGCACCTGCGCCTGGCCGAGGCCTCCTACGTGCGCGCCGACCGGATGCGGCTGATCAGCGTCGTCGCGCCCAGCGACACGATGGCCGACGGAGTGCTGGTCGGTTCGGTCGGCGGCCCCGACGCGCTCAACGCCGCGGGAATCACCGCCGTGCTGCTGGCCGCACGCCTGGGCGTGACGGTGCTCCCCGCGTCGCTGGACGACCCCGCACAGCTGGAGCAGGCGTTCGCCCAACTCGCCGCCGCCGGATGCCGCCGCCCGGTGATCGCGCCCAGCATCGTGGGACAGGAGTTCTCCGCCGCCGAGATCACCGCGCTGGCGAGCAAGCACGGGGCCCGGGCCAGCGCCCCGCTGGGAGCGAACACCATCACGGCCAAGATCGTGGCCCTGCGCTACGCCGAGATGCTCAACACCCTGGGAGTGGAGCAGCAGCCCACCCTGGAGGACCTGCCCGCACCGGTGGGATCGCGGCACCGCAAGGACAGCTGACCGCGTCGGACGCCGGTTTCCCACACAAAGCAATAACCGGTTGTCACAAAGTGGCCACCTAGAGCTACGGGTTTCGGTACGGTCGTCCCCTGAGGGGGAAGACCATGACCACGTGTAAGCACAACCCAGTCGGCAGAGGCGCCATCCGCAGCCAGCTCACCCGGATGGTGCTCATCCCCAGCCTCAGCTTCCTGCTGCTGTGGGCGCTGCTGACCGCCGCGGGCACCACCGGGGCGTTCCGCCTGGCCTCCTCGGTCCAGCGGGGCGAGGCCGCGATGGCGGCGTTCGACCTGATCGCCGCGGAACTGCGCGCCGAACGGAAGTCGACGCAGGTGTTCCTGGGCGACGGTTCCGCGGCGGCCCGCGACGCTCTGACGGAGGCCAGGCAGAACACCGACACGACCTTCGCCCGGCAGCGCGAACAGGCCGCCCTCCTGCTCGACTCCGACGACACCGAACTCGCGGACCGGGTCCGCGACTTCTTCGACGCCTGGAGGGGCCTGGCCGCGCTGCGGGAGGAGGTCGACCGTGGGGAGACCGACCGGGAGACGGCGCTCCAGGACTACACCGCGCTGGTCTCGGCGGTCCTGATGGTCGACGACGCCATCGTGGCCCGGCTGCACGGTGACGGCCCGCGCACCGACGGAGCCACCGCACTGCAGCTGATGTGGGCGCAGGACCGCTACGCCCAGGCCGACGCCCTGCTGGCCGGGGCGTTGGCCGCGGGCGCGATGGGGTACTCCGAGACCGCTCACTTCACCTTCCTCACCGCCTCCTACCGGGACACGCTCAACCGGACCGAACCGGAACTGAGCGAGCGGGCGCGCACCGCCCACCAGGCGCTGCACCAGTCCCCCTCGTGGATCCGGCTGCAGGAACTCAGCCTGCAGGTGCTGTCCCGCCCCCCGGTGGTCGACGCCTCCGGGGAGGCCGGGTTCAACACCGAGATCCCCGTGGACGCCGCGGAGTGGCAGCACGTCATGGAGGCCACCGAACCGGTGTTCCAGCACCTGGTCACCGCCCAGGCCACGACGGCGCTCGACGCGGCCGCGAGCGCGGCGGTGCGGGTCATCGTCGTAGACGTCGCGGGCTGCCTGGTCGTCCTCGTGGCGGGGGCCGCCGCCATCGTCTACGCGCTGCGTCTGGCCCGGCGGCTCACCGGCCGACTGCACCGGCTGTACACCGAGACGCTGGAGGTCGCCGACTCCCGGCTGCCCGAGATCGTCTCCAGGGCCGGGACCGGTTCCCGGGTGGACGTCACCGCCGAGCTGCCCGCGCTGCACCACGGGCAGGACGAGATCGGCAGGGTCGCCGACGCGTTCAACACCGCCCAGCGCACCGCGGTGGCCGCGGCCGTCCGGCAGGCGGAGATCCGTGAGGGGGCCAACCGGGTCTTCCTGGGGATCGCCCACCGCAACCAGACCCTCGTCCAGCGCCAGTTGCGCCTGCTCGACGAGATCGAGTCGGCCGAGGACGACCCCGTCGCCCTGCGTCGGCTGCTGCGCCTGGACCACCTGGTCACCCAGGGCCGCCGCTATGCCGACAACCTGCTCATCCTCGCCGGAGCCGACACGGCCCGCCGGTGGAAGGACCCGATGCCCCTGGTGGACGTGGTGCGTGCGGCGACCTCCGAGATCGAGGACTACGAGCGGGTGCGGCTGCGGTCCGTGGCCCGGGCCGGGGTCCGCGGGCACGCGGTGGCGGACGTCACCCACCTGCTCGCCGAACTGGTGGAGAACGCCGTCCACTTCTCCCCGGAGCCGGCACAGGTGGACGTCGACGCCAGGAACACGGACGACGGCGTGGTCGTGGAGGTGACGGACCGGGGGCTGGGGATGAGCGCCGAGCAGTACGCCGAGGCCAACGGCAGACTGGCCGAGCCGCCCGAGTTCGACGTGATGACCCTGCCCACCGAGCCCCGGCTCGGGCTGTTCGTGGTGGCCCGCCTGGCCGCCCGGCACGGTGTCGCCGTCCGGCTGGAGCCCTCGCCCTACGGGGGAGTCCTGGCCCGGGTGACGCTTCCCCCCGACCTGCTGACCGAGACGCCCGCCGCCTCCGCGGAGGAGGACGGAAGCGGGACGCCCCCGGAGGAGGAAGACGCCGCGGTCCAGCACGGAGCCCCGTCATGACCGCCGCCCCCGAATCCGACCCCGGACGGCTGCTGCGGCCGTTCGTGCTGACCTCCGGCGGCGTGGACGACACGGTGCCGGTGCTCGACCTGGCCAGCATGGTGGTGGCCGTCCGAAGCCCCGGCGACGGGGCGGAGGTCGACCCCGAGCGGGCCGCGGTGCTCCGGTTGTGTACGACCCCGCACTCCGTCGCCGAGGTCGCCGCGATGCTGGAGATCCCGCCCAGCCTGGCCCGGCTGCTGGTGAGCGGCATGGTCGCGGAGGGAGCCCTGGGCGTGGGCGCCCCGCCCGACTCCCATCCCACCGACGCCATGCTCCACGCGGTGCTGGAGGGACTGCGCGCGCTGTGAGAGGTCCGCCGCCCCTGTGCGGGCGGCGGACCGACGCGGGACGGGCGGCCGTCGGGGACGGCTCAGCCCAGGAGGTCCCAGAGGAACGAGCCCACGAGCAGCAGCGCCACGCCGAGCGAGTAGAGCACCGCACGGGTGCGGTGGGGGTGGTCGCGCAGTGTCCGCCACGCGTACAGCACCGTCCCCGCCACGACCAGCGTCCCCTCGACCAGGGCCGCCAGCAGCGGGGACTCCCACAGCCCCAGCCCCAGGTACGGGAGGCCGCCCGCGCCTCCCGGCAGGACCGCGATGTCCGGCCGGTGCACCAGCAGGTCCAGCAGCCAGTGACTGAAGACCACGGCTCCCACGATCCACCCGGCGTCCGGCCCCCACCGGTTCCGCGCCGCCAGGTGGACCAGCAGCCCCAGGAGCGTGCAGAGGAGCGCGGCGGACAGCAGTGCGTGCGAGTAGGGCGCGTTGATCAGCAGCGACCCGTAGCCCGAGTGCCCCGCGACCGGTTCCAGGCCCTCGACCCCGGCGGCGGCCAGGGGAAGGAACAGGAGGTCGGGCGCCTGGGAGGCGACCAGGAGCACCCCCAGGGGCAGTTCGGGCCGCCACGCCTTCACCATCCCCGAGACCCCGAAGTGTCCCGCCAGCATCACCGCACCGTCCTCTCCGCGGTCGTGTCCCAGGTCAGCAGGGAGCGCAGGAGCATCTCGACCAGGACGTCGAAGCTGTGGCCGACGTCCTGGGGAAGCCCGAAGCCGCCGTCGGCCTCCAGCGCGACGAAGCCGTGCAGGGCGCTGCGGATCGCTCGGATCGCGTCGACCATCGCCTCCTGCGGCAGGTCGAAGCCGCGCAGTACGGCGATGATGACCTCCAGCACCGACTGCGCCGCGGCCTGCCCCCGCGGGTCGTCGGGGTCCGGGGCCCGTTGCAGGGCCGCGTACCGGCCGGGGTGCCGTCGCGCGTAGTCGCGGTAGGCGCGGGCCAGGGAGCGCAGCGCCTCCGGTCCGGACCGTCCCAGGACCGCCCGGCCGATCACCTCGGCGAACTCGTGGGAGCAGCGGACGTGCAGTGCACCGCGGAGGCCGTCCAGCCCGGACACGTGCTTGTACAGGCTGGGCACGGTCACGCCCAGCCGCTTGGCCACCGCGGAGAGGGTCAGGCGTGCGTACCCCTCCTCGTCGCTGACCCGGGCCGCCTCCTCCACCACGACGGTGGTGCTCAGCCCTGCCCTAGCCACGGCTCACCCGTTCGGCGAAGGCCAGCACCGCCGGGGTGACCAGGTCGGGGCGCTGCTCGTGCGGGTAGTGGCCCGCGTCGGGGACCATGAGCACCTCGGCTCCGATCCGGTCGCGGATCCACGCCGCCTCGGCCGCGGGGTCCTTCCAGTCCGGGTCGGCCTCTCCCATCACGACCAGCGCGGGGGCGGCGATCTCGGAGAGCCGTGCGGTCACCGGCGCGTGGGTGGTCTCGGTCATGGTCCGCCTGATCGCCCGGTAGCGGTCGCGGGAGCGCAGCGCGGCCAGGACGGCGGCTTCGTGCTCGGCGTGCCCCTCGGGGGTGCGTCCCGGGTACAGCTTGGCCAGGTAGCTCCTGAGCAGGGCCGGGCCCCAGGGGCGCAGCAGCATCGGCCGCAGGAGGAGGCGCAGGGCCGCCCCGCCCCGCGCGTCCCGCAGGAAGGGGCCCACGAGCACCAGGCCGGACACCAGGTCCGGCCGCTGCGCGGCGGCCCACGCGGCGGCGGCCGCCCCCATCGAGTTGCCCACCAGCAGGGCGGGAGCGCCGTCCAGTTCGGCGATGAGGGCGATGAGGTCGGATCCCGTGGCCTCGTCGCCGTAGACGTCGAAGGAGGTGTCGCTGTCGCCGTGACCGCGGAGGTCCGTGACGGCGACCCGGTGGCCCCGGGCGGCGAGTGCCGGGGCGAGGAAACGGAAACTCGTGCGTGTCGATCCCATGCCGGGGACGCACACGGCGAGCGGTCCGGCGTGGTCGGCGCCGTGGAGGTCGTAGGCGATGCGTCCGCGCTGGCGGCGGAGGAACCTCGGGGCGGCGACTCCGTGGTTAAAGGCCATAGCTTCGAGGTTAATGTCATTAACCAGCGGTGGCAAGGGCGCGGCCGGAAAACCGCCGCGCCGGTTTCCGCGGCGAGCCGATACCGTAGAGGAGCGGCCGGCAGACTCCCAGACGGCCCGGCCGCGCGAACCGGAGAGCCCTACGGAAAGACCCCATGACCGACATCATCGACGACCTGCAGTGGCGCGGACTCATCGCACAGACCACCGACCTTGACGACCTGCGCAAGGCGCTCGCCGATGGTCCGGTCACCCTCTATTGCGGCTTCGACCCCACAGCGGGGAGCCTGCACGTCGGGCACCTGACCCAGGCCCTCACCCTGGCCCGCTTCCAGCGGGCGGGGCACCGGCCGATCGCCCTCGTCGGGGGAGGCACCGGGTTGATCGGCGACCCCAAGCCCACCGCGGAGCGCACCCTCAACTCGGCGGAGACCGTTCGGGAGTGGGTCGGCACCCTGGGGCGGCAGCTCTCGGCGTTCCTGGAGTTCACCCCCGAGGGCGCGACGCCGCGCCCCACCGACGCCGTCCTCGTGGACAACGCCGAGTGGCTCGGGAAGCTGAGCGCGATCAGCCTGCTGCGCGACGTCGGCAAGCACTTCAGCATCAACCAGATGCTGGCCCGGGAGACCGTCCGCAGCCGCCTCGACGGCGCGGGGATGAGCTACACCGAGTTCAGCTACGTGCTGCTGCAGTCCTACGACTACGTGGAGCTGTACCGCAGGTACGGCTGCACGCTCCAGATCGGCGGCAGCGACCAGTGGGGCAACATCACCGCCGGCCTGGACCTGATCCGCCGGATGGACGGCAACGAGCCGCACGGTCCCGCGCACGCGCTCACCACCAACCTGCTCACCAAGGCCGACGGCACCAAGTTCGGCAAGACCGAGAGCGGCGCGGTGTGGCTGGACCCCGAGCTGACCAGCCCGTACGCCTTCTACCAGTTCTGGTTCAACTCCGACGACCGGGACGTCTCCCGCTACCTGCGCATCTTCAGCTTCCGTTCCCGCGAGGAGATCGAGGAGCTGGAACGGCAGACCGCCGAGCGGCCCGCCGCACGCGCGGCCCAGCGGGCCCTGGCCGAGGAGCTGACCACTCTGGTCCACGGGGAGCAGGAGTGCCGCAACGTCGTCGAGGCCAGCCGGGCGCTGTTCGGGCAGGGAGCGTTGGCTGACCTGAACCCGGCCACCCTCGGGGCCGCCCTGGCCGAGGTGCCCCACGTCGAACTCGCGGGGCCGGTGGACGAACTCCCGCCCGTGGTGGACCTGCTGGCGGCCACCGGGCTGGTGCCCAGCAAGTCGGCGGCCCGCCGCGCGGTCCAGGAGGGCGGTGCCTACCTGAACAACGCCAAGGTCACCGACATCGAGGCACGGGTCGGTGAGGAGGACCTCCTGCACGGGCGCTACCTGGTACTCCGCCGGGGCAAGCGCAACGTCGGCGGGGTCGTGGTGCGGTAGGAGACGACAACGCACGGGGAGCGCCCCCACCGGCCGGCCGAGAATTTTCCGCGAGGGAGGTTTGCCGGCTCGGGGGTGGGGGCAGGGAATCTCGTGCGAACAGAACAAGCCTGACATGTCGTACGGACTCCTCGTCTGTGCGATCCCCAAGGCGACGAGACCTGTACCAAGGTCCCCGGCCTCGCTGACCTGGGGTGATACCGGGTTGCGGAGGATCGTTTGACATGCCTTGGATGACAAACTAAGCTTGCGCAGGCGTTACGGGCGATGCATCGGCCACCGTGGTGGCACAGACGCCCGTGAGCGCCTGAGAGGCCGCGGCCGAGGCACTCGCCGAGGCTGGTAACCTCTCTCAGCGATCCCCTCCGGTCAGGAGGGGGGAATGCCAGAAGCTGAATCCGGAGCCGGTCAGGCTCGGTGAAAGAGACTGGTATTCTGAAAAGGAATTCGAGGAAAGGCCGCAGGGCCTGGAATCGGATTCAGGCCCTTCTCGGTGGTTTTCTGGTTCGGCGTGGATTTGCGTCGGGGCGGGGGGCTGCTAGGGTCGGGGCCGGATCAAGCGGAGATGCCGTGGCTGGGGAAGAGCTCCCGGGTGGGGGTTTGTAGACGGTCGGCGGTTGTTTCTTGAGAACTCAACAGCGCGTGTTTGTTTCTTTACAGCCGAGTTTGTGTTGTTTTGGCTCCTTCCATCCCTCGTGTGGGGGTGGGGGTTCCTTTGATCGGCACCCTTGGGGTGTCGGGCTTGGGTTGAGCCTCTCTTGATAGGTGTGCCGCTTCCGCACCCCCGGTGGGGTGTGGGGGTTGGTGTTTAGGCCTTTGATGGAGAGTTTGATCCTGGCTCAGGACGAACGCTGGCGGCGTGCTTAACACATGCAAGTCGAGCGGTAAGGCCCCTTCGGGGGTACACGAGCGGCGAACGGGTGAGTAACACGTGAGTAACCTGCCCCTGACTCTGGGATAAGCCCGGGAAACCGGGTCTAATACCGGATACGACTTCTCACTGCATGGTGGGGGGTGGAAAGGTTTGTTCCGGTTGGGGATGGGCTCGCGGCCTATCAGCTTGTTGGTGGGGTGATGGCCTACCAAGGCGATGACGGGTAGCCGGCCTGAGAGGGCGACCGGCCACACTGGGACTGAGACACGGCCCAGACTCCTGCGGGAGGCAGCAGTGGGGAATATTGCGCAATGGGCGGAAGCCTGACGCAGCGACGCCGCGTGGGGGATGACGGCCTTCGGGTTGTAAACCTCTTTTACCACTCACGAAGGCTCCCAGTGTTCTGGGGGTTGACGGTAGGTGGTGAATAAGGACCGGCTAACTACGTGCCAGCAGCCGCGGTAATACGTAGGGTCCGAGCGTTGTCCGGAATTATTGGGCGTAAAGAGCTCGTAGGCGGCCTGTCGCGTCTGCTGTGAAAGTCCGGGGCTTAACTTCGGGTGTGCAGTGGATACGGGCAGGCTTGAGGTAGGTAGGGGAGACTGGAATTCCTGGTGTAGCGGTGAAATGCGCAGATATCAGGAGGAACACCGGTGGCGAAGGCGGGTCTCTGGGCCTTACCTGACGCTGAGGAGCGAAAGCGTGGGGAGCGAACAGGATTAGATACCCTGGTAGTCCACGCCGTAAACGTTGGGCGCTAGGTGTGGGGACTTTCCACGGTTTCCGTGCCGTAGCTAACGCATTAAGCGCCCCGCCTGGGGAGTACGGCCGCAAGGCTAAAACTCAAAGGAATTGACGGGGGCCCGCACAAGCGGCGGAGCATGTTGCTTAATTCGACGCAACGCGAAGAACCTTACCAAGGTTTGACATCACCGGTAATCCTCCAGAGATGGGGGGTCCTTCGGGGATCGGTGACAGGTGGTGCATGGCTGTCGTCAGCTCGTGTCGTGAGATGTTGGGTTAAGTCCCGCAACGAGCGCAACCCCTGTTCCATGTTGCCAGCACGTGATGGTGGGGACTCATGGGAGACTGCCGGGGTCAACTCGGAGGAAGGTGGGGACGACGTCAAGTCATCATGCCCCTTATGTCTTGGGCTGCAAACATGCTACAATGGCCGGTACAGAGGGCGTGCGATGTCGTGAGGCGGAGCGAATCTCTTAAAGCCGGTCTCAGTTCGGATTGGGGTCTGCAACTCGACCCCATGAAGGTGGAGTCGCTAGTAATCGCGGATCAGCAACGCCGCGGTGAATACGTTCCCGGGCCTTGTACACACCGCCCGTCACGTCACGAAAGTCGGCAACACCCGAAACGCGTGGCCTAACCCCTTGGGGAGGGAGCGTGTGAAGGTGGGGCTGGTGATTGGGACGAAGTCGTAACAAGGTAGCCGTACCGGAAGGTGCGGCTGGATCACCTCCTTTCTAAGGAGCTTGTGGTGCCGACCGGATTGTCGTGGGTCGGCGAGCTCGACAGTGGAACCCGCTTCCGTGCCTCGTCTGGGGTGTGGGGGTGTGGTACTCGGGTGTGAAGAGATGAACTTTTCCCTGCTTGGTGCTGGTTTCTTGGTGGAGCCGGTGTTGGGTGGGGGCGCGCTGTTGGGTGTCTGAGGGAGCAACCGTTCCTCTGCGCCGGTGTCCTGTGGTGGGGTGTTGCCTCGTGTGTGGGGTGGGGCCTTGCTGGTGGGGCTGGGTGTGGGGGGTGGGTGTTTCCGCGGGTGCCATCCCGGCGAACTCCGGATGGGTTCGGTTGGACTGGGTTCTGGTGGGCCTGTCTGGTGGTGGTCGGGTGTGTGGCTGGTTGTTTGATTTGTGGATAGTGTGCGCGAGCATCTTGTTTCTGTGGTGGCCAAGCGAGTGTGGCATACGGTGGATGCCTTGGCACCAGGCGCCGATGAAGGACGTGGGAGGCCGCGATAGTCCACGGGGAGTTGTCAACCGAGCGGTGATCCGTGGGTGTCCGAATGGGGAAACCTGGCGTGCGTGATGGCACGTCGCCGCTGTCTGAATGTATAGGGCAGTTGGTGGTGACGCGGGGAAGTGAAACATCTCAGTACCCGTAGGAAGAGAAAACAATAGTGATTCCCTGAGTAGTGGTGAGCGAAAGGGGAGGATGGCTAAACCGCGTGCGTGGTAAAGACGGCAGTCGTTGCGTGTGTGGGGTTGTGGGGCGTGTCCGGTTCCATCTGCCGGTGGGACGCGGTGATGGCTCGGCTAGTCGAAACCGGTGGGAAACGGTACCGTAGTGGGTGAGAGTCCCGTAGGCGAAGGCTGGGTCTAGTCGTGGGGCGCGTGCCCGAGTAGCGCGGAGCTCGAGGAATTCCGTGTGAATCTGGCAGGACCACCTGCTAAGCCTGAATACGTCCTGGTGACCGATAGTGGACGAGTACCGTGAGGGAAAGGTGAAAAGTGCCCCGGTGAGGGGTTGTGAAAGAGTACCTGAAACCGTGTGCTGTCAAGCCGTCAGAGCCTGTCTTTTGGGGTGGGTGATGGCGTGCCTTTTGCAGAATGAGCCTGCGAGTCATGGTGTGTGGCGAGGTTAACCCGGGTGGGGGAGCCGTAGCGAAAGCGAGTCTGAAGAGGGCGTTGAGTCGCATGCTGTGGACCCGAAGCGGGGTGATCTACCCATGTCCAGGGTGAAGCGGGGGTAAGACCTCGTGGAGGCCCGAACCCACCAGGGTTGAAAACCTGGGGGATGAGGTGTGGGTAGGGGTGAAAGGCCAATCAAACTCCGTGATAGCTGGTTCTCCCCGAAATGCATTTAGGTGCAGCGTCGCGTGTGCTTGCCGGAGGTAGAGCGACTGGTTGGCTGATGGGCCCGACAAGGTTACTGAGGTCAGCTAAACTCCGAATGCCGGTGAAGTTGAGCGCGGCAGTGAGACTACGGGGGATAAGCTTCGTGGTCGAGAGGGAAACAGCCCAGATCATCGGCTAAGGCCCCTAAGCGTGTGCTAAGTGGAAAAGGTTGTGGAGTTGCTGTGACAGCCAGGAGGTTGGCTTAGAAGCAGCCATCCTTGAAAGAGTGCGTAATAGCTCACTGGTCGAGTGATTGTGCGCCGATAATGTAGCGGGGCTTAAGCACACCGCCGAAGCCGTGGATGCCGGTGCCTCTGTGGGGGTGTCGGTGTGGTAGGGGAGCGTCCTGCGTGGGGTGAAGCTGCGGAGTGATCCTGTGGTGGACTGCGTGGGAGTGAGAATGCAGGCATGAGTAGCGTTACCGGTGTGAGAAACACCGGCGCCGATTGACTAAGGGTTCCTGGGGCAGGTTAATCCGCCCAGGGTGAGTCGGGGCCTAAGGCGAGGCCGACAGGCGTAGTCGATGGATAACGGGTTGATATTCCCGTACCCGTCCGCATGCGCCCAGTACCGAGGCTTCTGATGCTAACCACCACCGGCTGGTGCAGTGCCTTCGGGTGTTGTGGCTGGTCGGCGTGGGATCCGAGGGGGTAGTAGGTAAGTGATGGGGTGACGCAGGGGGGTAGCTCTACCGGGCGGTGGTTGTCCCGGGTCAAGCGTGTAGCCTGGAGCATAGGTAAATCCGTGTTCCGTGACGGGTGAGGCGTGATGTCGAGGCGTTGAGCCGAAGTGAGTGATCCCGTGCTGCCGAGAAAAGCCTCTAGCGAGTGTGTGGACGGCCCGTACCCGAAACCGACGCAGGTGGTCTGGTAGAGAATACCGAGGCGTTCGGGTGAACCATGGTTAAGGAACTCGGCAAATTGTCCCCGTAACTTTGGGAGAAGGGGAGCCCTGTCTGGTGATGGACTTCGCGTCCGGAGCTGGGTGGGGTCGCAGAGGCCAGGGGGAAGCGACTGTTTACTAAAAACACAGGTCCGTGCGAAGTCGTAAGACGCGGTATACGGACTGACGCCTGCCCGGTGCCGGAACGTTAAGAGGACTGGTTAGGTGGGTTTCGGCCTGCCGACGCTGGGAATCTAAGCGCCGGTAAACGGCGGTGGTAACTATAACCATCCTAAGGTAGCGAAATTCCTTGTCGGGTAAGTTCCGACCTGCACGAATGGCGTAACGACTTCCCCGCTGTCTCAACCGTGGGCCCGGTGAAATTGCACTACGAGTAAAGATGCTCGTTTCGCGCAGCAGGACGGAAAGACCCCGGGACCTTCACTATAGCTTGACATTGGTGTTTGGGATGGCTTGTGTAGGATAGGTGGGAGCCGGTGAAGCTCGGACGCCAGTTCGGGTGGAGGCGTTGGTGAAATACCACTCTGGCTGTTTCGGGCATCTAACCTGGGACCGTGATCCGGTTCGGGGACAGTGTCTGGTGGGTAGTTTAACTGGGGCGGTTGCCTCCTAAAGGGTAACGGAGGCGCCCAAAGGTTCCCTCAGCCTGGTTGGCAATCAGGTGGTGAGTGTAAGTGCACAAGGGAGCTTGACTGTGAGACGGACGTGTCGAGCAGGTGCGAAAGCAGGGACTAGTGATCCGGCGTCGGCGTGTGGAAGCGGCGTCGCTCAACGGCTAAAAGGTACCCCGGGGATAACAGGCTGATCTTCCCCAAGAGTCCGTATCGACGGGATGGTTTGGCACCTCGATGTCGGCTCGTCGCATCCTGGGGCTGGAGTTGGTCCCAAGGGTTGGGCTGTTCGCCCATTAAAGCGGCACGCGAGCTGGGTTTAGAACGTCGTGAGACAGTTCGGTCCCTATCCGCTGCGCGCGTTGGAGACTTGAGAAGGGCTGTCCCTAGTACGAGAGGACCGGGATGGACGAACCTCTGGTGTGCCAGTTGTTCCGCCAGGAGCATGGCTGGTTGGCTACGTTCGGGAGAGATAACCGCTGAAAGCATCTAAGCGGGAAGCTTGCTTCGAGATGAGGTCTCCTGCCACCGTGAGTGGGTAAGGCTCCCCAGAGATGATGGGGTTGATAGGCCGGATGTGGAAGCCTTGTGAGGGGTGGAGCTGACCGGTACTAATCGGCCGAGGGCTTGTCCACCGCAGATACAAGGTGTTCGCGCACACGAATCCATGAGTAGGTTTCCCTGCTCGTCCCCCGTGTGGGGGGTGGGTGTGGGGTGAGGGTTACGGCGGTCATAGCGGGCGGGGTCCACCCGGTCCCTTTCCGAACCCGGTCGTTAAGCCGTCCAGCGCCGATGGTACTGCCCTGTGGTGGGGTGGGAGAGTAGGTCGCCGCCGTACACACACATTGATGGGGGCCGCCCCGAACGGGGCGGCCCTTTCGCATTTCTTCTGTATCAAGCAGGATGCACCGATACCGTAGAGTTGACGTGCATCTTTGGATCACTTCGCGCTGCTACGGAGAAGTGGCAGCGTTTTTGACTGTTTACGGACGGAACATGACTGACGACAGCCGATCGGAGAGGCGCGACGGCTCCGGAGCCCGAAACCGGAAAGGTTTCCGATCTGGCGAACAAGGTCACGGACGCCGCGGGGGCTTCCGGTCCGGCTACGACAACAACAGAGGTCGGGGAAACTCCGGCCAGGGCCGCCGTTCCTGGCGCAACCGGGACGACGAGCACGGTGACCGCCGTGACAAGCGCCAACAGCAGTACCGTGACGCCGAGGGCCGCGGGGACGCAGACCGTCGCGAGCAGTCCGGAGGCGAGACCTCGCCCCGGGGGCGGGACGGACACCGGCGCGGCCAGCAGCACGGCCGACGCCGGGACGAGCGACGGGGACGTGCCGGTGGAAACCGCTACGACCGTCCCCGCCGGGAGCGGACCGAGCGGACCGAAGGACAGGAGCCCCGCCCGGCGGAAGAGCCGAGCGCCGCGCAGGAGGCCGCTCCGCAGCTGCCCGAGAACGCCCTCCCGCACCGCCTGGACCAGGAAATCCGCAACGAACTGCGCACCCTGCCCAAGTCGCTGGCCGACCTGGTGGCCAAGCACCTGGTCGCCGCGGGCGACCTGCTCGACCAGGACCCCGAACGCGCCTACCAGCACGCCCTCCACGCACGCCGCAGAGCCGCCCGGGTCGGCGCGGTGCGTGAGGCGGCCGGTGTCGCGGCCTACATGACGGGCCGATGGCAGGAGGCGCTGTCGGAACTGCGTGCCGCGCGTCGCATCACGGGCCAGGACACCTACCTCCCCATGATCGCCGACTGCGAACGGGGCGTCGGACGGCCCGAACGCGCCCTGGAGATCGCGCGTGAGGCCCCCCTCGACCGGTTGGACACGGCGGACCAGGTCGAGTTGCGGATCGTCGCCTCGGGGGCGCGCCGCGACATGGGCGACCTCCAGGGGGCCCTGGTCGAACTGCAGTGTCCGCAGCTTAAGGAGCGGCGCGCCCGCCCCTGGGCGGCGCGGCTGTTCTACGCCTACGCCGACGTCCTGGCGGAACTGGGCCGTGAGGAGGAGGCCCGCGAGTACTTCTCCCGCGCCTCCGCCGTGGACCGGGACGGCGTCACCGACTCCGACGAGCGACTGGCCGCCCTCGAAGGGCTGGAGATCGTCGACGTCGGCGACGACGTGGTGTGGAGCGATGCGGAGGACCCCGACTTCGACGACTCCGGAGAGCCGGACGGGCAGGAGACGGAGCTCTCCGCCCCGGTGCCCCACCCGAAGGAACAGAACGACACCCCCTAGTCCGTCCCTCCCGTCGACCCGTTCCGGTGCGGCCGCCACAGGCCGCACCGGAACCGCACCCGCCACGAGACCGTCACCGCCCACATGTCCCCGAACCCGCCCCCGTTGCACGGCGCCACCGTCCGCCTGGGACGTCTGCCCGCCGTCCACGACTCCGTCGTCGTCCTGCTGTTCTGCGGCCGGCGGCCCGTCCTGGTCCGCCACCGCGACCGCGCCTGGGAGTTCCCCGGCGGACACGCCGAGCCGGGCGAGGACGTCGAGGCCACCGCACGCCGCGAGGCACGGGAAGAAGCCGGAGCGGAACTGGCGGACCTGCGGGCCGTCGGTTACTACGTACTGCCCACCGGACACACGACCGTGGTCACCTGCGCCCGGTTGGCGGGCCTGTCGCCGCTGACCGGAGAGCACGAGACCGTGGAGGTGCGGGCCTTCGACGTGCTGCCTCCCGACCTGTCCTTCACCGACGGCCTCTACGCGTACCTGCTCACCGAGCTCGGCCTGCCAGGGGTTCCCTGAACCCGCCCCCGCCGGTCCGGGACGTCGGCGCCGTGGTGCACCGGGACCCCGCGAGTCCGACACTCCGGCCACGTGTTCACCGCGAGCACGGGGTGTCCTCCTCGGCGCTCCCAGTCAACGCCCCCCGGAAGGCCCGCTCCCGGGGCCGGTACAGGACGGCGCTCTCGGCATGCGCGGCCGCACCGCGGCTGCGGTACCCCGACGACGTTCCCCTCATGACCGAGTACACCGCCTCCCCCGCGGCCAGCGGGACGACGCACACGGCACGGCCGTCCAGCAACCACCGTGGTGCTGAGGTCGGGGCCAGCAGCGGGTTGTGCCGCACGACGGCCAGCCGGTCCGCGCAGGAGAGGCCCCGGTGGGGCGTCGGAGGGCCCGTCGCGGGACGCGGACCTCTCCACCGCGTACAGCGACGCGGGTCGGCACGGAACGTTCGGTGGGGGAGCAGGCAGGCCCCGGCGGAGGCGGCGGAGCCAGGCCCAGTTCCTGGAAGCGGGTGCCGCAACGGCGGACACAGCCGCGGCGCCGGGCGAGGCGTACGGAATCCGGGACGTCTCGGGCCGTGGCGCGCAGCACGGTGCTGTCCGCCACGGCGGCATGCCGTCCGACCAGGCGCAGCAGCGCGCCGCCCACCCCGGTCCGGTGGTGCGGAGCGACGGTCACGCCCACCACGCCGCGGCCGGGCCAGCAGGCTCTCCAGGTCCGGCCGTGGCGCGGCCCACGACGACGCCGTCGAGTTCCGCGGCTACGAACGCGGCCCGTCCGGTGCCCGACAGGTGCGCCACCCGTTCCCGCAGAGACCAGACGGGGGACGACCTGTCGGCCGAGGACGAGACGGCCGGCGTGTCCGCGGGCTGGAAGAGGCGCAGTACGGGACCCACCACACGACTCCACGGCCGTCCGGCGTCCGCGGCGGGTCCTGCGCGTCCTCAGTCCGCGGTCTCGCGTCCGGCGGCGGCACGCTCCGCCTCAAGCCGGTCCAGCCAGTGCAGGATGCCGGAGACGTTGCCCTCCGCTCCGCCGAGCAGGTCCAGGATCTCCCTGGTCTCCTGCGGGACCTCCGCGGGCAGGGGGCGGTACCGCTCCAGCACGCGCTCGCGCACCAGGGCCACCGCGTGGTCCAGGTCGCCGTCGGTGCTGTGGGACTGCTGGACGGTCTCCACCCACAGCCGCAGCTCCTCGACCGAGCGGGCCAGGGTCGGTTCGACCTCGTCGACCGCTCCGAAGTGCGAGAACATCAGCCGCTGCGGTTTGATGTCGCCGAACAGCCGGAGCGAGGCCAGCGCGGCCTCCAGGTCGAAGTCCGGCGGCGGGGTGGCCGGACGCAGGTCACCGGTGTAGGGGGTGTACATGCCCGCCGCGTCGCCCACGTACAGGTCACCGGTCACGGAGTCCACCAGGCCGATGTGGTGTTTGGCGTGGCCGGGGGAGTAGTGGGCGGTCAGGGTGCGGCCCGCGCCCAGGTCGATCACGTCGCCGGTGTCCACCGCCCTGATCCGCGTCGCCTCGGTCGGCGCCATCTCGCCGAAGAGCACCTCCAGGCGGTCGCCCCACACCATGCGGGCGCTGGCCATCAGACGGGACGGATCGGCGAGGTGGCGGGCACCGCGTTCGTGGACGACGATCTCGGCGCGGGGAAACATCCGGGCGATCTCCCCGGCACCGCCCGCGTGGTCCAGGTGGATGTGGGTGACCACCACGGTGGCCAGGTCCTGCGGCGCCACCCCCAGGGAGTGCAGCGCGTCGCGGAGCACCGGCGCGGAACCGGCGGTGCCGACCTCCACGACGCACGGACGTTCCGAACGGATCAGGTAACTGGACGTGATGCCCCGGTAGCCCGCCATTCTGGTGTCGATCGCGAAGACCTCGTCGCCGAGCGGGACGATGTCCTCGCCGGTGTCTCCTGTCGCCTGCTCCGCCATGCTCCGCTTCCCTTCTCCGGCTCTTGCCAACCGAGTCCGAATCTAGTTCACGTCCCCTCCCGGCGGCCGGGGTGTCGGCTCCTGCGGCGGTGCCCGCGTTGTCCACAGGACGGGAATCCGGCTTCCGTCACGCGGGGCCACGGAGCGACTCTGGAGAGGAGACAGGGCGCTGCGGCCTGTGACACGGCGCCACCGGTTTTCCCGTTCGAAAGGACCACCATGCACAACCCGTCGCCGGCCCCGGACTCCTCCCGCACCGGCGAACCCGTCGGCCGGCAGGCCTGGGAGGACGTCGAGCACCGCAACGAGATCCTGCTCGCAGGACGGGTCATCGCCGAACCGGCCGTGCGGGAACTGCACAGCGGAGACCAGCTGGTGACCTGGCGCATCTCGGTGACCCGGCCCTCGGCGGAACGGCGTTCCCGGCAGACGGCCGACCCCATCACCTGCGTCAGCTTCCACCGGGACATGGCGGAACTCACCCGGGACTGGCGGATCGGCGACACGGTCCAGGTCACCGGCGCGCTGCGGCGGCGGTTCTGGCGTTCCGCGAACGGCACGGCCAGCGTGTTCGAGGTGGAGGCCAAGACCGTGCGGCGGGTCAGCCCGGCCTCGGGGACCCCGGGTCACCAGCCCAGGACGCCGGTGGCCTCCCGCAGCGAGGCGGTGGAGAGCGGGTGATCACTGTGCCAGGCGGCCATGCACAGGGCCCGCAGCCCGTCCAGGGGCTCTCCCGCACCCCGCAGCCGCAGCCGGCCCCCGTGCGCGGTGGCGGTCCATCCTCCGCAGTGCGCCTCCCGGCCCTCCAGCAGGACCTCGGGATGGGTCTCGTTGAGTCCGCCGATGTCGTGGGCGAGGTAGGAGGGGCGGTGCTCGGGCGGGGCCAGCAGCAGGTCCACCGGAGTGGTCACCCCGGTCAGCACCAGCAGGCTGCGGACGCCGCGCCGGGTCGCGCTCTCGATGTCGGTGTCCAGGCGGTCGCCGATCACCACCGGGTTGACGGCACCGGTACGGCGCACGCCCTCCTCGTGCAGGGGCGGCTCCGGTTTGCCCGCCACGAGCGGCTCCTGCCGGGTGGCGTGGGCGATCACCCGGGAGAAGGACCCGTTGCCGGGCTGGATGCCGCGCCCCATGGGGGCGGTGGCGTCGTTGTTGCTCACCACGAACAGGGCGCCCGCGGCCACCGCGAGCGCCCCCTCGACCACCAGGTCGAAGCCGAGGCGGGGCGAGTACCCCTGGACCACGGCCACCGGGCGGTCGTGCACGGTGGTCACCGGGCGCAGCCCGTGGGCGCGCACCGCCTGGCGCAGTCCGGTGTCGCCGACCACCAGCACCGGCGCCCCCGCGGGGACCCGTTCGGCGACCAGTCGGGCGGCGGCCTGCGCGGAGGTGACCACCTCCTCGGCCGCCGCGGTGACCCCCAGGGCGGTGAGGTGTTCGGCGATGGCGGTGGGGGTGCGCGAGGCGTTGTTGGTCACGAAAGCCACCCGCATGCCCTGGGCACGGGCCTTGGCCACGGCGTCGGGGGCGGCGGGGACCGCGCGCGGACCGAGGTAGACGACCCCGTCCAGGTCGATCAGGGCGGCGTCGTGGACCGAGTGCAGGGGGCGGGATGCGGCCAGCAGAGTCATCGTCTTCCGTCACTAGTGGTCGGTGGAGTCGGTTTCGAGGAGGCGCAGTACCAGGCCGGTGCGCGGCTTGGGACCGAAGGAGGTCGATTTGCGGGGGGTGAGTTCGCCGCGGGCGGCCACGGCGTAGACGTCGTCGATACGCGGCGGGGGCAGGACGACCGCGCACCCTCGGTGCGCGTGGGCCAGGGACACGGCCTCGGCCGCGCTGTCGTGGACCAGGCGGGCGTCCTCGTCGCGCAGCCCGCACGACGGGAGGAGGAGGCAGCACAGGAACGCGGTGGGCAGGCGACGCCACCGGGCGGAACGGTGCGGCAGGGCGGCGGCCAGCGCGGCGTGGTCCACCCCGTGCACGAGGAAACCGCGTCGGCCGTCGACGAGCAGCAGTGCGGGGCCCTGCCTCCCCGCCCGGGCCAGACGGGAGGCGCTCTCCTCGACGGGAAGGCCGGTGAGGTCGTCCACCCGGGCCCACCCGGCGGCCGCGAGCGCCATCCGGTGCGCCGAAACCCCGTCGAACACGCGGTGGATGGCGCCCAGGTGCGGGGGGAAGGCGTCGGAGTCGACGAGCAGGGCGAGCCCGTGCGCCCAGGCGGGATGGCCCGGGTGGCTGTCCCGCAGCCGCTGGTAGGCGGCGTAGCGGTGGTGCCCGTCCGCGATCAGCGCACTGCGCGTGGACAGGTCCGCGGCGATGGCGGCGTGGCGGTCGGGGTCGGTGATCGCCCACAGCCGGTGCCGGGTCCCGTCACGGGTCACGGTGTCGGTCAGGGGAGCCTCCTCGGTGGCGCGGTCGGTCAGCCTGCTCGCCGAACCCCGGGACGGCCCGGTGCCGCCCCGGTAGATCAGGAGGATCGGCTCCAGGTTCGCACGGGTCCGCTCCATCAGGCGGGCCCGGTCCGCGACGGAGGCCTCCCCCACGTCCTCGTGGCCGCGTACCGCCCGCCCCCGGGGCGGCGGGAGCCGCAGTGCGCCGATGAGGCCGCGTTGGCGGCTGCCGCCGGAGGCGGTCTGCTCGTACACGTACAGCGCGGGTTCGGGGTCGTGGACGAGGACCCCGTCGGCGATCCAGCGGCGCAGGGTGTGCGCGGCCCGCGCATACCGGCCGGGGCCGCACAGCCCGCTGCGCGGGGCGGCGGTCGGCGGCAGGGTCAGCCGGACGGCGTTGCGCGGTTCAGCCCGGACCAGGTCGGTGACGGCATCGGCGCTCACCACGTCGTAGGGGGGAGCCAGGGCGAGCGCCAGGTTCAGGTCGGAAACCTCGAAGAGGGGGCGGGAGTCGGGGGACGCGTAGCGCAGCCCGCGGAACGGGCGGAGGCAGAGGACGTCTGCTGCGGAGTCCGACATTCCAGAACGATACCCGGGAAGGGGCGCCCTGATCGGGCGGACGCGGCGGTCACAGCAGCTTGCGCAGCCGCGCCATGTCGCCGAGGCTCGCCTTGACCCTGACACGGCCGGTCAGCAGGGCCTTGGCGTAGTCCAGCCGGTCGTTGGCCAACGCCACGAGGTCGTCGCTGGCGATGGTGATGCGTACCTGGGCCCGGCCGTCCGCGGTGGACAGGGGCGCGTCGGTGACGTCGACCAGGCCCTGGGGGGTCAGCCGCATCGCGAAGACGGTCTCCAGGTCGCTGACGGTCAGGCTGATCGTCCGCTCCACGATGTGCGCGCGCCGCTGGGCCTCGTCGAGCTGGGTGATCCGCTCGGACACCAGCCCGATGGCGGAGCGGCATTCTTCAAGGTTGGCCATAGCTCTCATAATGCCTCAGCGAGTGACACGGGGGAGTCACATCGCATCTGTGACAAGTCGGACAGAAAGGCAGGGGTGGGCGACCCAGCTCCGCGAGGGCGTGGATAGGGGTAGTTTTTTCACCGGGTATTCCCGAAGCGGGCACCGCCGCCGGCACATCCGAATTCTTTCGAGGAGCACGTTCTTATGGTCGTCGACGTGGTACGCGCCTATCTGGAAGCCGCCAGCGGCCTCACCGAACTCACCCGGAAGCGTGCGGTCGCGGCGGCCAAGGTCCTGATCCGGGACGGCGACGAGCGTGCCGCCGCCGCGGCGCGCTCCGCCGACACGGGCGGGAGCGGAACGGGAAGCGGGGAGCCGCCGCTGCTCGGAACCCGGGTGGGGCCCAGCATCCAGGCGTTGGCCACCGAGCTGATCGAGACCAGCCAGAACAACCGCGCCGCACTCGGCCGACTGGTCGAGGAGGAGGTCGCGCGCGTGCTGGACCGCCTCGACCTGGTCCCCCGGGACGACTACGACCGCTTGGCCCGCCGGGTCGCGGAACTGGAGCGGCGGCTGGCCGCCGTGACCGCGGTCCAGCGGCGCCGGGCCGCGGCCGAGACCGGGGCGGAGGACGCGGCACGCAGTGCGGCCGCCGCCCCGGAGCCGGCCGTCCCGGACGCCGCGGAGGCGGACCGCGCGGCGGAGACGGCGCAGCCGGACGGGGCACCCGCCTCCGCCGGAGCCGCCGGAGGGGAGACGTCCGACAAGACGCCCGCGCAGCAGCCCGCCGCCCAGGAGACCGGAACGCAGGAGGCCCCGGCCGAGGAGCCGCAGCCCCGGGAGGCCGCCGAGAACGACGAGGAGACCGCGGCCAGGACGGCCGCCCGCGGCGGCAAGGCCAAGAGCGGCCGGACCCGCTCCACCAAGACCCAGGCCAAGCGAGCCGCGACGCGCCGCGGCTCCGCCCGGAACGGGAGCAAGTCGTGACCGAGGAAGAGGCGCTCGCCGAGCGCACCACCGAAGGGGTGCGGTCCCGCCTGGAGTCCCTCGACGGACTCCCCACCCACGAGCACGTCGCCGTGTTCGAGACGGTGCACCGGGAACTGTCCGCGGTGCTCTCCGTCCTCGACGCCCCCGGCCCGGCGACCGCCCGCTGACCCGGCCCGCGTGCCGCCGGCCGTGCGCCGCGGACGTACGGTGGGGAAGGCGCGACAACCGCGACGGCGAAGGAGAACGGACACCAGACCATGGCCAGACGCAGCCGACTGGACGCCGAACTGGTCCGGCGCGGCCACGCGCGCTCACGGGCGCACGCGGCCGAACTCATCGACGCGGGACGGGTCCGCGTCGCGGGGAACCCCGCCACCAAGGCCGCCACCCAGGTCGGCGCCGACCAGGCGATCGTGGTGGTGCAGACCGACGACGAGCCGGTCTACGTGTCCCGGGGCGCCCACAAACTGGTCGGCGCGCTCGACGCCTTCGACGTCGGCGTCACGGGACGGCGCTGTCTGGACGCGGGCGCCTCCACGGGAGGGTTCACCGACGTGCTGCTGCGCCGCGGCGCAGCGCACGTCATCGCGGTCGACGTGGGCTACGGCCAACTGGCCTGGTCGCTGCGGTCCGACCCCCGGGTGACGGTGATGGAGCGGCAGAACGTCCGCGAACTCACTCCCGAGCAGGTCGGTGAGCCCCGCCCCGACCTGGTGGTGGGCGACCTCTCCTTCATCTCGCTGCGGCTGGTGCTCGCACCGCTCCTCGCCTGCGCCGCCCCCGACGCCGACCTCGTGCTGATGGTCAAACCGCAGTTCGAGGTGGGACGGGACCGGGTCGGCTCCGGCGGAGTGGTCCGCGACCCCGGACTGCGCGCCTCCGCGGTGCGCGACGTCGCCGCCCACGCCCGGACCCTGGGACTGGGCGTGCGTGACGTGACCGCCAGTCCGCTGCCGGGGCCGTCCGGCAACGTCGAGTACTTCCTGTGGCTGCGCTCCGGCGCACCGCCGCTCGACGAGGCCCTGCTGAGCAGGGCGATCGAGGAGGGACCGCAGTAGCCGTGGGCCGCGCGTCCGTCCGGTGCCGCGGGTCGGATAACGTAACTCGGCCACCTGGCGATCGACCGGCGCCGCCACCGACGGCGGCCGGACACGGCGACGAGGAGGGCCCTCTGTGAAGACCAGCGAAGGCGCGGACCGGTTGGGCGGCGTGGGCTGGGAGACCGGCCGCACCGTGCTTCTCCTGGCCCACACCGGACGGCCTGCCGCCGTGCGCAGCGCCCGACTGGTCCACGACCGCCTCACCCGGGCCGGGGTGACGGTGCGGATGTTCGCCTCCGAGTTCGACGCGATCACGCGGACCGGTGCCCCGATGAGCCCGGTGGAGATCGTGGAACCGGGGGCGGAGGCCGCCGCCGGGGCCGAACTCATCATGGTGCTGGGCGGTGACGGCACGCTGCTGCGCGCCGCCGAACTCGCCCGGCCCACCGGGGTCCCGCTGCTCGGCGTCAACCTGGGGCACGTGGGCTTCCTCGCCGAAGCCGAACGCGACGACCTGTCGGACACGGTCCGCTGCGTGGTCGAACGCGACTACTCGGTGGAGGAGCGCATGACCATCGACGTCACGGTCTACTGCCAGGGACGCGACGGCACGGGGCCGCCGGTGCGCACGTGGGCGCTGAACGAGGCCACCGCCGAGAAGGTCGAGGCGGGCCGCATGCTGGAGGTGGTGCTGGAGATCGACGGGCGTCCGCTGTCCCGGTGGGGGTGCGACGGGGTGGTGTGCGCCACGCCGACCGGTTCGACCGCGCACGCGTTCTCCGCCGGGGGCCCCATCGTGTGGCCCTCCGTGGCGGCGCTGCTCGTGGTGCCGCTGAGCGCGCACGCGCTGTTCGCCCGCCCCCTGGTGGTCTCCCCGGACGCGGTGATCGCGCTGGAGGTGCTGCCGGACACGACCGACGGGGTGCTGTGGTGCGACGGACGCCGTAAGGTCGAACTGCCCGCCGGAGCGCGGGTGGAGATCTCGCGGTCGGACACGCCGGTGCGACTGGCGCGGTTGCAGCACGCGCCGTTCACCGATCGACTGGTCGCGAAGTTCGCCCTCCCGGTGGCAGGCTGGCGAGGACGGGCCGAACGCGACGGCGGATAGGTGGTCCGGGCGCGGGCGGTTGGACCGCACAGTGCCTCAGCAGTGGTGGTTACGGGAGAGAGTCCGGTGCTCGAAGAAGTCCGAATCCAAGGCCTCGGCGTGATCGACGACGCCGTTCTGGAGCTGTCCCCAGGGTTCACCGTGGTCACCGGCGAGACCGGTGCGGGCAAGACGATGGTGGTCACCGGGCTGGGGCTGCTCTTCGGCGGACGCGCCGACCCGCAGCGGGTGCGGCCCGGCGCGTCCCGGGCGGTGGTGGAGGGGCGGCTGACCGTCGACGCCGACAGCAGGGTCGCCCAGCGGGTCGAGGAGGCCGGCGGGGAACTCGACGACGGGGTGCTGATCATCTCGCGCAGCGTGTCCGCGGAAGGGCGGTCGCGGGCCACCCTCGGCGGCCGGTCCGCCCCGGTCAGTCTGCTGGCCTACCTCGCCGACGACCTGGTGGCGGTGCACGGCCAGTCCGACCAGCAGCGGCTGCTCCGCCCCGAACGGCAGCGCGCCGCGCTCGACCGCTACGCGGGCGACGAACTGCAGGCGACCCTGGGCGCCTACACCGCCGCCTACCGCAGGCACCGGGAGGTCGAGGCGGAACTGGCGGAGCTGACCACCCGGGCCCGGGAACGCGCCCAGGAGGCAGACCTGCTGCGTTTCGGCGTGGAGGAGATCGCCGCGGCCGAACTCCGCCCGGGCGAGGACGCCGAACTGCTGGCGGAGGAGACCCGTCTGGCGCACGCCGACGCGCTGCGGCTGGCCGCCACCACCGCGCACGAGGCCCTGGTCGGCGACCCCGCCTCCGACGTCGAGGTGGACGTCACCGCGCTGCTGGCCGGGGCACGCCAGGCGCTGGCGGGGGTCCGCCAGCACGACGAGGCCCTCGCGGCGCTCGCGGACCGCCTGGACGAGGTCAGCTACGTGATCAGCGACGCCGCCACCGAGTTGGCCTCCTACGCCGAGTCGGTGGACGCCGATCCGGCCCGGCTGGCCGCGGTGCAGGAGCGTCGCGCGGTGCTGGCGCAGCTGACCCGCAAGTACGGGGACACCGTCGAGGACGTTCTGGCCTGGGCGGAGGACGCCGCCAAGCGGCTGGGGGAGCTGGAGGGCGACGACGAGCGCATCGAGGAGCTCACCGCCGAGGAGGCGCGGCTGCGGGAACGGATGACCGAACTCGCCGAGCGGCTCACCGGTATTCGCACGGCGGCCGCCGAGCGGTTCGGCGCGGCCGTCACCGAGGAGCTCACCGCGCTGGCCATGCCGCACGCCCGGGTCACGGTCCGCATCCGCACCGGCGAGGAGTTCGGCCCGCACGGACGCGACGAGGTGGAACTGCTGCTCGCGCCGCATCCGAGCGCGCCGCCGCTGCCGCTGCACAAGGGCGCCTCCGGCGGTGAGCTGTCGCGGGTCATGCTGGCCATCGAGGTGGTCTTCGCGGGCGCCGACCCGGTGCCGACCTTCGTGTTCGACGAGGTCGACGCCGGGGTCGGCGGCAAGGCGGCGGTGGAGATCGGGCGGCGGCTGGCCCGGCTGGCCCACAACGCCCAGGTCATCGTGGTCACCCACCTGCCGCAGGTGGCGGCCTTCGCCGACGCGCACCTGGTGGTGGAGAAGTCCAACGACGGCATGGTCACCGAGAGCGGGGTGACCCGCCTGGACCGGGCGGGGCGGGTCCGGGAGCTCTCCCGCATGCTGGCCGGGATGGAGGACTCCGAACTCGGCCGGGCCCACGCCGAGGAGCTGCTCACCCTCGCGGCCGCCGACCGGGGCTGAACCGCCGCGGCCGCGCGGAGCCGGCCGGCGGGCGGCTGCCCCCGGGACCGCGGCCCCGCTGCCGGACCGGGGCGGACTCCTCCCCTGCGGCCGGGACCGGAGTCCCCGCCGAAGCGGGGCCCGCCCGGGGGCAAGGGGGTGTCCGGCGGCGCGCCGACACGCCGATACGTCACTTCCTGTCACCGGGGTTTCGCTTTCCGTGGCAGTATGCGGGCGATGAAGGTTCCGACCGCGCTGAGCGCGCGACTTCCCAGGCTCCGTCGCGCCAGGCCCAACGGGGTGGCCGGCGTGAGCGCCCCGGTCCGGGCCGACCGCCGCACCAAGAACCTCACCAAACGGCTCAGACCCGGCGACATCGCGGTCATCGACCACGTCGACCTCGACCGCGTCAGCGCCGAGGCCCTCGTGGAGTGCGGGGTCTCGGCCGTGGTGAACGCCGCCAGGAGCATCAGCGGCCGCTATCCCAACCTGGGCCCGCAACTCATCGTCGAGGCGGGAATCCCCCTGGTCGACGAGGTGGGGCCGGAAGTCTTCGCCCGGATCGACGAGGGCGAGCGGCTGCGCCTGGAGGGCGGCGCCCTCATGCGCGGCGACACGGTGGTGGCCAAGGGCGTCGAACAGGACGCCGAGTCGGTCCGGGCGGCCATGGTCGAGGCGCGCGCCGGACTCGCCGTCCAACTGGAGGCGTTCGCCGCCAACACCATGGAGTACCTCAAACGCGAGCGGACGCTGCTGCTGGAGGGGGTCGGCGTCCCCGACATCGCCACGCCGATCGAGGGCCGCCACGTCCTGATCGTGGTGCGCGGCTACCACTACCGGGAGGACCTGGCGGCGCTGCGCCCCTACATCCGCGAGTACCACCCGGTCATCATCGGGGTGGACGGCGGCGCCGACGCGCTCCTGGAGGCCGGGTACCGGCCCGACATCATCGTCGGCGACTTCGACTCGGTGTCCGACCGCGCCCTGGCCTGCGGGGCGGAACTGGTGGTGCACGCCTACCGGGACGGGCGGGCGCCGGGCCTGCGGCGCCTCACCGAACTGGGGTACGAGGCCGTGGTCTTCCCGGCCACCGGAACCAGCGAGGACGTGGCGATGATGCTCGCCGACGACGCCGGCGCCGCGCTCATCGTCGCCGTCGGCACCCACGCCACCCTCGAAGAGTTCCTGGACAAGGGGCGCGCGGGAATGGCCAGCACCTTCCTCACCCGCCTGCGGGTCGGCGGCAAACTCGTCGACGCCAAGGGCGTCAGCCGCCTCTACCGCAGCCGCATCTCGCCGTGGACGCTGCTGCTGCTCGTGGCGGCCAGTCTGCTCACCATCGTCGTCGCGGCCTACTGCTCCCCGGCCGGACAGGTCTACCTGACCTTCCTCGCCGCGCGGTGGGACGCGTTCTACTACTGGCTCACGGGGCTCTTCGCGTGATCGACTTCCGCTACCACCTGGTCTCCACCGTCGCGATCTTCCTGGCGCTCACCGTCGGCATCGTGCTGGGCACCACCATGCTGCAGGACCCGCTGCTGCACACGCTCAAGGCGGAGACGGCGCAACTGCGCGAGCAGAGCGAGCGGCTGCGCACCGACAAGGACCTGGCCGACCAGTTCAACGCGGGCACCGCCCAGCTCATCACCGCCTACGAGACGGCGATGCTGGAGCGCCGACTCGCCGACACGCGGATCGTGGTGGTGGAGCCGTCCGGGGTGGACGCCGCCGTCCGCGACGCGATCATGGAACGGCTGCGGCACGCCGGGGGAACGGTCGTCGGCCGCATCACCCTCACCGACCGGTACCTCGACCCCGGGGAGGCCGACCACGTCGACGAGGTCGCCGACCGGTGGAGCGAGGACCTGAAGGTGCCCCGCGGCACCCCCTACGAGCGGGCCGGCGCCGAGATCGCGCAGGCGGTCCTCACCGCCGACGGGGACGAGTCCCCCGACGGCTTCGACCCCGCGGAGCTCCTCGCCGGATACGTCGAGTCCGGCCTGCTCGCCGTCCACGGCGAGCCCGCGTCGGGCGCCGACGCGGCCCTGCTGCTGGCCCCGGCCGAACCGTTCGCGCTCGTCGCCGACCAGGAGGGGAACGACACGGCCACCCCGCCCGCCAACGCGACCGTGCTGGCCCTGGCGCGCGCCCTGAAGCGGGCCGGTGCCGCCACCGTCCTGGCCGGCGCACCGGACGCGGACGGCCCCACCGGGATCATCCGGCAGGCGCGCGCCGAGAAGGCCCGGTTCACCACCGTCGACACCGCGGGCACCACCGCGGGAGACATCGTCACCGTGCTGGCGCTGGCCCTGGCCGCCGAGGGGCGCGACGGCCACTACGGGGTCGGTGCGGGCGTCGACGGCTTCCTGCCCGCGGTCCTGCCGGACCCCCGACCCGATCCGACACCCACGCCCTCGACCGGCGTCTCCGCCGAAGACGTCGCCGCCGACGACGAGTCCTAGCGAGTCCGAACCATGTCCTTCCGTTTTCCGTCCGTCCTGTTCCGTCCCGGTCCGCACCGCCGGTCCGCACCGCCGTCCCCGCGACGGCCCGTGTGGGGGACCGTGCTCGCCGCGGGAGTGGGCGCGGCCGTCGCCCGCGGCCTGTACACGGCGCTGACCGACCGGTGGGGCGCCGGCCAGGCCCGGTGGAACCGCCTCAACTACCGCGGCGAGCGGGTCACCCTGCTGGAGGGGCCCGCCCTGGCGGTCGGCGCCTGCGCGGGCGCCGCCCTCGCCCCCGGAACACGGCCCGCGCTGCGCGGGGCGGCCGTGCTCGCCGGATGCGGCGCCGCGGCCTTCGGCGCCTATGACGACCTGTACGGCTCGGGAGCCTCCCGGGGGTTCCGGGGACACCTGGGCGCACTGGCGCGCGGCCGCGTGACCACCGGGGCGGTCAAGGTCGCGGGCATCGGCGCGAGCGGGCTGGCGGCCGCCGCGACCCTGACCCGCGACCCGGTGGACGTGCTGGTCAACGGTGCGCTCATCGCGGGCGGCGCCAACCTGCTCAACCTGTTCGACCTGCGACCGGGACGCGCGGCCAAGGTGGCCCTGCTGGCGGGGGCGTCGGCGCTGGCGCACCCCGGTGCCGCGCCGGTCGCCGCGGCGGCGCTGGGGGCGACCGGCGCGCTGCTCCCCGAGGACCTGCGGGAGCGCGCGATGCTCGGAGACGCGGGCGCCAACGCCCTGGGGGCGCTGCTGGGCCTGGCCGCCGCGGCCGCGTGCCCGCGGCGGGTGCGCCTCGGCCTGCTCGCCGGAGTGGCCGGGCTGACCGCGGCCAGCGAGTACGTGAGCTTCACCAGGGTCATCGCGGTCACCCCGCCGCTGCGGCGCCTCGACGAGTGGGGGTGCCGGCCGGCCCCGCCCCGCCGCGCGGCCGAGCCCGCTCCGCTTCCGCAGTCCGGTTGACCGGGACGGGACGGGGTCGGCGTCGCAGCGGGCGACCCGCCCGGGGACGACGCGGCCGAACGGCACGGGGGAGCGGACCGGCGGTGGTCCGGGCGCGGCGGGCGGGCATCTCCGTGGCGGGGGCCGCGGTGCTCATCGGTGCCGTCACCGTCGTCGCGCGCGTCGCCGGGTTCGGCCGGACCGTCGTGTTCGCGCAGACGGTCGGGGAGAACTGCCTGGGCACCGCCTACGTCACCGCCAACCAGGTGCCGACCGTGCTGTACGAGATCGTCATCGGCGGTGCGCTGTCGGGGATGGTCGTGCCGCTGCTGGCCGACGCGGCCCGCCGGGGCGACACCGACCACGTACGCCGTACCGCCTCGGCGCTCGTCACCTGGGTGGTGGTCGCGGCCGTGCCGCTGGGGACGCTGCTCGCCGTGGCCGCGAAGCCGGTCGCGGTGGCGCTGCTCGCCGGGACGCGGGAGTGCGGCGGCGCCGAACTGCTCGCACTCGCCGCGCGCTTCCTGGCGGTTTTCGCGCCCCAGGTGCTGTTCTACGGTCTGGCCGCGGTGCTGTACGGGGTCCTGCAGGCGCACCGGCGCTTCCTCGCCCCGGCACTGGCCCCGCTGGTCTCCAGCCTCGTCGTCGTCTGCGCCTACCTGGCGTTCGTGCCGCTGCGCTCCGACGCCACCGACGCCCACGCGCTGTCCACCGCGGCCGAACTCGTCCTGTCCGCGGGCACCACCGCCGGCGTGGCCGCGCTGTTCCTCACCGCGCTGGTGCCGGTGCTGCGGATGCGGCTGGGGCTGCGGCCGACCCTGTCCTTCCCCCCGGGGGTGGGGGCGCGGGCGCGGTCCCTGGCGGTGGCCGCGCTGCTGCCGCTGATCGCCATGCAGGTGACCCTGCTGGTGTCGATGTGGCTGGCCAACCACGGCGGCGGCGGGGGGACCGGGGTGCTCTACAGCTACGCCTGGGCGCTGTTCACCCTGCCCTACGGCGTGGTCGCCGTGCCCATCGCCACCAGCGCCTTCACCGCGCTGGCGGAATACCACGGGCAGCGGGACCGGGCCGGCTACGACCGGGTCCTGGCGGTGGGGACGCGCGCCTGCCTCATCGCGGTCAGCGGGGCCGCGGTGGCGCTCGCCGCGGCGGCTGCGCCGCTGGCCCGGCTGTTCGCCGACGAACAGGCCGACGTGTTGGCAGCGGCGCTGCCCGCCTACGCCCCCGGGGTGGTCGCCTTCGGGGTGGCGGCGCTGCTCAGCCGTGCCCTGTACGCCGTGCACCGGGGACGCCTGGCGGCGGCGGCGCAGGTCGCGGGGTGGGCGGTGGCGGCGGGTACCTCCGCGGCCGCGGTGGTGCTGTGCCCGCCGGAGCAGACGGTGGCCGCGCTGGGCGCGGGCACGTCCCTGGGCCTGGGGACGGGGGCGGTGCTGCTGGGGGCCGCGGTGCTGCGCGTCCGGGGGCGGGCCGCGTTCGCCTCGCTCGGCCGCACCGCCGCGGCGTGCACGCTGGGGGCGGCGGTGGGCTACGGATGCGGGACGGGTGTAGCCGCGCTGCTGCCCGCCGACTCCGCGGTGGCCGCCGCGACCGCGGCGCTGCTCGGCGGGGCCGCCGCGGTGCTGGGCCACGGGACGGCGGTGGCCGCGGTCGACGCCGCCGCGCTGCGCGCGGTGCTGACCCGCCGCATCGGCGCGGCGGACACCACGGAAAGGACAACGGGGTGAACGGGTTGCGGATCGCGCTGGTCCTGGCGACCAGCAGCGGAGGAGTGGGCAGTCACGTGCGGTCGCTGTGCCGCGGACTGGCCGGACGGGGACACCGGGTGGCGGTGGTCGGCCCGGCGGCCACCGAGGAGCGGTTCGACTTCACCGGGGCGGGGGCGCGGTTCGCCGAGCTGGAGGTGGCCGACCGGCCCCGGCCGCTCGGTGACGCCGCGGCCCTGCTGCGGCTGCGTGCCCTGCTGAGGGGCGCCGACGTGGTGCACGCCCACGGGGTGCGCGCGGGGGCGCTGGCGGCGCTGAGCGACCCGTCCGCGCCGCTGGTGGCCACCTTGCACAACGCGCCCCCCGCGGGCGGCGGCGCGTGGCTGTTCGGGGTGTTGGAACGGGTGCTGGCGTGGCGCGCGGACCTGGTGCTGGGAGTCTCCGGCGACCTGGTGGAGCGGTCGCGCGCGCGAGGGGCGCGGCGGGTGGGGCGGGCGCTGGTGCCCGCCCCACCCGCCGCGCCCCCCGGTCGGGAGCCGGCGCAGGTGCGTGCCGCTCTGGGGGTGGAGCCGGAGCGGTCGCTGCTGGTGACGGTGGCCCGGCTGGCCGAGCAGAAGGGGCTGCCGGTGCTGCTGGACGCGGCCCGGACCTGGGCGCGGCGCACCCCGCCGCCGCTGGTGGTGGTCGCGGGGGAGGGACCGCTGCGCGGACAGCTTTCCGCGCGGATCGCCGCGGAGGGCCTGCCGGTGCGGCTGCTGGGCAACCGCGGCGACGTCGCCGACCTGCTCGCCGCGGCCGACGTGTTCGTCCTGGCCAGCGTGTGGGAGGGGCAGCCGCTGGTGGTGCAGGAGGCGCTGCGCGCCGGAGCGCCCGTGGTGGCCACCGACGTGGGGGGTGTGGCGGACCTGGTGGGGGACGCCGCGGTGCTGGTCCCCGCCGGGGACGCCGCCGCGCTGGCGGAGGGGGTCGCGCGGGTGCTGGACGACGGCGCGCTCGCCGAGCGGATGCGGCTGCGCTCCCGGGCCGCGGCGGCCGTGCTGCCGCGGCCCGGGGCCGAGGTCGACCAGGTCATCGGCTACTACACGGAGCTCGTGGACCGGGACGGGCCGCGGTGAGGCTAGGCTCACCCGCCAGGAGGGCAGAAATGTCGGAGGCGGTGGTTCTCCGCGCCCGACAGCGGTGGCATGATGGACTCCGGTGCCGAGAGCAGGCGGAATTTTCGCCACTTCGTCTCGTTGTACCATTCGGTAGGGGAGTATCCCTTCGCGGCGGTGTCGTCATCACGGAACGCAACGGAGCGTTCCCGGTGCCGTCGGTCCACACCCGGGTGGCTCGTGGACGGGAGAGACCTCCGGTTCCTGTCGTGTCCGCAGACAGCAGCGGCCACCGCAACCGGAGAGAAGGATCCCCGAATGGACGTGTCCCTGTGGGTCTGGCTGGCGACCATCGTCGGTATCGTCGCCATCCTGGCCGTCGACCTCGCGATCGTCGACCACCCGTGGAGCAAGAAACGCGAGCCCAAAGAGTTCTCCATGAAGGAGGCCGCCTGGTGGTCGGCCTTCTACATCGCCCTGGCCGTGGTCTTCGGGCTGGGTATCTGGTACTTCGCCGGCTGGGACAGGGCCGGTGAGTACTTCGCCGGGTACGTCACGGAGAAGAGCCTCAGCGTCGACAACCTCTTCGTCTTCTACCTGATCCTCACCTCCTTCGCGGTGCCCAAGAAGTACCAGCACGAGGTGCTGCTGATCGGCATCGTGCTGGCGCTGGCCATGCGCGGCGTCTTCATCGTCGTCGGCGCGCAGGCCATCAACGCTTGGAGCGAGGTCTTCTACCTGTTCGGCGCCTTCCTCATCTACACCGCGGTCAAGATCGTCCGGGACAACGTCAAGGGGTCCGAGGAGGAGGAGACCGACTACACCGAGAGCTTCGCGGTGCGCATGCTCCGCAAGGTCTGGCCGGTCACCGACGGCTACCACGGCTCCCGGCTGACCGTGCGGATCGACGGACGCCGCCACGTCACCCCGATGCTCATGGTTATCGTCGCCATCGGCGTCACCGACCTGGTCTTCGCGGTCGACTCGATCCCGGCGATCTTCGGCCTCACCCAGGACGCCTACCTGGTGTTCACCGCCAACGCCTTCGCGCTGCTGGGCCTGCGGGTGCTGTACTTCCTGCTGGCCGGGCTCATGGACAAGCTGGCCTACATCAGCTGGGGGCTGGCCGCGATCATGGTGTTCATCGGGGTCAAGATGCTGCTGCACGCGCTGCACGAGAACGGCGTGCACGTCCCCGAGGTCGGCACCGGCCTGTCGTTGGGCGTCATCCTCGGCGTGATGACGGTCACGGTCGTCGCCAGTGTGCTGAAGGCCCGCAGCGACGCCAGGAAGCTGAAGGCCCGCACCGACAGCATCGCGCCCGGCGAGTGACGTGGCGCGGATTTCCTGGAAGCGCAAAAATCGAACAGGCGTACCCATAGAATGGGGTCCCGGTCGGAATGCGGCCGGGACCCCACTGGTTACCGTGGGCAGAGCCCCCGGCAGCGGTGCCGCCGCGCGGGGAGGCAGCCGTCGCTCCACCGCACTCCGCCGGGCGGCGCGGCGCCATCGGAACTCCTGCGGCGCACACCGCCGCGGTACGACGCACACCCCTCGACGAGGAAGGACGGAGCGCACCGGTGCCCGGGGCGACCCGGGGGCCGCGCGCGAAGAGACATGGCCGATCGTCTGGTGATCCGCGGGGCCCGCGAGCACAACCTCAAGAACGTCTCCCTGGACCTGCCCCGTGACGCGATGATCGTGTTCACCGGACTGTCCGGTTCGGGCAAGTCCTCGCTGGCCTTCGACACGGTCTTCGCCGAGGGGCAGCGCCGCTACGTGGAGTCGCTGTCGGCCTACGCCCGCCAGTTCCTCGGCCAGATGGACAAGCCCGACGTCGACTTCATCGAGGGCCTGTCCCCGGCGGTGTCCATCGACCAGAAGTCCACCAGCCGCAACCCGCGCTCCACGGTCGGCACCATCACCGAGGTGTACGACTACCTGAGGCTGCTGTGGGCGCGGGTCGGCAGGCCGCACTGCCCCCGCTGCGGACGCGAGATCGCCCGGCAGACCCCGCAGCAGATCGTGGACCGGGTGATGGAACTGGACGAGGGCACCCGCTTCCAGGTGCTGGCGCCCGTGGTGCGCGGACGCAAGGGGGAGTACTCCGAGCTGTTCCAGAGCCTGCAGGCCAAGGGCTTCACCCGGGCGCGGGTGGACGGCGAACTGGTGCGGCTGGACGAGGCTCCCGAACTCAAGCGGTACGAGACGCACGACATCGCCGTCGTCGTCGACCGGCTCAGCGTGAAGGCCTCGGCGGCCAAGCGGCTCACCGACTCGGTGGAGACCGCGCTGCAGTTGGCGGGCGGCACCATCCTGCTGGAGTTCGTGGACCTGCCCGCCGACGACCCCGGGCGGGAGCGGGTCTACTCCGAGCACCTGTACTGCCCCTACGACGACCTGTCCTTCGAGGAGTTGGAGCCGCGGTCCTTCTCCTTCAACTCGCCCTACGGCGCCTGCCCCGAGTGCACCGGGCTGGGCACCCGCCTGGAGGTCGACCCCGACCTGGTGGTGCCCGACCCAGAGCGGACCCTCGCCGAGGGCGCCATCGCGCCGTGGAGCGGCGGCAGCCCCAGCGAGTACTTCATCCGGCTCATGCAGGCCCTGGGCGAGGCGATGGGCTTCGACCTGGACACCCCGTGGGAGAAGCTGCCGAGGAAGGCGCGCCGGGCCCTGCTCACCGGCTACGACACCCAGGTGCACGTCAGCTACCGCAACCGCTACGGGCGGCAGCGCTCCTACTACACCGACTTCGAGGGCGTGCTCAACTGGGTGCGCCGCCGCCACAGCGAGAGCGACAGCGACTTCGTGCGCGAGCGGCTCGAAGGCTACATGCGGGTGGTGCCCTGCCCCGCCTGCCAGGGCAGCCGGCTCAAGCCGGAGGTGCTGGCGGTGACCGTCGGCGGACGCTCCATCGCCGAGGTCAGCGCGATGCCGTTGAGCGAGTGCGCGGACTTCCTCGCCTCACTGGAGCTGTCCGAACGGGACCGGGCCATCGCCGCCCAGGTGCTCAAGGAGATCAACGCCCGGCTCGGCTTCCTGCTGGACGTGGGCCTGGACTACCTCAGCCTCGGCCGTGCCTCCGCGACGCTGTCCGGCGGTGAGGCACAGCGCATCCGGCTGGCCACCCAGATCGGGTCGGGCCTGGTCGGGGTGCTCTACGTGCTGGACGAGCCGTCCATCGGGCTGCACCAGCGCGACAACTTCCGGCTGTTGGAGACCCTGCAGCGGCTGCGGGACATCGGCAACACCCTGATCGTCGTGGAGCACGACGAGGACACCATCCGCTCCGCGGACTGGGTGGTCGACATCGGCCCCGGGGCGGGCGAGCACGGCGGCCGGGTCGTGGTCTCCGGACCGGTCCAGAAGCTGCTGGACAGCCCCGAGTCGATCACCGGCCAGTACCTGTCGGGACGGCGGGCCATCGAGGTGCCCGCGAAGCGGCGGCCCCGCGACCCCAAACGGCAGCTCGTGGTCAGGGGCGCGCGCGAGAACAACCTGCGCGACCTGGACGTCGCCTTCCCGCTGGGCGTGTTCACCGCCGTCACCGGGGTGTCCGGGTCCGGCAAGTCCACGCTGGTCAACGAGATCCTGTACAAGGCGCTGGCCAAGGAGCTGCACGGGGCGCGCGACGTGCCCGGGCGGCACACCCGGATCAACGGCGTGCACCAGGTCGACAAGGTCGTGCACGTCGACCAGAGCCCCATCGGACGCACCCCGCGCTCCAACCCGGCCACCTACACCGGCGTGTTCGACCACATCCGCAAACTGTTCGCGCAGACCACCGAGGCGAAGGTGCGCGGATACCAGCCCGGCCGGTTCTCCTTCAACGTCAAGGGCGGCCGCTGCGAGGCGTGCGCGGGCGACGGAACCATCAAGATCGAGATGCAGTTCCTCCCGGACGTCTACGTGCCCTGCGAGGTCTGCCACGGCGCCCGGTACAACCGGGAGACCCTCGACGTGCACTACAAGGGCAAGAGCATCGCCGACGTGCTGGACATGCCGATCGAGGAGGCGTTGGAGTTCTTCGAGCCGATCAACGCCATCCGCCGCCACATGCAGACCCTCAACGACGTCGGACTGGGCTACGTGCGGCTGGGGCAGCCCGCCACGACCCTGTCGGGGGGCGAGGCCCAGCGGGTGAAGCTCGCCACCGAACTGCAGCGCCGCTCCACCGGACGCACCGTCTACATCCTGGACGAGCCCACCACGGGCCTGCACTTCGCCGACATCGAGAAGCTGCTGCACGTGCTGGGGCGGCTGGTGGACGCGGGCAACACCGTCATCGTCATCGAGCACAACCTCGACGTCATCAAGACCGCCGACCACCTCATCGACATGGGGCCCGAGGGGGGAGCGCGCGGCGGCACGGTGGTGGCGACCGGCACGCCCGAGGAGATCGCCGAGCATCCGCAGAGCCACACCGGGCAGTTCCTCCGCAAGATCCTCAACTAGGACGGTTCCCGGCCCACCGGGGCGGCCGGCCGTGGCCACTGTGGGCCACATCGGCGGGACGGGGCGGACGGAGGCTGCCCCCGACGGCAGCCCCTCCGTAGGATCGGCAGCGGACGAATGCACAGCGGAATCCCGCGCAGCGCCCCGGCCCGCGCTCCGGGGCGCTGCGCGGTGTCCGCACCGACCCCGGAGGCCTCCCCCATGACCCACCCCCCGCCGTGGGACCCCCGAACGACCGTGACGCGCGGCCCCGGGCAGTGGCCGGTGCCACCGCCCCAGCCGGGCGGCACGTTCCCAGCGCCCGTTCCGCCTCCCGGGGCGGGACCGTACCGTCCGGCCTCGTGGGGCCAGCGGGCCCTGGCCCGCCTGCTCGACTCCTTGTTCGTGAGCATCCCGCTGGGCACGGTCCTGTTCTTCGCCTGGCTGTTCTGGCTCTTCTTCGCGGTGCTGGCGGGCCGGACCCTGGAGGGGGCGGACACCGGCGCCATGATCTTCGCCAGCGTGTGCGGGTTCCTGGTCTGCGCGGCCTACGACGCGGTCTGCCTGCGTGTCTGGGGGCGCACCCCGGGCAAGATGATCGTCAAGATCGTGGTGGTGCCCGACCCCGGGGCGGGACGGCCGGACCGGATCCCCCTCGACGCGGTCATGGTCCGCGCCGCGCTCTACTGGCTCCCGTTCCTGGTCGTGTGGACGCCCCTGTGGGTGCAGGTCCTGGTCAACGGACTGTGGCTGGTGCCGTTCGCGCTGTGGCCGCTGTGGGACCTGCCCAAGCAGCAGGCCGTCCACGACAAGATCGTCCGGACCGTGGTGCTGCGCCAGAACTGAGTCGGCGGCCCCACCCTGCGGCGATCCACTCCCGCACCCGTACTACATTGCGTAGTAGTCCTGTTCGACCATTCCAGGGAGCCTTACTCATGACAACGGAGCCGTCACCGCGCGTCTGCCGGATGAGCCGCCGCACGATGCTGGCGGGTACGGGGGCCGCGGGAGCGGTGGCGCTCACCGCCGCGGCCTGCAGTACCGCGCCCAAGCCACAGGACGCGCTGCGCGGACAGGTGGTGGCGCAGACCACCGACGTCCCCGAGGGCGGTGGACTGCTGCTGATCGACGCCAAGCTGGTGATCACCCAGCCCGAGCCGGGACAGTTCCGGGCGTTCAGCGCGTCGTGCACCCACGGGGGCTGCACCGTCCAGGAGGTCACCACCGACATCCACTGCCTGTGCCACCACAGCAAGTTCGGGCTCGACGGAGAGGTGCTCCAGGGGCCGGCCGTCGACCCGCTGGAGCCGTTCGAGGTGAAGGTGGAGGGGACCGACATCATCCTGGTCTGAGCCCTCTCGGGGCGGGCTCAGTCGGTCTCGTCGTGCTCCGCGCCCACGGAGGACGCGACGGCGGAGGAGCGGCGGAACGCCGAGGCGGGCCACATCGCGGCGTACTGCTGCTCCTCACCGTCCATCCCGGTGAACTGGGTGCGGTTGCGCGGCAGCGCCTCGGGGAAGTTCTCCCGGATGTAGGTGAGCATGTGCTCGCGCAGCTGGACCGTGAGCGTCCAGCGGGAGCTGGAGTCGGCGGCGCTGACCGTGGCGCGCAGCTCGATCAGCCCCGAGTCCAGCACGTCGGTGACCTCCAGCGCCCAGCTGCGGCCGTCCCACAGGGGGTGGCCGGTCACGAACGACTCCACCTCGGCGCGCAGCCGGTCCACCGGGACCTCCCAGTCGACGCGCAGCATCACCACCCCGGTGATGCTGCTGCCGTGCTTGGTCCAGTTCTCGAACGGCTTGGTGGTGAAGTAGGAGACGGGGAAGATCAGGCGGCGTTCGTCCCAGACGCGCACGGTCACGTTGGTGAGGGTCAGCTCCTCGACGCGCCCCCACTCGCCCTCCACGACCACCACGTCGTTGATGCGCAGCGAGTCGCTGAACGCCAACTGCAGTCCGGCGAACAGGTTGCCCAGGGTGGCCTGCGCCGCCACACCGGCGATGATGCCGATCAGACCGGCGGAGGCCAGCAGTCCGGCACCGAGCGCGGCCACGGCGGGGAAGGTGAACAGGATCGCCGCGACCGCGAGCAGCCCCAGCAGGGTGGCCGCGACCCGCCGCAGCAGCCGCACCTGTGTCTGCAGGCGGCGGGAGCGCCGGTCGGCGTCGCCGTTGTGCACGGCCAGGCGCGCCAGCACCATGTCGGTGATCGCGTAGGCGACGGTCAACCCGAGCCAGGTCAGCGAGGCGATCATCGCGATGCGCATGCCGTGCTGGAAGATCGGGTACCAGAACCGGGGGTTCTCGAAGCCGTCCGCGTCGGGGATCGCCAGGTTCACCCCCAGGACCGAGGCCGCCGCGTAGGCCGAGTAGCGGCAGCGCCGGACTAGGTGTTCGGCCAGGGTCCACACCTTGGACAACTGGTGGGTCAGCAACCAGTGCAGCACGGTGACCAGAAGCACCGAGACCGCGACGGCGACACCCACCGCGATCCAGTTGCCGAGTGACATCACTGGAGGGTCCCCCTTGCACGAAGTCGGAGAGCGGAAGAGAAAAGCGGTGCACCGCGGATACAGGGACAACCTAGAACATCCCTATGCCGAACCGTGACGTTCACGGGGGTGGGCAACGGCACTGCGCGGGGGATCACGCCGCGTTCCGGGTGTGGCGGATGCGGGCGGTCCGCTCGGGGGACCACAATGGAAGGGGACCCTGACGTCCTCACGCAACCTGAGGAAAAGAGGATTTCCGCTGTTCGCGCCGCGGGGCTTCCCGTCCCGCGCGGGAGCCCGCGGAGAATGGGGAGAGGTGCGCCACGGCGCACCCGTCCCGCTCCCGGGAGCCCGACCCCTCCCCCGTCCCGGGGGACCGCCCAGAGGAAACCAGATGACCGTCCGCCCGACCCTGCGCCCCGAACCCGGATCCATCCCCACCGACCCGGGGGTCTACCGGTTCCGGGACGAGCACGGCCGCGTGATCTACGTTGGAAAGGCCAAGAACCTGCGCGCCCGGCTGTCCTCCTACTTCCAGGACTTCAGCGCGCTGCACCCGCGGACCCAGACCATGGTCTCCACCGCAGCCGACGTCGACTGGACGGTGGTGGGGACCGAGGTGGAGGCGCTGCAGCTGGAGTACTCCTGGATCAAGGAGTACTCGCCGCGCTTCAACGTCCGCTACCGCGACGACAAGAGCTACCCCTACCTGGCGGTCACGCTCAACGAGGAGTTCCCCCGGGTGCAGGTGATGCGGGGGGCCCGCCGCCGCGGGGTGCGCTACTTCGGGCCCTACTCCTACGCCTGGGCCATCCGCGACACCGTCGACCTGCTGCTGCGGGTGTTTCCGGTGCGCACCTGCTCGGCGGGGGTGTTCCGCCGCGCCCGCTCCAGCGGGCGGCCCTGCCTGCTCGGCTACATCGACAAGTGCTCCGCCCCGTGCGTGGGACGCGTCGACGCGGCCGAGCACCGCGCGCTCGCCGAGGACTTCTGCGCCTTCATGGCGGGCGAGACCGGCCGGTTCCTGCGGGCCCTGGAGGCCGAGATGAAACAGGCCGCCGCCGAGCAGGAGTACGAGCGCGCCGCACGCATCCGCGACGACATCCAGGCGCTGCGCACGGTCATGGAGAAGCAGGCGGTGGTCCTCGGCGACGCCACCGACTGCGACGTCATCGCCATCGCCGAGGACCAGCTGGAGGCCGCGGTCCAGGTGTTCTACGTCCGCGGCGGACGGATCCGCGGCGAGCGCGGCTGGGTGGTGGACAAGGTCGAGGAGGTCTCCACCGGCCAGCTCGTCGAGCAGTTCCTCGCCCAGACCTACGGCGGCGCGGAGGGGGCGGAGACCGCCGCGGCCATCCCCCGCGAGGTGCTGGTGTCGGCCGAGCCCACCGACCTCGCCGCCGTCACCGCCTGGCTGTCGAAGCGGCGCGGCGCGGCCGTGGACGTGCGGGTGCCCCGGCGCGGCGACAAGCGGGCCCTGATGGAGACCGTCGCCAAGAACGCCGAGCAGGCGCTGGCCCGCCACAAGAGCCAGCGCGCCTCCGACCTGACCACGCGCTCCAGGGCGCTGTCGGAGATCGCCGAGGCGCTGGGACTGGCCGAGGCCCCGCTGCGCATCGAGTGCTTCGACGTCTCCACCCTCCAGGGGGAGCACCCGGTGGCGTCGATGGTGGTGTTCGAGGACGGCCTGGCCCGCAAGTCCGAGTACCGGCGGTTCAGCATCCGGGGCGCGACGGGCGCCGAGCACAGCGACGTGGCGGCGATGTACGAGGTCCTCACCCGCCGGTTCACCCGCTACCTGGAGGAGAGCCAGCGCTCCGGGGAGTTGGACACGCTGGGCGGCAGCGGCGCGCCACCGGCCGCGGGCCGTACCGTGAAGGGGGGCGCGCCCCGGTTCGCCTACCCGCCCAACCTGGTCGTGGTGGACGGAGGCCGCCCCCAGGTCGCGGCCGCCCAGCGGGCGCTGGACGACCTGGGGATCGAGGACGTGGCCGTCTGCGGCCTGGCCAAGCGGCTGGAGGAGGTGTGGGTGCCCGACGACGAGGACCCGATCATCCTGCCGCGCGCCAGCGAGGGCCTCTACCTGCTGCAACGGGTCCGGGACGAGGCGCACCGGTTCGCGATCTCCTACCATCGGCGCAAGAGGGCCGCAGCGCTCACGACCAGCGTCCTGGACGACATCCCCGGGCTGGGACCGGTCCGTCGCGCCGCGCTGGTCAAGCACTTCGGGTCGGTGCGCCGCCTGGCGCAGGCCACGGCCGCCGAGATCGCCGAGGTGCCCGGGATCGGGGAGCGGACCGCGCGGACCATCCACGAGCGGCTCAGCGGCACCGGGGACGGGGAGCGGACGCCGCCGGAGGACAGCAAGCCAGCCAACCGAGACCACGAAGGGAAGAGCACGTGACGACCAGTCGGGGAGGCGATCTCCCACCGGAGATCGTCGTCGTGACGGGCATGTCGGGAGCCGGACGCAGCACCGCGGCGCGGGCGCTGGAGGACCTCGACTGGTTCGTCGTCGACAACCTGCCGCCGGGGCTGCTGCCCACCATGATCGACCTGGCCGGACGCACCCACGGGGCGGTGTCGCGGGTGGCCGCCGTCGTGGACGTGCGCAGTATGGCCTTCACCGAGGACCTGCTGTCCGCGGTGGAGGACCTGCGCGGCCGCGGCATCGTCGCCCGTGTGGTGTTCCTGGAGGCCTCGGACGAGACGCTGGTGCGCCGTTTCGAGAGCGTGCGCCGTCCGCACCCGCTGCAGGGGGAGGGGCGGCTGACCGACGGGATCAGCCGGGAACGCGGGCTGCTGCGCTCCATCCGCGGCGAGGCCGACCTGGTCATCGACACCTCCCAGCTCAACGTGCACCAGCTCAAGGCGAAGATGGTGGGGTTCTTCGGGCAGGCCCGCGAGACCCACCTGCGCGCCAACGTGGTCTCCTTCGGGTTCAAGCACGGGCTGCCGGTCGACGCCGACCTGGTGTTGGACTGCCGGTTCCTGCCCAACCCGCACTGGGTTCCGGAGCTGCGCCCCATGACGGGGCAGGACGGCCCGGTGCGCGACTACGTGCTGGCCCAGCGCGGCGCCAAGGAGATGCTGGACTCCTACGTCGAGGTGCTGCGGCTGCTGGTCTCCGGGTACCAGCGCGAGGGTAAGCACTACATGACGCTCGCGGTGGGCTGCACCGGGGGCAAGCACCGCAGTGTCGCCATGTCCGAGCAGCTCGCCGCACGCCTGCGCGACGAGGGGGTCGAGGTGAACATCATCCACCGCGACCTGGGGCGCGAGTAAGCGGCGGCGCGGCGGCCGGCGCCGCGTCAGGTGCCCCGGGACGTCGGGTGGCCCGGGGGAGGGAATTGAGGGGCGCGTAGACCGATGGCGGGTTACGAGGACGCTTGGGAGAGGTCGCGGGACGACGACAGGGCCGCGCCGCCGAGGGTGGTCGCGTTGGGCGGGGGGCACGGGCTGTACGCGTCGCTGTCCGCGCTGCGCCGGGTCACCACCGACGTCACCGCCGTGGTGACGGTCGCCGACGACGGCGGGTCCAGCGGGCGGCTGCGCCGGGAGCTGGGGGTGCTGCCGCCCGGGGACCTGCGGATGGCGTTGGCGGCGCTGTGCGGCGACGACGAGTGGGGCAGTACCTGGAGCGAGGTGGTGCAGCACCGGTTCCGTTCCGAGGGTGAGCTGCACGGGCACGCGGTGGGCAACCTGCTCATCGTGGCGCTGTGGGAATTACTGGGCGACTCGGTGGCCGCGCTGGACTGGGTGGGGCAGCTGCTCGGCGCGCACGGCCGGGTGCTGCCGATGTCGTCGGTGCCGCTGGACATCGTCGCCGAGGTGGAGGGGGCCGACCCGGAGCGTCCCGACGAGGTGGTGACCGTGCGCGGCCAGGTGGCCTGCGCCAGCACCCGGGGTCGGGTGCGGTCCATCTCGCTGATCCCGGACCGGCCGCCGGTGCCCGGCCAGGTGGTGCGGGCGGTGCACGAGGCCGACTGGGTGGTGTTCGGCCCCGGCTCCTGGTTCACCAGCGTGCTGCCGCACCTGCTCGTCCCGGATCTGGCGCGGGCGCTGGTGACGACCCGGGCGCGGCGGCTGGTGGCGCTCAACCTGTCCCCGCAGCGGGGCGAGACCGACGGGTTCGCCGCGCACACCTATCTGGAGGTGCTCGCCGACCACGCGCCCGAGCTGCGGGTGGACGTGGTGCTGGCGGACCGCAAGGGGGTGGAGGACACGGTCCGGCTGGAGCAGGTCTCCGCCGAGCTGGGGGCCCGCCTGGTGCTGGCCGACCTGGCCGTCGACGACGGTTCGCCGCGCCACGATCCGGACCGCTTCGCGGCGGCGTTCGATGAGATCTTCGCCGGCTGAGCGGCTCCGGCGGCACGGGAGTACGAGAGTGCGGGGGTGTCGGAACGGTCAAGGGGAGCGGACACACGCACGTGGGGCATGGAGTTGGCCGCGTGGGCAAGTAGTCTGCCACGAAGGGCGCTGCTTGGCCGCGGCGCGCACGTGTGCGTTCTACAGGGGGAAGGGGCCGCATCCATGGCGATGACCGGCGTGGTGAAGGACGAGTTGAGCCGGCTGACCGTTCTCAAGCCATGCTGCCGCAAAGCGGAAGTCTCGACGATTCTGCGTTTCACCGGCGGGCTGCACCTGGTCGGCGGACGTATCGTGATCGAGGCCGAACTCGACACGGGGGCGGCCGCGCGTCGGCTGCGCAAGGACGTCTCCGAGGTGTTCGGGCACGAGTCCGAGGTGGTGGTGCTGGCCCCCAGCGGTCTACGCAAGGGCAACCGCTATGTGGTCCGGGTCATCAAGGAGGGGGAGAGCCTGGCCCGCCAGACCGGGCTGATCGACGGCAACGGCCGTCCGGTGCGCGGTCTGCCCCGGCACGTGGTGGCGGGCGGGGTGTGCGACGCGGAGTCGGCGTGGCGCGGCGCCTTCATCGCGCACGGCTCGCTCACCGAGCCGGGGCGGTCCATGTCGCTGGAGATCACCTGTCCGGGACCGGAGGCGGCGCTGGCCCTGGTGGGTGCGGCGCGGCGGCTCAAGGTACACGCCAAGGCCCGTGAGGTGCGGGGGGTGGACCGCGTGGTGGTGCGCGACGGCGACTCCATCAGTGCGCTGCTGACCCTGCTGGGCGCCCACCAGAGCGTGCTGGCCTGGGAGGAGCGGCGGATGCGCCGCGAGGTGCGGGCCACCGCCAACCGGCTGGCCAACTTCGACGACGCCAACCTGCGGCGCAGTGCGCGGGCCGCGGTCGCCGCGGGCGCCCGGGTCGAGCGGGCGCTGGAGATCCTCGCCGACGACGCCCCCGAGCACCTGGTCGCCGCGGGCAAACTGCGGTTGGAACACAAGCAGGCGTCGCTGGAGGAGCTGGGGCAGCTCTCCGATCCGCCGTTGACCAAGGACGCGATCGCGGGCCGGATCCGGCGGCTGCTGGCCATGGCGGACAAGCGCGCGGCGGATCTGGGCATCCCCAACACCGAGGCGAACCTGACTCCCGACATGCTCGTCCCGTGATGTGAGGATGATCACAGATCGTGTCCGACAGTGATCGCTCGGTCGCTGTGGGTGGACGGTGCGGGGCGGGCGGGACGGGGGCGGGGCCGGTTCCCCGTCAACAGTGCTCGTTAATGCGCTCGTAATAAAGTGTGAACGGTTCTCCCGGGTTGCCCACACTTTCACGAGCTGCGGAAACGATGGTAAGAGGTAGCGAAAAATACGATCTAATGGTCTATACCTCTAGTGTGTGAAGGTGCCAGTATTGGCACCGACGGGACGGCTCGCGCGCCGTGGCGGATCCGCCTCCGGTGACCGGGGGCACGGACGATAGGCTCGCCCCAGCCCACAACGCACACTGTTTTCCGTGATCCGGCGCGTGTTGCGTCGGAACCAGCGTCGACGACGCAGACGACACGTGAGGAGAATGGTTTCCGTGACCATCCGTGTAGGCGTGAACGGATTCGGACGAATCGGCCGCAACTTCTGGCGGGCGGTCCAGGCCGCCGCGGGCAGCGACGTCGAGATCGTGGCCGTCAACGACCTCACCGACAAGGCGACCCTGGCCCACCTGCTCAAGTACGACACGGTGCTGGGCACCCTGCCCGGCGAGGTCGAGGTCGGCGAGGACACCATCTCGGTCGGTGGCGTCACCATGAAGGCGCTCGCCCAGCGCGACCCGGCCCAGCTGCCCTGGGGCGACCTCGGTGTGGACGTCGTCATCGAGTCCACCGGCTTCTTCACCAAGGCCGAGGACGCCAAGAAGCACATCGAGGCCGGCGCCAAGAAGGTCATCATCTCCGCCCCGGCCAAGGGCGAGGACCTGACCGTCGTCATGGGCGTCAACGACGACAAGTACGACCCGGCCAACCACCACGTCCTGTCCAACGCCTCGTGCACCACCAACTGCGTGGCGCCGATGGCCAAGACCCTGATGGAGAACTTCGGCATCGTCAAGGGTCTGATGACCACGGTGCACGCGTACACCAACGACCAGGTCATCCTGGACTACCCGCACAAGGACCTGCGCCGCGCCCGGGCCGCCGCGCAGAACATCATCCCCACCACCACCGGCGCCGCCAAGGCCACCGCGCTGGTGCTGCCCGAGCTGAAGGGCAAGCTCGACGGCCTGGCGATGCGGGTCCCGGTGCCCGACGGCTCCGTCACCGACCTGGTGGTCACTCTGGAGCGCGACGTCACCAAGGAAGAGGTCAACGCCGCGTTCAAGGCCGCGGCCGAGGGAGCGCTCAAGGACGTCCTGGTCTACACCGAGGACGCGATCGTCTCCTCCGACATCGTCGGTACCCCGGCCTCCTGCACCTTCGACGCCAGCCTCACCATGGCCTTCGGCAACCAGGTCAAGGTCGTCGGCTGGTACGACAACGAGTGGGGCTACTCCAACCGCCTGGTCGACCTGGTCAAGCTGGTCGGCTCCAACCTCTGACGAACGCCGCCCACGGCACCGGCGACGCCCTCACCACCGGCCCTCCGCGGCCGGGCGGGGGCGTCGCCGCCCATGTAGACCGCTTCCAGAAAGAGAAGTAGAGACATGCGGACGATCGAGGACCTCGACGTCGCGGGCAAGCGCGTTTTTGTCCGGGCCGATCTCAACGTGCCGCTCGACGGTGACCGCATCACCGACGACGGCCGCATCCGGGCCAGCCTGCCCACCATCACCAGGCTTCGCGAGCGGGGCGCGCGCGTCGTCGTCGGCGCCCACCTGGGCCGCCCCAAGGGCAAGGTCGACCCCGCCTACTCGCTGCGGCCCGTCGCCGAGCGGCTGGGCGAACTGCTGGGCACCGAGGTGCGCTTCGCCACCGACACCGCGGGAGAGTCCGCCCTGGCCGTCAGCCGCGAACTGGCCGACGGCGAGGTCGCCCTGGTGGAGAACCTGCGTTTCGAACCGGGGGAGACCAGCAAGGACGACGCCGAGCGCGGCGCGTTCGCCGACCGGCTCGCGGCCCTGGCCGACCTGTACGTCGGCGACGGCTTCGGCGCGGTGCACCGCAAGCACGCCAGCGTCTACGACCTGCCCAGGCGTCTTCCGCACGCCGCGGGCGGCCTGGTGTTCACCGAGGTCGACGTGCTGCGGCGGCTGACCGAGTCCCCCCAGCGCCCCTACGTGGTGGTGCTGGGCGGCTCCAAGGTCTCCGACAAGCTGGGGGTCATCGACAACCTGCTCAACACCGCCGACCGCATCCTCATCGGCGGCGGCATGGCCTACACCTTCCTCGCCGCCAAGGGGTACGAGGTCGGTGCCAGCCTGCTGGAGCGCGACCAGATCGACACCGTCAACGGCTACCTGCGCCGCGCCGAGGAGCGCGGGGTGGAGTTCGTGCTGCCCGTCGACGTGGTGGCCGCGGAGAAGTTCGCCGCCGACGCCGCCCACGACGTGGTCGGCGTCGCCGAGATCCCCGCCGACCGGATGGGCCTGGACATCGGGCCGGCCTCGGCCGAACTGTTCGCCGCGAAGCTGGCCGATGCGGCGACCGTGTTCTGGAACGGCCCGATGGGCGTGTTCGAGATGGAGCCGTACGCGAACGGCACGCGGGCGGTGGCCCGGGCGCTGGCCGACTCCTCGGCGTTCACCGTGGTCGGCGGCGGCGACTCGGCCGCGGCCGTGCGGGCCCTCGGCTTCGACGAGAAGGCGTTCGGGCACATCTCCACCGGCGGCGGCGCCAGCCTGGAGTACCTCGAAGGAAAGACCCTGCCCGGTATCGCGGCACTGGAGGACTAGGAAGACCATGGCAACCGCCGAGCGCAAGCCGCTGATCGCGGGTAACTGGAAGCTGCACAACAACCACCTCGAAGCCATCGCCCTGGTGCAGAAGATGGCCTTCGCCCTCAACGACGCCGACTACGACGCCGCGGACATCGCGGTGCTGCCGCCGTTCACCGCGATCCGCAGCGTGCAGACCCTGGTGGAGGGCGACAAGCTGCGGATCCACTACGGCGCCCAGGACATCTCCCAGCATGAGAAGGGCGCCTACACCGGCGAGGTGTCCGGGCCGATGCTGGCCAAGCTCAACTGCTCCTACGTGCTGGCCGGGCACTCGGAGCGGCGCGAGTACCACCACGAGGACGACGCGGTGGTCAACGCGAAGGTCCGGGCGGCCTTCGCCAACGGCATCACCCCGATCCTGTGCCTGGGCGAGGGCCTGGACGTCCGCAAGGCGGGGCGCCAGGTCGAGCACACCCTGGCCCAGTTGGAGGGCGCGCTCAAGGGCGTGTCCGAGGAGCAGGTCCGCGACCTGGTCATCGCCTACGAGCCGGTGTGGGCGATCGGCACCGGCGAGGTCGCCACCCCCGAGGACGCCCAGGAGGTGTGCGCGGCGCTGCGGGGCCGGATCGGCGAGCTGTACTCCGCCGAGGCCGCGGGGCGGACCCGCATCCTCTACGGCGGTTCGGTCAAGAGCGGCAACGTCGCGGCGATCATGGCCCAGCAGGACGTGGACGGTGCGCTGGTGGGCGGTGCGAGCCTGCAGGCCGACGAGTTCGTCGCCCTGGTCCGCGCCGCCGTGCAGGGCTGAGACCGGCCGGTCGGCGGGCCGTCGCCCCGGCGCGGCCCGCCGACACGCGGCGTGACGGAGTCTTTCGGGAAGAGTGGCTCCGGGGCCTACAGTGTCGGGGGTAAAATCAGGTAATGTTCCCGATACCCTGTCCGGGATCTCGCTTTTCCTCAGGTGGTGCGAGGCCGGGCGGAAGTTCTGGTCGTTCGGATTCCCCCTCGTCGGGGTCGAGTTACGGGTGAGCGTGTGATTATCGTCGGTCTGTCCATTGCCCTGATGATCGTCAGCGTGCTGATGATCATGCTGGTCCTGCTCCACAAGGGCAAAGGTGGTGGCCTCTCCGATCTGTTCGGCGGCGGTGTCACCTCCTCCCTGGGGGGCTCCTCGGTGGTCGAGCGCAACCTCGACCGGTTGACCATCGCCACCGGTCTGGTGTGGACCGTCGGTATCGTCGCGCTCGGCCTGCTCATCCTCCGCCAGAGCTAGTCCGCAGCATCGCGCCCCTCGCCCGCAGGGCCCCGGGCATGCGCGCTCGGTGCTGTGCGTTCTGCGGAGCCGTGCGACGGACCGTTCCCGGGGCACATCACGCTGAAGGAGTTTTTCGTGGGTAGTGGCAGTGCCATCCGCGGCAGCCGCGTCGGCGCCGGCCCGATGGGCGAAGCCGAACGCGGTGAGGCGGCACCGCGGATCCGTGTCGCGTTCTACTGCGCCAACAAGCACCAAGTGGTTCCGAGCTTCTCGCACGAGGCTCAGATTCCTGACGAATGGGACTGCCCCCGTTGCGGTTTCCCCGCTGGCAAGGACCCGGAGAACCCCCCGGCTCCCCCGAAGACCGAACCGTACAAGACCCACCTGGCCTACGTGAAGGAGCGGCGCAGTGACGCCGACGGCCAGGCCATTCTCGAAGAGGCGCTGGCCAAACTGCGTGCCGAGCGTGCCGCGATGTCGGCCGCCCTCAAGCCTCTGAACGACTGAGCCACCGGTGACGGACCGCTCCGCCGGAGCTGAGGAGTCCCAAGACCCCGACCCGCGGACTCCCCGGAGGAGCAGGAGACCACCGCGAAGCCCCCGCCACCCGACCGGCGGGGGCTTCGTCGTGTCCGGAACCGGTCAGCGGGACGGCTGGCATACCTCCGGAATAAAGTTTAAATTTCAACTGTTTGTCCGTGTGGAGGAAGCCGAAGAGCAGGAGACGGCCCATGAACGTACGCCCAGCAGGAATCCACCACGTCACCGCGATCGCCGGCGACCCGGCGGCCAACGCGGACTTCTACCGCAACGTCCTGGGCATGCGGCTGGTCAAGCAGACGGTCAACTTCGACGCCCCCGACACGTACCACCTGTACTACGGCGACCGCGCGGGGAACCCGGGCACCGTCATGACCTTCTTCCCGTGGCCGGAGGCGCCCAGGGGACGGATCGGGGCCGGTCAGGCCACCGTCACCTCCTTCTCCGTGCCCGAGGGGTCGATCGGCTGGTGGCAGCGGCACCTGGCCCGGCTGGGCGTGCCCGCCACCCGTCCCGCCGAACGGCTGGAGGAGGACGTGCTGAGCCTGCGCGACCCCGACGGCCTCGTCCTCGAACTGGTCGCCAGCCCCGACCACCACGACACCGACCCCTGGGACGGCGGCGACGTCCCGGTCGAGCACGCCATCCGCGGCATCCGCGCGGTCACCCTCACCGAACGCGACCACGAGCGGACCGCCGACATGCTGCAGAACCGGCTCGGGTTCACCCTGGCCGCCGAGGAGGGCGACCGGCTGCGCTTCCACACCGCGGCCGCGGGAGCGGCGGTCGGCACCGTCCTGGACGTCGTCGCCATGCCCACCGCCCGCCTCGGCGAGGTCGCCGTGGGCACCGTGCACCACGTCGCCTACCGCGCCCCCGACCAGCAGACCCAGCTCGACTGGCAGCGGGAGTTGCTGGACGCGGGCGTGTCCGTGACCGAGGTGCGCGACCGCTCCTACTTCACCTCGATCTACTTCCGCGAACCCGGCGGGGTGCTGCTGGAGATCGCCACCGACGGCCCCGGGTTCGACTACGACGAGCCGCTGCTGGAACTGGGCCGCAGGCTCCGGCTGCCGCCGTGGCTGGAACCCCGGCGCGACCAGATCGAACAGGCCCTGCCCGAGCTGAAGATCGAGGAGTAGACGCATGGCAGACCTGGGGTTCACCCACGTGTTCCGCTCGGCCACCCATCCGGACGCGCCCACCCTGCTCCTGCTGCACGGCACCGGAGCCGACGAGTACGACCTGCTGGGCCTGGGCCGGAGCCTGGACAGCGGCGCGGCACTGCTGTCGCCGCGCGGCAAGGTCGACGAGAACGGCGCCAACCGCTGGTTCCGCCGGCTGCGCGAGGGCGTGTTCGACGTCGACGACGTCATCGCCCGCGCCGCCGAACTGGCCGGCTTCGTGCGCAGGGCCACCGACGCCTACGGCCTGGACCCCGCGACCGTGACCGCCGTCGGCTTCTCCAACGGCGCGAACATGGCGGCGGCCACCCTGCTGCTCCATCCGGGCCTGCTGCGCCGGGCGATCCTGTTCGCCGCCGCCGCGCCGCTGCAGGGGCGTCCGCTCGCCCCGGTGGACCTCTCCGGAGTCCAGGTGTTTCTCGGGGCGGGGGCCGCCGATCCCATCACCCCCGTCGATCAGGCTCGCCTGTTGGCCGAACAACTGCGACAATGCTCAGCGGCCGTGCAGATGCACGAGCACCCGGGTGGGCACGAGCTTCCCCCGGACGTGTTGAATAGGGCCCGGCAGTGGTTGGCCGCAACCGCGACCTAGACCTTTCCCACACCGTGCGTGTCCGTCCCACGCACCCGGCGGGCGCCCACCGGACCAGTACCGGAGGGCGCCCGCCACACTCCGGACACTCCCGTGCGGGCAGGAGGCGGCGGCCGTGCGCGTCCGGAGGGCGAGGTGCTACCACTGGAGTCCGAAGGACCGGAAGAACCACCGTCCCGGCACAGCGGCACGGGGCACTCGTCCGAGAGACGACCGGTCCGGGACACTGGGACCGGCGGTGCGCGCCGCCGCGGCCCGACAGTCAGGACCCAGCGACGATGAGGAGCGACCCGTGAGCGACACCTTCGACCGGTTGTGGGCTGGTCTCGCCCCGCTGGGACGCGACCGCACCACCGGCGGCTACCGGCGCCTCTCCTGGACACCGGTCGACGCCGAACTGCGCGCCTGGTTCACCGGCGAGGCCCAGGCCCGCGGAATGACGGTGGAGACCGACCGCAACGGCAACCTGTGGGCCTGGCTGGGCGAGGCGGGGCCCGACGCCGTCGTCACCGGATCGCATCTGGACTCGGTCCCCAACGGCGGCGGGTTCGACGGCCCCCTCGGCGTGGTCAGCGCGCTGGCCGCCGTCGACGAACTCCACCGGCGCGGACTGCGTCCCAGGCGTCCCCTGGCGGTCGTCGTCTTCGTCGAGGAGGAAGGCGCCCGCTTCGGCGTGCCCCGCCTCGGATCGCGCCTGCTCACCGGGGCCATCACCGCGGAACGGGCCCGCGGCCTCACCGACGCCGACGGCATCACCCTGGCGCGCGCCATGTCCGACGCCGGACTGGACCCCGAGCGCATGGGCGCCGACCCCGACCGCCTCGCCCGCATCGGCGTCTTCGTGGAACTCCACATCGAACAGGGCCGCTCCCTGGTCCACCACGGCACCCCGGTGGGCGTGGCCGCCACGGTCTGGCCGCACGGCCGGTGGCGCCTGGACTTCTCCGGCCAGGCCGACCACGCCGGGACCACCCGGATCGCCGACCGCAACGACCCCATGCTGCCGTTCGCCGAGACGGTGAGCGCGGTGCGCCGCGCCGCCGTCGAGCACGACGCCGTGGCCACCGTCGGCCGGGTGTGGCTCACCCCCAACACCAGCAACTCGATCCCCTCGCGGGTGCGCGCCTGGCTGGACGCCCGCGCCCCCCAGGAGTCCACGCTGCGCGCGGTCGTCGCCGCGGTGGACAGGGCGGCCCGCGTCTCCGCCGCCGAGCACGGGGTCAGCCTGAGCAGCTTCCAGGAGTCCTTCTTCCCCCGGGTCGACTTCCCCCGGGAGCTGTGCCACCGGCTGGCCTCCCTCGTGGGAGGGGACACGCCCGCGCCCCTGCTGTCCACCGGGGCCGGACACGACGCGGCCATCCTCGCCTCGGCGGTGCCCGCGACCATGCTCTTCGTGCGCAACCCCACCGGCATCTCGCACGCCCCCGAGGAGCGCGCCGACCCCGCCGACTGCCACGCCGGAGTCGCCGCCCTCACCGAGGTCCTCGCCGACCTCACCGGCGCGAAGGGGTGACCACCCGGGCCGGCCCGGACCGCTCCGGCCGTTGACCCGCACCACACCCCGGTTTCGTCCGGCTCTTACACCCGTGTATCACCCCCGAAACATCCGCCGCGCAGACTGGGGCCACCGAGGCGGGAGACCCTTGTCGGGGGTGGTGGAGATGGCGCTGTGGCGGATCCGGGTGGCGGTCGAGGACCGCCCCGGGGAGTTGGCCAGGATCCTCCGGGTCATGGCCGACCACGGAGGCAACGTGGTGGGGGTGTCCATCCACACCGACGCCGTCGGCGCGGTCGACGAGTTCGTCGTCGAGGTCCCCGGCTCCCACCACCGCTTGGTCGCCGACCTGGCCGAACACAGCCGGGACGGCGACGTCCTGGCGGTGCCCGCGGCCCTCCGCGACGTGGGCGACGACGTGACCCGTGCGCTGCTGCTCACCGCGCGGCTGCGGGCACAGCCCCATCGGCTGCCCGAGGTGCTGGGGGAACTCCTGGGCGCCGACGACGCCCGCTGGGCCGCCCTGGGCACGCCCGCCGTCCCGGACTTCCCCGAAGAGCCCGAGAGCGTCCTGCTGGTCCCGGTGGGGCCGCTGCGCGCCGTCCGGCTGCGCCGGGTGGACCGCCCCTTCACCTGGACGGAGTCGGCCCGCGCCGACGCCCTGGTGCGTTCGGTGCTGCCGCCCACCGGCCCGGCGCCCACCCGGGGGACGGCCGTCACCCACCGCGGGACCCGGCTGTTCGTGTGGCAGGTCGGCCCGGAGGACTCCGACGCGGTGCAGCGTCTGCACCGGCGCTCCTCCGCCGGGACGAAACACCGCCGCTACCTCTCCCCGGTCGACGAGTTGAGCCCCCGGCTCCTCAACGTCTTCTGCGACCGGGAGCGCGGGCTGACCCTGGCCGCCCGGCCCCTGGGCGGAGACGACCCCGTCGCACTGGCGCACCTGATGTACACGATGGACCCGGGCGTCGGCGAGATCGCTTTCCTGGTCGAGGACCTCTGGCAGGGCCACGGGATCGGCACCTGCCTGGCCCGGGTGCTCACCGCCATCGCCGCCGACTGGGGACTGGCCGAGCTGCGCGCCGAGACCGTGCCCGACAACGGGCCCATGTGCCGGATCATGCACCGGCTCGGTGCGACCGTCTCGCCGCCGCGCGACGGCGTCGTGCAGGCCCGCATGCCGGTCGCGGGCACCGTCCCGTCCCGGCGCCCGGGACGGCTCATGACGCTGCTCACCCAGGCCGGAGCGCCGGGCGGTCCGCGCCGCTAGGCGACCACACCCTCGTCCTCCTCGCCGGTGCGCTGCCGGGGAAGCACGGCGAGCCTGCTGCGGCGCATTCCGTAGAGCAGGTAGACGGCCACGCCCAGTGCCATCCACACTGCGAACCGCAGCCAGGTGAGCACGGTCAGGTTCATCATCAGCCACAGGCAGGCCAGCGCGGCCAGCAGCGGCAGCACCGGCGACCACGGCACCCGGAAGGCGCGCGGCAGGTCCGGGCGGGTGCGGCGCAGGACCACCACGCCCACCGACACCACCACGAAGGCGAACAGGGTGCCGATGTTGACCATCTCCTCCAGGGTGCCGATGGGCACCAGACCGGCCAGCAGCGCCACCGTTCCGGTGGTCAGCAGCGTCGTCACGTACGGTGTGCCGAACCGGGGGTGGGTGCGCGACAGCGCACGCGGCAGCAGGCCGTCGCGGGACATGGCGAACGCCACCCTGGACTGGCCCATCAACAGCACCAGGATGACGGTGGTGATGCCGATGACGCCCCCCAGGGAGATCAGTGTCGCGGCCCAGCCCGCGTCCACCGAGCGGAAGGCGTCGGACAGGGGGGCCTCCACGTTCAGTTCGGGGTAGGGGCGCATGCCGGTGACGACCGCGGCCACCGCCATGTACAGGACGGTCACGATGAGCAGGGACCCGAAGATGCCGACGGGGATGTCCCGTTTGGGGTTGCGGGTCTCCTCGGCGGTGGTGGCGACGATGTCGAAGCCGATGAAGGAGAAGAACACCACGGAGGCGGCGGCGATGACCCCCCACAGGCCGAAGGAGGTGGGGTCCAGGCCGAGCAGGATCTGGGTGAGGGTGCTGTCCCCCGCGCCCGTGCCGCCCGCCGGCGCGGGCGCGGCCGGGGGGACGAACGGCCTCCAGTTGGCGGGGTTCACGTAGGCGGCGCCCACGGCGATGATGAACAGCACGATGCCGACCTTGATCGCCACGACGACCGCGGTGACCCGCCCCGACAGCTTGGCGCCCAGCGTGCCGAGCCCGCCCAGCAGCAGCACGACGGCCATCGCCCCGAGGTTCACCGGATGGCCCGCCACCGGCACGGAGGTGGGGAGGCCGAACAGGTCTCCGGCGTACTCCGACCAGCCCACCGACACCACGGAGGCCGCCAGGGTGAACTCCAGGATCAGGTCCCAGCCGATGATCCAGGCGATGAACTCGCCCAGGGTGGCGTAGCCGAACGTGTAGGCGCTGCCCGCGACCGGGATGGTGGAGGCGAACTCGGCGTAGCACATGGCCGCCAGCGCGCACACCACTCCGGCGGCGAGGAAGGACACCACGATGGCAGGGCCGGCGTTCTCGGCGGCCTGCCGTCCGGTGACCACGAAGATGCCGGTCCCGATGATGACGCCGATGCCGAAGACGATCAGGTCGAGGCCGTTCAGGTCGCGGCGGAGGCGGTGGCCGGGTTCGTCGGTGTCCCTGATCGACTGCTCGATGCTCTTGGTGCGCCAGATGCTCAATGTTCTCCTGTCCCGTCTGCGTGCCCGGGGTGCGGGACCGTGCACGTGCGCCCCGCACTCCTGCGGGGATGGAAGATCGCTACCCACGACTGGGGCGGGAAAAGCCCAAGAAACGGCAAAGGCGGCCGGCGCCGCGGGAAGCGGCGCCGGCCGCCCGGCACAGCCGAGGAGCGCGCTGGGACTGTGTGCAGAGCGGCGCGGAGCGGATCAGCTCTCGGCCGGGGTGCTCTCGGCCGGGGCGGTGTCGGCCGCGACGGTCTTCTTGGCGGCGCGGCGGCGCTTCACCGGGCGGGAGTAGTCGAGCAGCGGCTCGAACCTGGTGTCGTAGTCCTTCTTGCACGCCTCGCAGGCGTCGACCTCACGGACCGTGCCGTCCCAGGCGAACTGGATGCTCTCGGTGGCCTCGACCTTCTCGCCGTTGACGGCGTGCGGGTCGCAGTACTTACGGGTGAAGACCTCGGTGACCACGATGCGGCTCCCCTTCGGTAGCGGTACGGGTACTGGCACCGTGATCATACACGCGTTCGAAAGCCGGGAAGGGCCTTCGCGCAGGCCCGGGCGGCGGGGCCGGTCCCCAAGAGACTAGCGGAGTTCGGCGCCCGTTGTGTCGGTTCTGTCGGGTTGTCGGGGCGGGGGCGTCGGGCGGGCGGAGCGGTGGGCTCCGCCCGGGAGGCCGCGGCGGCGCTAGTCGAAGATCTCGTCCAGGAAGCTCTGCTGACGTTTGCGCCGTTCGCCCTGGTAGTCCTTGTCGTGGTCGTCCTCGGGGTCGCTGTCGCGGCGGCGACGGCCCCCGCTGTAGCCGCCCTCGAAGCCGCGGCTCCAGCGGTGTTCGGCTTCGAGCAGTTCTTCCAGTTCACCGCGGTCGAGGAAGAGCCCCCGGCACTGGGAGCACTTCTCCACCGTCACCCCGGCGAGGGTCTGCCGTACGAGGGTTCCGGGACATTTGGGGCAGGAGATCTCGATCATGACCTCTCAGATTCCGCGGGCGTCCGCTCGGTTCCCTCGGAGCGGACGCTTTTTCCGGGGGGTCCGAGGGGAGGGGGGGAGGTAGGGAAAGCCCTTTCCTTATCGTGTCCGACATGTTACTTTCTGTGCACAAAGTTGTTTGGAAGCGATCCCCAACGCGGATTTCCTCCTGTCCCCGATCCCCACCGGGAGTTCCCGTGCACCGACCCCCCGACACCGGTAGACGCGGACCGGCACACGCCCTCGCAGCACTCACCGCGCTCGCGCTGTGCGCCGCCGGCACCACGGCCCTCAGCGGCCCCGCCCAGGCCGCCGCCGGATGCCGCGTCGACTACACCGTCAACCAGTGGAACACCGGCTTCACCGGCAACGTCACCGTCACCAACCTCGGCGGCCCCCTCGACGGCTGGACCCTGCAGTGGACCTTCCCCGCCGGGGAACGGCTCAGCCAGGGCTGGAACGCCGAGTTCAGCTCCTCCGGAGCCGACGTCACCGCCGCCAACACCGCCTGGAACGCCGCGATCCCCACCGGCGGCACGGTCAGCTTCGGCTTCAACGCCACCCACACCGGGACCGTCGGCGTCCCGCAGAACTTCACCCTCAACGGCACCGCCTGCGCCGGCCCCGGCGACCCCCCGGACCCGGAGGACCCCCAGGAGCCGGAGGAGCCCGGGGAGCCCACCACCCCGAGCGACCCCACCGGGGCCCGCCAGGCCGAACGGCTCGACCGCGGGCTGATCAGCGTGCGCAGCGGCAACGGCAACCTGGTGAGCTGGCGGCTGCTCGGCTCCGATCCGCGCGACGTCGCGTTCAACGTCTACCGCGGCTCCACCCGGCTCAACTCCGCCCCGCTCACCGCCGCCACCTCCTACCTCGACTCCGGAGCACCGGCCGACGCCTCCTACACGGTGCGCCCGGTCGTCGGCGGCGTCGAGCAGGCCGCCTCGGCAGCCTCCCTCACCTTCACCAACGGCTACCTGGACGTGCCCCTGCAACGGCCCGCGGGCGGCAGCGTCAACGGCTCCTCCTACACCTACGACGCCAACGACGCCAGCGTCGGCGACCTCGACGGCGACGGCCGCTACGAGATCGTCCTCAAATGGGAGCCCACCAATGCCAGGGACAACTCCCAGTCCGGTTACACCGGCCCGGTGCTCATCGACGCCTACGAACTCGACGGCACCCGGCTGTGGCGCATCGACCTGGGCCGCAACATCCGCGCCGGCGCCCACTACACCCAGTTCCAGGTCTACGACTACGACGGCGACGGACGCGCCGAGGTCGCCATGAAGACCGCCGACGGCACCCGCGACGGCACGGGCGCGGTCATCGGATCGGCCACCGCCGACCACCGCAACTCCTCCGGCTACGTGCTCTCCGGCCCCGAGTACCTCACCGTCTTCGACGGACGCACCGGCCGGGCCCTGGACACCGTCGACTACGTGCCCGCCCGCGGCAGCGTGTCGTCGTGGGGCGACTCCTACGGCAACCGGGTGGACCGCTTCCTCGCCGCAACCGCCTACCTGGACGGGCAGCGGCCCAGCATGATCTTCTCCCGCGGCTACTACACCCGCACCGTCATCGCGGCGTGGGACTTCCGCGACGGGCGGCTGACCCGCAGGTGGACCTTTGACACCAACAGCTCCACCAACGCCGGACGCGGCTACGACGGCCAGGGCTTCCACTCCCTGTCCATCGCCGACGCCGACGGCGACGGCCGCGACGAGATCATGTTCGGCGCGATGGCCGTCGACGACGACGGGCGCGCCATGTGGACCACCGGCTACGGCCACGGCGACGCCCTGCACGTCGGCGACTTCGTGCCGAACCGCCCCGGGCTGGAGGTCTACGGCGTCTCCGAGAGCTCCTCCCAGCCCAACGCCTGGCTCGCCGACGCGCGCACCGGATCGACCCTGTGGCGCACTGCCTCCGGCGGCGACAACGGACGCGGCGTGGCCGGTGACGTCTGGGCGGGCAGCCCCGGCGCGGAGTTCTGGTCCTCCCGCGTCGACGGCCTGCTCAACACCTCCGGGACCACCATCGGCCGCAAGCCCGGCTCGGCCAACTTCCTCGTCTGGTGGGACGGCGACCCCACCCGGGAGCTGCTCGACCAGACCCACGTCGACAAGTACGGCCCCGGCGGCGACACCCGCCTGCTCACCGGCAGCGGCGTGGCCTCCAACAACGGAACCAAGGCCACTCCGGCCCTGTCCGGGGACATCCTCGGCGACTGGCGCGAGGAGGTGGTCTGGCGCACCGCCGACAGCTCGGCGCTGCGTATCTACGCCAGCCCCCACCCGACCGACCTGCGCATCCCCACCCTGGTGCACGACACCCAGTACCGGGTGGCGATCGCCTGGCAGAACACCGCCTACAACCAGCCGCCGCACCCGTCCTTCCACATCGGCGACGGCATGGCGGCGCCGCCGTGGCCGGACATCCACCACCCCTGACCCCGGGACGCTGCGGGGCGGGCCGCCTCCGACGGACCGCCCCGCAGCTTTCCAGGAGTGCCGAACGGCCTGCGGCGGCAGCGGCGGAGAAGAGACAACGGAACCGTGGCGGCCGCGATCAAACGGAAAACAAAGTCCGAAGCCCTTTTCCGTGTTGTGTTTGTCATGTTACTCTCTGTTTTAGTTGGCGCTGGGAAACGTTGACTCGACCACGGTGCGTGTTCCCGGCGCCGCCGGTGCCCGCGGACCGGCCGGTTCCGTGATTCCTCCCCCGGGTGGCGCCGGAGACGATCCCGGCGCCCACAGGGCCGGTACCGCACTCCCCCCGACGCGAGCGCCCGCTGCGCCGTCGCTGCTGACCACTGCCGGGATGGGAGGAGAAAAAGGGGCGGACGACCCCCGGGTCGTCCGCCCCCTGTCCCAGCAGGTCCGCTCGGTTCAGGACCGGGACGCCGTCGGATCCGCCCCGGAGGACGCTCGAACGCCCGCGGTTCCGGTGATGACGGGTGGCTGCCCGCCGATTACAGTGGGTGTGTCGCGGGCCGTCCGGGGTGCGACGGATGCGGCCGGGACGGCGGAGCACCCGTGGCACGCTCTACCCGGTCCACCACAGTGGAAGGTTCTCCCATGCGTGTCCCGCCCCTGCGCCGAGCGGCGCTCTCCCTGGCCGTCGCCTCCTGCCTGCTCCCGCTCACCGCGGCCCCGGCGGCCGCCGACTCCCCGCCCGCAGCCTCCTTCGTCTTCATCACCCAGTACCTGGACGGTTCCGGGCACCAGTCGGTCCGCACCCTGGAGTGCGACCCCGACGGGGGAACCCACCACGCCGCGACGTTCGCCTGCGACGTCCTGCGCTCGGTCGACGGGGACTTGGCGGCCGTGCCCCCCCTCCACGACCCCTGCTATGCGGAACCCCAGCCGATGCGGGCCATCGCGGTCGGCTACTGGCACGGCCGACGCGTCCACCACGGACTGGTCGCAAGCGACCCGTGCGACCTCATGAGCCGCGGCGGCGGGGTGTTCCCGGTCCAGTAGGACGACCGGCGGCCCGGTGCGGCGGGTGCGCGCAGAAAGCGTGCGCCCGCCGCACCGGGCGGTCACATCGTGCCGGGGACGTAGAACCCCGGCGGCAGCGCCCCGGCAGCCTCCCGGTCCAGCAGGAACAGGGTGCGGGTGCGGCCGCGCGCCCCCGCCGCGGGCACCTGCACCGGCCCGGCCTGCCCCAACGCCAGACGGACCGCGTCGGCCTTGGCCGCACCGGCGGCGAGCAGCCACACCTCGCGGGCGGCGCGGATCGCGGGCAGCGTCAGCGAGAGCCGCACCGGCGGCGGCTTGGGCGAGCCGTGCACCGCCACCACGGTCCGCTCGGTCTCGTACATCGCGGGCCGTCCCGGAAACAGCGAGGCCACGTGCGCGTCCGGCCCCACCCCCAGCAGGCACACGTCGAACACCGGCACCGCGTCGCCGTACTCGGCGGCCTCCCGCAGTTCCTCGGCGTAGCGGCGCGCCCCCGCCTCCGGGTCGTCGCCGTCCACCCCGTCCGACGCGGCCATCGGATGCACCCGCTCGGCGGGCACCGGGACGTGGTCCAGCAGCGCGCGACGCGCCTGCGTCTCGTTGCGGTCGGCGTCGCCGGACGGCAGGAACCGCTCGTCGCCCCACCACACGTCCACCCGCGACCAGTCGATCGCGTCACGTGCCGGGGCGAGCGCCAACTGCTCCAGCACCGCGGTGCCGATGCCGCCGCCGGTCAGCACCAGGGACGCGGAACCGCGCAGCGCCTGGGCGTCCACCAGGCGGGTGACCAGGCGCGCCGCCGTCGCCTTGGCCAGCAGTTCCGCGTCGGACTGCACCACCACGGTGGGGGGATTGACGATCCGGCTCACGCCGACACCTCCGCTCCGCTCAACCGCTCCGCCATGAACTTCGCGGTCATCTCGTACATTTCGTCAGAGTCCAGGTGGCGCAGTTCCTCGGCGAGGTACTCGGCGATGCGGCGCCGCGACAGCGCCACCGTCTGCGCCGGACGCCCCGGACGGTGCAGGGTGGCCACCCTGCCGTCCTTGCGGCTGACGGTGATGGGGCCCTCCTCGGTGGTCAGGACCGCCTCGGTGATGCCGGGTCCGGTGGAGGTGCGGCGCTGCGCCGGGACCTCCAGACGCTGCGCCAGCCACGCGGCCAGCAGGTCGGCGCTGGGCAGGTGCTCCTCGGCGGCGACCTCCGCACCGGTGACCCAGCCGCACGACTGGTCCATGGTGGAAGCCAGCAGGGAACGCCACGGCGTGGTGCGGGTCCAGGCCAGGTCGGTGTCGCCGGGATGGTAGTGGCGGACGCGCTCCAGCAGGTCGGCGACCGGGTCGGCGGCCCGGTGCGAGTCGGTGATCCGCCGGTTGGCGAGCCGCCCCACCGGGTCGGCGACCGGGTTGGCCGGGCCGATGCCCGGCCACCACGCCACCACCGGGGTGTCGGGCACCAGCAGCGGTGTGACCACCGAGTCGGCGTGCTCGGCGAGCGGTCCGTACAACCGCAGCAGCAGGGTCTCGCCCGGACCCGACGTGCCCGGACGGCGGATCTCGGCGTCGATCGCCGGTTCGGTGTCGGGATCGCGCAGGATCAGCGCGATCACCCGGCTGGGGTGTTCGCGCCCGGCCTCGGTGGCGGCCTGCAGCGCGTCGTAGTGGTCGGTCTCGTCGGTGACGATGACCAGGGTCAGGACGAGGTTCATCGCGCCGCCGCCGACACTGCGCCGCTCGGCGGCCAGCGCCTCGGTGATCTGCGCGGTCGTGGTTCGCGGAAGATACAGGGTCAACGGTCCTCCCCGGGACGGGTCGCCCGATGGTCCACGGGCGCGGGACCCGCGTGGCGGAGCGGGCCCCGACGGCGGCTGGCTGACGGGTGGGGGAGAGGGCTCCCCCCGCCCCGGGGACTGGCCGGGGCGGGCGGCGTCCCCGCGGCCCGCGTCACGGCCTGCGCCACTGGCGGCCGTCGCGGGCCAGCAGTTCGTGACCGGAACGGGGACCCCAGGTGCCCGACTCGTACGGTTCGGGGCGGCCGCTCTTGGCCCAGAACTCCTCGATCGGGTCGAGGATGCGCCACGACAACTCCACCTCCTCCTGGTGGGGAAACAGCGGCGGGTCGCCGATGAGCACGTCCAGGATCAGCCGCTCGTACGCCTCGGGGCTGGCCTCGGTGAAGGACTCGCCGTAGCTGAAGTCCATGCTGACGTCGCGCACCTCCATGCTGGGGCCCGGCACCTTGGAGCCGAACCGCAGCGTCACCCCCTCGTCCGGCTGGATCCGGATGACCAGCGAGTTCGCGCCCTGTTCCGCGGTGGCGGCGTGGTCGAACACCTGGTTGGCGGTGGGCTGGAAGACCAGGGCGACCTCGGTGACCCGTCGGCCCAGCCGCTTGCCGGTGCGCAGGTAGAACGGCACGCCCGCCCAGCGGCGCGTGTTCACGCTCAGTTTCACCGCCGCGTACGTCTCGGTGGTGGAGTCGGGGGAGATGCCGTCCTCCTCCAGGTAGCCCGCCACGCGCGCGCCGCCCTGCCACCCGGCGGCGTACTGGCCGCGCGCCGTGCCGGCGGCCAGGTCCTCGGGCAGCCGCACCGCGGAGAGCGCCTTGACCTTCTCGGCGCGGATCGCGTCCGCGGTGAACGACAGCGGTTCCTCCATCGCCACCAGCGCCAGCAGTTGCAGCAGGTGGTTCTGGATGACGTCGCGCGCCGCACCGATGCCGTCGTAGTACCCGGCGCGCCCGCCCACCCCGATGTCCTCGGCCATGGTGATCTGCACGTGGTCGATGTAGGAACGGTTCCAGATCGGTTCGAACAGGGTGTTGGCGAACCGCAGCGCCAGCAGGTTCTGAACGGTCTCCTTGCCCAGGTAGTGGTCGATGCGGAACACCGAGTGCGGCGGGAACACGTCGTCGACGAGGGCGTTCAGCTCCTGGGCGCTGGCCAGGTCGTGGCCGAAGGGTTTCTCGATGACCACACGCCGCCAGGAGTCGCCGGAGGCCTCTGCGAGCCCGCTCCGCTTCAGCTGGGTGAGCACGGTGGGGAACAGCTTCGGCGGCAGCGACAGGTAGAACGCGTAGTTGCCGCCGGTGCCGCGGCTGGCGTCCAGTTCCCGCACGGTGTGCGCCAGTTCGTCGAACGCGGCGTCGTCGTGCAGTTCGCCCGACACGAACCGGACGCCCTCGCTGAGCTGGCGCCACACGTCCTCGCGGAACGGGGTGCGCGCGTGGGCGCGCACCGAGTCGTGGGCGACCTGCGCGAAGTCCTGGTCGGCCCAGTCGCGGCGGGCGAAGCCGACCAGGCCGAAGCCGGGCGGCAGCAGGCCCCGGTTGGCCAGGTCGTAGATGGCGGGCAGCAGTTTCTTGCGGGACAGGTCGCCGGTCACCCCGAACAGCACCAGCACACTGGGGCCCGCGATGCGCGGTAGCCGCCGGTCCAGCATGCTGCGCAACGGGTTGGGGACCGCCCCCGGCATCACCGGTTCTCTCACGTCGCCGTCCTCCCTGGTCGAGTTGCGGTCGTGGCTGGTCCGGCGGGCGCCGCCGCGGCCCCGTCCCGACGGGGCCGCGGCGGCGCCGGACTCCCCGCGAGGGCTAGGCGCGCAGTGCGCCCAGCGCCCGGGTCAGTTCCTCCAGGCCCGCCGCCCGGTCGCGCAGGTGCAGTCGGACGGTGGGACGGCCGCGTTCGGCCAGCGCGTTGAAGTCGCCCAACGCCTGGGCCAGCTGCAGCCGGGAGAACGAGTACGGCTTGCCCGCGATCGCGAGGTCGTCGGCGACGTCCCCGGTGATCTGCACGAACACCCCGTTGGCGGGGCCGCCCTTGTGGTACTGCCCGGTGGAGTGCAGGAACCGCGGCCCCCACCCGAACGTCACCGGGCGCGGGGTGAGCGCGGCCAGGCCGGAACGCAGCGCGGCGGCGTGCCCGTCGCCGGCGGCGTCACGGTCGAGGTAGGCCATCACCGCGAGGTAGCCGTCCTCGGGGACCGACCGCAGCAGGGCCTGCAGCACCGCGGCCAGGTCCTTGGCGTCGGTCAGCGCGGCGGCCTCGGAGGCGTGCACCTCGACCGCGCCGTCGGTGAGCAGCGGGGCGCCGACGGGCAGCGTGCCGCTGTTCGACAGTTCCAGCAGGGCCCTGGTGTTGTCCTTGGACTCCTGCACGTTGGGCTGGTCGAACGGGTTGATGCCGAGCAGGCGGCCCGCCACCGCGGTGGCGTACTCCCAGGCGAGGAACTGGGCGCCGAGCGGGCCCGTCACGACCGTGTCGGCGGTCTCGGGCGCCTGCGGGGCGGTCTCGCCGTAGACCACCAGGTGCGTGTCGGGGCCGGGGATGAACCCGGGGGCGTCGGTGCCCTCCACGACCACCGGCAGCAGGCCCGTGCCCTCCTTGCCGGTGGACTCGGCGACCAGCTGCTCGATCCAGTCGCCCAGGCCCACCGGGGTGTCTCCGGCCAGCACCACCTTGTCGTGGCCGCCGAAGCCGCCCAGGGCCGCGCCCAGCACCAGGGCCGGGTTGGTGTCCTCGGCGAGGGTCGCGGCGAGGGCGGCGGCCTCGTCCAGCAGCGCCTCGACGTCCACCCCGGCCAGCGCGCTGGGCACCAGCCCGAACGCGCTGAGCGCGCTGTAGCGGCCGCCGACGTTCGGGTCGGCCAGCACCGTGGGGTAGCCGCGTTCGGCGGCCAGGTCGGCCAGCGGCGAGCCCGGGTCGGTGACCACGACGATCCGTTCGGCCGGGTCGATGCCGGCATCGGTGAAGGCCTGCTCGAAGGCGCGGCGGTGGCTGTCGGTCTCCACGGTGCCGCCGCTCTTGGAGGCGACCACCACGACCGTGCGCTCCAGGTCGGTCTCGACCGCGCGGCGCACCTGCTGGGCGTCGGTGGTGTCCAGGGTGACCAGTCGGGCTCCGCGGCTGGCGGCGATCACCTCGGGGGCCAGGGAGGACCCGCCCATGCCGGCCAGCACCACCCGGTCCAGTCCGGCGTCGCGCTTGGTCCGCGCGATCTCGGTGATCTGCGGCAGCAGGGCCCGCGAGCGCTCCGGCAGGTCCACCCAGCCCAGCCGGATCGACGCCTCCGGTTCGGCCGCGGGCCCCCACAGGGTGGCGTCCTTGGCGGTGAGCCGGGACGCCACCCGGTCGGCCCGCAGCTTCTCCAGCGCCTCCTCGGCCGCGCCGCGCACCGCGCCGCGCAGGGTGACGGTGAGGCCCCCGGCCTGTACCTGATCGCTGCTCAAGGCGATTGGTCCTTCCTCTTCTCACACACGGTCACTGCAATTGTTGCTTCCCCGCGGTACCGAATGGAATTCGGAAGGAGGGGGCCCGGGTGGTTTCCCACCCTTCTTCCCGACAAAACAGCTGGATGACGGCGGAGCGGGGGAGAAAACCGAATTCTCAGCCGTGGGAGGCGAGCTGCTGGGCGACCCGCTCCAGCAACTCCTCCCAGGACGTGACGAACTTGTCGACGCCCTCGACTTCCAGCTTCTCCACCACGTCGTCCAGGGACACGCCGACCGCCGCCACCGCGTCCAGGTGGGCGCGCGCAGCCTCGTAGCCGCCGCGCACCGTGTCACCGGTGATCTGGCCGTGGTCGGCCACCGCCTCCAGGGTGGCCTGGGGCATCGTGTTCACCGTGCCCGGCGCGACCAGTTCGGTCACGTACAGGGTGTCCGGCAGTTCCGGGTCCTTCACACCGGTGGACGCCCACAGCGGACGCTGCGGACGCGCCCCGGCCGCCGCCAGCTCGGCCCACCGCCGACCGGAGAAGACCTCCTCGTAGGCGGCGTAGGCCAGCCGGGCGTTGGCCAGCGCGGTCTTGCCGCGCAGCGCCACCGCCTCCTCGGTGGCGATCTTCGACAGCCTCGCGTCCACCTCGGTGTCCACCCGGCTGACGAAGAACGACGCCACCGAGTGGATGGTCGACAGGTCGCGGCCCGCCTCACGGGCCTGCTCCAGGCCGTCCAGGAACGCCTCCATCACCGCCCGGTAGCGCTCCAGCGAGAAGATCAGGGTCACGTTGACGCTGATGCCCTCGGCCAGGGCCGCGGTGATGGCGGGCAGGCCCTCGACCGTCGCGGGGATCTTGATCATCAGGTTGGGGCGGTCCACCAGCCACCACAGGGCCCGCGCCTCGGCGAGGGTCCGCTCGGTGTCGCGCGCCAGCCTGGGGTCGACCTCCAGCGACACGCGGCCGTCCACGCCGCCGCTGGCCTCGTAGACCGGGCGCAGCACGTCCGCGCCCCAGCGGATGTCGTAGGCGGTGATGGCGCGCACCGCCTCCTCCACCGACACCCCGCGCACCGCCAGGTCGCGCAGCTGGGCGTCGTAGGCGTCGCCCTCGGCCAGGGCCTTGGCGAAGATCGTGGGGTTGGAGGTGACCCCCACGACGTTGCGTTCCGCGATCAGCGCGGCGAGACCGCCGCTGCGCAGCCGCTGCCGGCTGATGTCGTCCAGCCAGACGGCCACGCCCGAGTCGGAGAGCTGCTGAAGTGGGCTGCCCATCGCTTCTCGACACTCCTCGAAGATGCGGGGAGGGCCGCTTGTGGCGACCCTCCCCCGAACGGTCAGTTGCCTGTCGTCGATCCCCGGTCGCCGCCGAGCTTGGCGACGCTGGCGTGCACCGCCGCCACCACCCGGTCGGAGGTGATCCCGAACTGCTCGTACAGGGTCGCGTACGGCGCCGAGGCGCCGAAGTGCTCCAGACTCACCGACTCGCCGTGCTCACCGATCAGTTCGCGCCAGCCCAGGGCGACCCCGGCCTCCACCGAGACGCGCACCCGGACCGACGGCGGCAGCACCTGCTGGCGGTAGGCGTCGTCCTGCTCGTTGAACCACTCCAGGCACGGCATCGACACCACACGGGTGGGCGTACCCGACTCCTCCAGCCGGGAACGCGCCTCCAGTGCGATCTGCACCTCACTTCCGGTGGCGATGATGATCGCCTGGGGGCGGCCGTCGCTCGCCTCGGCCAGCACGTAGCCGCCGCGGGCGGTCAGCTCCGCCGACGCCAGCTCGGAGCGGTCCAGCACCGGGACCGCCTGCCGGGTCAGCGCCAGCGCCGCCGGGCCGTCGCCGCGCTCCAGGATGGTGCGCCAGGCCACCGCCGTCTCGTTGGCGTCGGCGGGGCGCACCACCGCCAGGCCGGGGATGGCGCGCAGCGACCACAGGTGTTCCACCGGCTGGTGGGTGGGGCCGTCCTCGCCCAGGCCGATGGAGTCGTGCGTCCACACGTAGGTCACCGGCAGCTTCATCAGCGCCGCCAGCCGCACCGCCGGCCGCATGTAGTCGCTGAAGACCAGGAACGTGCCGCCGTAGGGGCGGGTGGGGCCGTGCAGCGCGATGCCGTTGAGGATCGCGCCCATGCCGTGCTCGCGCACCCCGAAGTGCAGCACCCGGCCGTAGCGGTGTCCGGAGAAGGCCTTGGTGGACCGCTCCTCGGGGATGAACGAGGGCTCGCCCTTGGGCGTGGTGTTGTTGGAGCCGGCCAGGTCCGCCGAACCGCCCCACAGCTCCGGCAGCACCGGCGCGATCGCGCTCAGCACGCTGCCCGAGGCGCTGCGGGTGGCCACGCCCTTGCCGCCGGGCTCGAAGGTCGGGATCGCCTTCTCCCAGCCCTCCGGGAGGGTGCCCGCCGACAGGCGGTCGAACAGCTCGGCGCGTTCGCCGGCGCCGCTGCGCCACTCGGCCAGGGCGTTCTCCCACTCCTGGCGGGCGGCGCGGCCCCGCGCCACCGCGCCGCGGGCGTGCTCCAGCAGCTCCTCGGGCACGTCGAAGCGCGCGTCCGGGTTGAGGCCCATGACCCGCTTGGTGGCGGCGACCTCCTCGGCGCCCAGCGCGGCGCCGTGGATCCCGCCGGTGTTCTGCTTGTTCGGCGAGGGCCAGCCGATGATGGTGCGCAGCCGGATGAAGGAGGGGCGCTCCGTCTCCGCCTGGGCGGCGCGGATGGCCGCGTACAGCGCCTCCACGTCCTCGTGGTAGCCGTCCTCGCCGACCCAGTCGACCTCCTGGACGTGCCAGCCGTAGGCGGCGTAGCGGGCGACCACGTCCTCGGTGAACGCGATCTGGGTGTCGTCCTCGATGGAGATGCGGTTGTCGTCCCAGATGACGATGAGGTTGCCGAGCTTCTGGGTGCCCGCCAGGGCGCTCGCCTCGTGGCTGACGCCCTCCTGGACGTCGCCGTCGGAGCACAGGGCGTAGATGTAGTGGTCGAAGGGGCTCTCCCCGACGGCGGCGTCGGGGTCGAACAGGCCCCGCTCACGGCGGGCGGCCATGGCCATGCCGACCGCGTTGCCGATGCCCTGCCCCAGGGGGCCGGTGGTGGTCTCCACCCCGGCGGTGTGACCGTACTCGGGGTGGCCGGGGGTGAGGCTGCCCCACTGGCGCAGCCGTTTGATGTCCTCCAGGCTCAGGCCGTAGCCGGCCAGGTAGAGCTGGATGTAGAGGGTCAGGCTGGAGTGGCCGCAGGACAGGACGAAGCGGTCCCGGCCGACCCACGTCGGCTCGCTCGGGTCGTGCCGCATCACCTTCTGGAACAGCAGGTAGGCTGCGGGAGCGAGGCTCATCGCGGTGCCGGGGTGGCCGGAGCCCGCCTCCTCGACCGCATCCATCGCCAGGGCACGGACCACGTCCACGGTGCGTCGGTCCAGATCCGACCAGTCCAGGGTCTTCGGGGTGCCGGTGTTCACGCGGGCTAGGGCTCCTTTCGCGCATCCAGGCCAGTTCGCAGGCGTGGTGGCCGGAAAGAACAGGGGTGGGTTCACCGTGACCCGCACCCGAAGGACCACGGGACGGCCACGCCGCACGTGAGGGTGCGAGCCGCCGTGCGTGTCGCGGTGACGGACACCCGAGGGCTGGTGACTAACCCAGACCCTACCGTCGAAACCTCCGCGGCGGATCACGGACCTCGCGTGGCCGGTGCCACGGGGACGGACCCGGTGAGAGCCCGTCCGGGCCTAGCACTACACTCTGTCGTTGACGGTATCGTGCGCCTCTGCCAGGCGCGCGAGGGGTCACGAGCGCCGCACCGCGCCGCGCGTTCCGTGGTGAGCAGCCATGAACAACTGATGCCCTGACTCCCAGTTCTTTCGAGGTTTGAGCGTGTCTGTGTCCGTAGAGCGGGTGAGGGCCGTGCGTTCCGCGCCGCACGGTCGGCGATCCCCGCAACAGCCGAGAACGGCGACCCGGCGCGTGACCCAGGTACGGCGGCGGCCATGACTCTTCTCAGCCGCTCCTCCACCGCCCCCGAGTCCGGTGCGGCGGCCGACCCCGCGACCGGGGGCGAGTCCCGCTCCTCCTCGTTCGTCTCCTACGTCCGCGCCTACGTGGCCCTGTCCAAGCCGCGGGTCATCGAGCTGCTGCTGATCACCACCATCCCGGTGATGTTCGTGGCGGCCAAGGGCGTGCCGCCGCTGGGGGTGGCCGTGGCCACACTGGTGTTCGGCACCATGTCGGCGGCCAGCGCCAACGCCATCAACTGCTACATCGACCGCGACATCGACCGCGCGATGCGGCGCACCCGCCGCAGGCCCACCGCCATGCAGCAGGTCACCCCGCGCGGCACGATGGTCTACGGGCTGGTCATGGCGGTGCTGTCCACCGTCGGCTTCGTGGTGTTCGTCAACTGGCTGGCGGCGGCGCTGTCGCTGTTCGCGATCGCCTTCTACATCTTCGTCTACACCCTGCTGCTCAAGCGCCGCACCGCGCAGAACGTCGTGTGGGGCGGCATCGCGGGCTGCATGCCGGTGCTCATCGGCTGGGCGGCGATCACCGAACGCCTCGACTGGGCGCCGTTCATCCTGTTCCTGGTGGTGTTCTTCTGGACGCCGCCGCACACCTGGGCGCTGGCCATGCGCTACCGCGAGGACTACGCCGCCGCGAACGTCCCCATGCTGCCGGTGGTGGCCAGCGACCGCCGGGTGATGCTGGAGTGCGTGCTGTACTCGTGGGCGACCGTGGTGGTCTCGCTGCTGCTGTGGCCGATCGCCGACACCACCCTGCTGTACCCGGCGGCCGCCGGAGTGCTGGGCGCGGTGCTGCTGGTCCAGGCGCACCGCCTGCACCGCCAGGTCCGTTCCGGGGTGAGCGGGGCCAAGCTCAAGACCATGGGCTTCTTCCACCTGTCCAACGCCTACCTGGCGCTGCTGTTCGTCGCGGTGACCATCGACCCGCTGCTGGCCAACGCCGTCGGCTGAGCCGGTCGGCGCGACAACGGCGACGGGAGGCCCGAACGGGCCTCCCGTCTTTCTGTTCCCGGCCGCTGCGCCCGCCTCAGGCGGGACGGGCGCGCTGCGGCCGCCACACCAGCACCAGTGTCCACGTCACCAGCGCGACCAGCACCATCGCCAGCGGGACGTGCAGGGACAGCAGCAGGCGGCTGCCGAGGTAGGCCTGGCCGAGGCCGAGCACGAACGCGACCGCGCTCAGCACCGCGGGCAGCGGCGGACCCCCTCCGGGACGCCACAGCAGCAGCGCGGCGACCAGCTGCGCCCCGGCAGCCGCGTGCAGCGCGACCGCGCCGCCCGAGTGCAGCGGCAGGGCGGTGAGGTCCTGGGCCACCAGCCGTCCGGCGGTGGCGAACTCGACGGCGAGCAGCGCGGCGTGGGCGAGCACGCCGGCCCGCGTCGCCCATGTCAGGGCGGTCGGCGGGCCGACGGGCGCGGAAGCGGTCGGGGACATGGGGGCCCTCTCCTGGGAGTGCGGTCGGGGGCGGGAACACCGGGAATGGCGGAGATCGAGCCTACATTCCCGATTTCCGTCGGACGGGGGAGGGAGCGCGCTCGCCGCGCTGCGGCACCGCACAGGTGAGAGAGTGGAGGTATGAGAGAGATCACCGCCTGGGAGGCCATGGTGCGGGAGAATCCCGACCACTCCCGCTGGTACGTGGAACGCTTCCGGAGCATGGCCGCGCAGGGACGGGACCTGGCGGGCGAGGCCCGCATGGTCGACGCGATGCTGGAACGCGGGTCACGGGTCCTGGACGCGGGCTGCGGACCGGGGCGCGTCGGCGGCGAACTGGTCGCGCGGGGGCACCGCGTGGTGGGCGTGGACATCGACCCCTACCTGGTCGACGCGGCCCGCAAGGACCACCCGGACGGCGACTGGCGGGTAGGTGACCTGGCCGAACTCGACCTGGTGGAACGGGGTGAGGAGCCCTTCGACGCCGTGGTCTGCGCGGGCAACGTGATGACCTTCCTGGCGCCCGGAACCGAGGTGGAGGTGCTGCGCAGGATGGGCGCCCAGGTGCGGTCGGAGGGCCGGGTGGTGGTGGGCTTCGGCGCGGGCCGCGGCTACCCGTTCGAGCGGTTCTTCGACGACGTGGCGGAGGCCGGACTGGTCACCGACCTGCGGCTGGCGACCTGGGACCTGCGGCCCTTCACCGCCGACTCCGAGTTCCTGGTGGCCGTCCTGCGGCGCGCGGACGACGCGCCGGCCGGCTGAGCGGGCGGCCCCGGAGGCGTCCTCCTGCGGCCAGCGGCGCGCCGCCACAACGCGCCGCTGGCCGCAGACCCCGGAGCAGTGGCGGGGAACCGGCTCCGTCTCCCGCGGGCGCCCCGGGGGAAGGCGCGGTCCGCCGCCCGGGCCCCAGCTCCGAGCGCCCTCCGCCAACCGCACGGAACGGAGGAGGAGCCGCGCGGAGAAGCCGGTGCCCCGGGAAGCGCGCGGGCCGGTCCCGGAACCCGCGGCCGGGGAACAGGGGGAACCCCGGGGTCCCGCGCTCCCGGGACGGGACGGGCCGGCGCCTCGCGGACACCGGCTCCGCCCGCCTCTGGTCACCCCAGCGTGGCGCCCACCTTGACGTAACCCTTGAGCAGGTCACGCGCGATGGTGCGGCGCTGGATCTCGTCGGTCCCCTCGTAGATGCGCAGCAGTCGCAGCTCGCGGTACCAGCGTTCGATGGGGAGTTCGCGGGTGTAGCCCATGCCCCCGTGGATCTGCAGCACCCGGTCGACGATCTCGTTGGCCTTCTGGCCGCCGTACAGCTTGGCGATGGACTGGGCGTGCCGGGAGTCCCGGTCGTTGTCCACCTGCCAGGCGGCGTTGAGCACCAGCAGGCGCAGCGCCTCGATCTCCACCTGGGAGTCGGCGATCATCCACTGGATGGCCTGGCGTTCGGCGATCGGCTTGCCGAAGGTCTCGCGCGTGTTGGCGTACTCGATGGCCATGCTCAGCAGCCGTTCGCAGGCGCCCAAGGCGCGGGCCGGAAGCAGGTAGCGGCCCCGGCCGATCCACTTCATCGCCAGCGCGAAGCCCTGGCCGACCTCGCCGAGCACGTTGGACTCCGGCACCCGGACGTTGTCGAAGACCAGGGAGGCCGGCCCCCACTCGCCCATGGTGAGGATGGGCTCGGACCGCCAGCCCGCCTCGCGGTCCACCAGGAAGCAGGTCACCCCGCCGTCGGCGCCCTTCTCCGGGTCGGTGACGGCGAACACCATGACGAAGTCGGCCTCGTTGCCGCCGGTGATGAACGTCTTCTCGCCGTTGATCACCCAGTGGTCGCCGTCCTTGTGCGCCCGGGTGCGGATCGCCTTGGCGTCCGACCCCGCGCCGGGCTCGGTGATGGCGAAGCAGGACTTGCGCTCGCCCGCGATCGTGGGCAGCAGGTAGCGCTTCTTCTGCTCCTCGTTGGCGTAGTAGAGGATGTTGTCGGCGCTGCCGCCGAAGCTGAACGGCACGAACGTGCGGCCCAGTTCGATCTCCACCAGTGCCGTGGTGATCGCGTCCAGGCCCATGCCGCCGTACTCGACGGGCGTCTGGATCCCCCAGAAGTCGGACTTCTTGGCGAGCTGGCGGAGGTCGTGCAACTCCTGCGGGGTCAACCCGTGCCCCTCGCCGGTCCGTTCGCGGCGCAGCACCTCCTGTTCGAGAGGCATGAGTTCGCGCTCGACGAAGGTGCGCACCCAGTCGCGGATCTCCCGCTGTTCCTCGGTCAGTGCGAAGTCGACCATGTTCCCTTAACTCTTTCCCCCGAAGCGCGTACGCAGTTCACGCTTGAGTACCTTGAGGCTCGGACCCAGTGGAAGCTCGGTCACGATCTCCACTCTGCGCGGGTACTTGTGCTTGCCCAGGCGTTCGCGCGCCCAGGACTGGAGTTCGGCGGGGTCGACGGAGCCCTCCTGCTCGGGCACCACCACCGCGCAGACCTCCTCACCCAGTTCGGCGTCGGGCACCCCGATCACCGCGACCTGGGAAATCCCCGGGAACCGCAGCAGGACCTCCTCCACCTCGCGCGGGTAGACGTTGAAGCCGCCGCGGATGATCAGGTCCTTCTTGCGGTCCACGATGTGGATGAAGCCGTCGTCGTCGATGAAGCCGATGTCGCCGGTGCGGAACCAGCCGTCGACGACCGCCTCCGCGGTGGCCTCCGGACGGTTGAGGTAGCCGACGAAGACGTTGTGGCCGCGGATCACGATCTCGCCCTGCTCGCCCCGGGGCAGCAGCTCGATGCGGTCGTCGATCTCGGCGCGGGCGATCTCCACCTCCACGCCCCAGATCGGGTGGCCGACCGAGCCGGCCCGGGCGCCGTAGAGGGTCTGGTTGGTGCTGGCCGTGGGCGAGGTCTCCGAGAGGCCGTAGCCCTCGTAGACGGTGGTGGAGAACGCCTCCTCGAACCGGCGCAGCACCACCTCGGGCAGGGAGGCGCCGCCGGAGACGCAGAAGCGCAGGTCGGGCAGTTCGGTGTGGTTGGCCGCGGCCTCGGCGAGGCGGACGAACATGGTGGGCACGCCGTCGAAGATGGTGGCGCCGTACTCGTGCATCATCCGGATCGCCTGGTCCGGGTCGAAGCGCTCCTGCAGGATCAGGGTGCCGCCGACCCGGAAGGTGGTGTTGAGGGCCACCGACTGGCCGAAGGTGTGGAACAGCGGCAGGGAGCCCATGACGACGTCCTCGCCGCTCATGGGGTGCACGTCGAACGCGTTGACGGTGGCGTTCATCACCAGGTTGAGGTGGGTCAGCAGGGCGCCCTTGGGGACTCCCGTGGTGCCGCTGGTGTAGAAGATCACGGCGATGTCGTCGGGGGAGCGGGAGACGTAGGAGGGCAGCGGCTCGCTGGAGGACAGGAGCGGCTCCAGGGCGTCGGGGCGGTGCGGCTCTCCGACGGTGCGCACCTCGGCGCCGTCCCCGTCGACGGCGGCGCGGGCCAGTTCGGCGAACAGGCTCTGCGCCAGGACCAGGCGCGCCCCGGTGTCGGCGAGCAGGAAGGCGACCTCTTTGGGGCTGAGCATCGGCGGGATGGTCACCACGCTGCCGCCCGCCGCGAGGATGCCGTAGTAGCAGCGCACGAAGTCGGCGACGTTGCCCGCGAGCAGGGCGACGCGGTCGCCGGGGGACACTCCCAGGGAGCGCAGCGCGCCCGCGTGGCGCAGGGACTCCTGCCACAGGGCCGCGTAGGAGATCCGGGTGCCGTCGGCGATGAGCGCGGTCCGTTCGGGGTACCGACGCGCGGCCTCGGCCAGGATCGTGGCGAGTGAGAGTTGCATAGGGGCTCCTTCGGTACAGCTGGTCCTCGGATGTGGCCGGAAAGCACCACAGACCGGGGCATAGGGAGTCGCGCGTCACATTTAATCTAACAGTGTTCGGTTTGGGAAGACCGGCCGGCCCGTCACCTTCCCGACCCCTGGCCGATACTTGAGGCGATCCGGGTCGAACGCGCGACCACAACGGGGGGCGCGCCGGGGAGAAGGGGAAGGACGGGGATCGCTGTGGCTCGCCCCAGGACACCGCTGCTGAGTCGGACACGCATCCAGGAGGCCGCGCTGGCCCTGGTCGACCGCGACGGACTGCAGGGACTGTCCATGCGCAAGCTCGCCCAGGAGCTCGGCGTCCAGGCCCCGTCGCTGTACAGCCACTACCGCACCAAGGAGGAACTGCTCAACGACGTCGTCGACCGCATCACCGCCGACATAGACGTCTCCGGCTTCAAGAACGGGGACTGGCGGCACGGGCTCACCGTGTGGGCGCGCTCCTACCGCGACGCCCTGGCCGCGCACCCCAACATGGTCGCCTTCATCGCCTCCGGTCCGGGCCGCCGCGAGGAGGCACTGCGCCGCGCCGACGCGATCCACGGCGGACTCGTCTCCGCGGGCTGGCCCGCCCGGCTGGCCACCATGATCGGAGCCTCCACCCGCTACCTGGTGGTCGGCGCCGCGATCAACTCCTTCGCCCGCGGCTTCGACGCCGACGCCCGCGTCTACCAGGACCGCTACCCCAACCTCTCCCAGGCGCACCGCCTGCCCGAACTCGCCGCCGAGATCGACAACGACAGTTTCGAACTCGCCCTGCGCGCCTTCATCGCGGGACTGGAGACGCTCTACCCCCGCCAGGCCACCCGCGCCGAGGCCGAGTCCCGGCACGCCTGAGCGGCCCCGCGGCGACCGGGCGGCCCCGCACGGGGGAGGGCCCCGACCGCCCGGCCCGCGGTCCCGGTCCGTTGGTGCGGCGGGCGCCGGCACGCCGACACGGCGCCCGCCGCACCGAAACGCGGCCCGGTTCCGGCCCGCGTGCGCGACCGCCGCGCTCCCGGCCCCGTCGGCCCCAGCCGCTACGCTCGACTGCCATGCGTCCCCTAGACACCAAAGCGATCCTGGAAGGTCGCACGCCCGGACGCCACTCCGTCGGTCTGATCGTCGGCATCGTGGTGAGCGTCCTGTGCATGTTGCTGATGCTCGGCTACCTGCTGTTCAGCGGTTTCGCCGGTGCCGGGAGCGAGGGAGTCGTCGCGTTCCTCGTCAGCCTGGTGGCGGCCGTCGTCCCCGTGACCGTCCTCGTCCCCCTCATCCTGCTGCTGGACCGGCTCGAACCGGAGCCGAACTCGGTCCTGCTGTTCGCCTTCCTGTGGGGCGCGGGCGTGGCGGTGCTGGCCTCGTTCGTGCTCAACACCCTGGGCATGGAGCTGTACACCGTGCCGGTGTTCGGTGAGGACCTGGGCGCCTACCTGAGCGCCGCGGTGGGAGCGCCGCTGGTGGAGGAGAGCGCCAAGGGACTGGCCCTGCTGTTGCTGCTGTGGCGGCGGCGCCACGAGATCGACTCGGCCACCGACGGCATCATCTACGCGGCCATGATCGCCACCGGGTTCGCCTTCGTGGAGAACGTCTCCTACTTCCTCGGAGCGCTGTTCACCGAGGGCACCGTCGGGTTCGCGGTCACCTTCGTGCTGCGCGGTGTCATCGCGCCGCTGGGCCACCCGCTCTACACCGCGATGATCGGCCTGGGGGTCGCCTACGCCGCCACCCGTCCGGCCGGGGTGGGCCGCCTGGTCATGCCGTTCCTCGGCTGGGTCGGCGCGGTCGTGCTGCACGCGCTGTGGAACGGCTCCACCGCGTTCGGCTGGACCGGGCTGGGACTGGTCTACGCGCTGCTGTTCTGCGTGCTGGTGGCGCTCGTCGTGGTGGCGGTGCGCGACCGCCACCGCCAGGTCGCGGCCATCGCCACCTACCTGCCGCCCTACATTCCCACCGGCCTGGTCACCCCGTCGGACATCCAGATGCTCAGCACCATGAAGGGACGCAAACGGGCGCGGGCCTGGGCCCGGCGCACCGCGGGCGTGCGGGGACGCCGGGCGATGGAGGACTACCAGCTGGCCGCCACCGAACTCGCCCTGCTGCACCGGCGGCTGGACCGCGGTGTGGCGGTCTCCGCCTGGTGGGAGCGGCGCGACGCCATCCTGGCGCTCATGCACATGGCCCGCGAGGCCTTCCAGGGCCGTACCGCCCGTCCCGCGGCGCCGGCCTGGGCGCAGCAGCCCACCGACTCCGGATTCCTGCGGAGGGCGGACTTCCAGCACGTCATCGCCCAGGCGCACGCCCAACGCGGCGGTGCTCCGCCGCAGCCGCCCGCTACCGGGTGGTAGCGGGGGCGGCCGGGGCGGCGACGGCCACGCGTTCGGCGGTGGCGAAGTACAGTCGCAGGATCGCCGTCCAGGTCAGCAGCGAGCCCAGCACGTGCAGCACGACCATCCAGGCGGGCAGGCCCAGCAGGTACTGCGCGTAGCCGAGTACGCCCTGGGCGAGCAGCACGGCCAGCAGCAGCCACGCCTGGACGCGCACCGGGCGCGGCGCCGCCGAGCGCAGCGCCATGACGAGCACCGCCACGGTCAGCGCGGTGGTGAGCCACGCCAGCAGCGAGTGGACGCGGGTCACCGACTCCAGGGGGAAGTCCCAGCGGGGGGCGGCGGCGTCGCCGCCGTGCGGACCGGTTCCGGTGACCACGACACCGGCGACGATCAGGACCAGGCCCACCGGCACCAGCGCGGTGGCGGTCAGGCGCAGCAGCGGCGTCACGGTGGGCCGCAGCCTCCCCTGCGGCTCGCGGCAGCGCACGTAGTAGGCCATCGTGAGGATCACCACGAGGACCGACAGCACGAAGTGCGCGCCCACCGAGGCCGGGTGCAGGTCGCTCCAGACCGTGATGCCGCCGACGACCGCCTGGCCGAACACGCCGACCGGCACCAGGGCGGCCATGACGAGCAGGTCGCGCCTGCGCGGCCGCATGCGCACCGTCGCCACCAGCACGATCACTCCGACGGCGAGCACCAGGAACGTCAGGGTGCGGTTGCCGAACTCGATGGCCGCGTGGAACGCCGAGTGGCCGGTGCCCACCGGCACGAAGCTCTCCGGGGTGCACTTGGGCCACTCCGAGCAGCCCAGTCCCGAGGAGGTGACGCGCACCGTCGCCCCGGTCACCGCGATCCCGGAGTTGACGACGACGTTGCCCAGCGCCCACCAGCGCAGCGACGCGGTCGTGGGATGCCAGATCGTGCGGGCCAACAGCGCCAGCGCCACCACGCCGACGACGCAGAACGCCACCTGCCACGCCCACAGCGGCAGGTTCAGGATCGTGAGGTCGTCCGCCGCGAGCGCGACAGACCGGGGAGAGGCTGTCATACGACAGATCGTAGTAGAGGGCCGGCGAGGCTTCGGCCGGGGTCCGTACCAGCGGTGAGCTGCTGCGACACGGGACCCCTCGGGCGGGCTCAGGCCCGCGCGGAGCGGGTCGCGCCCACGCTGGCCTCGGGGCCTGGGCAGGGGGCGTCGGCAGCTGAGGAGGCGGAAAGGTGACGCACGCTGTTGCGTTTACTTCGTCTGTTTCGGATAATGCGTTTACAGGGGATGGTTGGTCACCTGATCGGGTGAGGAGGAAGCATGGTCGCGCTGTCGTCCCGCCCCGGAGCGGATGACGTACGAATCGCTCGGAATGCCCTGCCCCGTGTCCGCCGGTATCTGCAGGACCATCCGGAGAATCCGTCGATCGTTCCGGTTGTCGTCGAGGACGACGGTGAGAAGTTGGTCCTGCCCCGTGCGGCGCTGGAACTGCTGGCCGGGGTGCTCGCTCACATGGCGGCCGGACGGGGGGTCTCCATCGTTCCCGCACACGCCGAGTTGACCACCCAGGAGGCGGCAGACCTGCTGAACGTTTCGCGGCCGCACCTCATCGGTCTGCTCAACGCCGGAGAGATCGAGTACCGGAAGGTGGGGACACATCGTCGGGTGCGGGCCGACTCCCTGTTGGACTACATGCGCCGTGACGACCAACGGAGACGCGAGGCCGCTGACGAGCTGTCGGCCTTGAACAGGGAGTTGGGGCTCGACTGACATGGCCTTCGTCGTGGTCTACGACGCCAGCGTCCTCTATCCGAGCACACTGCGTGATCTTCTCATCAGAGTGGCTCAAGCCGGTCTCGTCCAAGCCAAGTGGACTCACCAGATCCTCGACGAGGTCTTCAGGAACCTTCGGAGAGACAGACCGGACATCCCGCCGGAGGCACTCGATCGCACGCGTACACTCATGCTCGCCGCGGTCCGGGACTGCCTTGTCACCGGCTACGAGCCACTGATCGAGTCACTGCAGCTTCCCGATTCCGATGACCGGCATGTTCTCGCTGCGGCGATCCGGGCACGTGCCCAGGTCATTGGCACGTCGAATCTCCGCGACTTCCCTCGGTCTGTACTGGCGGACTGGGACATTGAGGCCAAGAGCCCCGACGACTTCGTCGTCGACCAGATCCACCTGGACCGGAAAGTCGTCTGGTCCTGTGCCCAGCAGATCGCTGACTCCTGGCGCAATCCCCCCGGAACCGTCGGTGACGTCCTGTCCCGCCTCGAACGCAGCGGACTGGTCCAGGCCGTCGCGGAACTCCGTTCGGAATTAGGGGCTGCCCCGCCGCTGTCGGAAGGGCCACGGACTCGGGCGGGCTCAGGCCCGCGCGGAGCGGGTCGCGCCCACGCTGGCGGCGACCACGCAGGCCACCGCGGCCCACTGGGCGGCGGTGAGGAACTCGCCCAGCACCACCAGGCCCACCAGCGCGGCGGCGGCCGGTTCCAGGCTCATCAGGATGCCGAACACCCGCGGCGGGATGCGGCGCAGCGCCCGCAACTCCAGGGAGTAGGGGATCGTCGAGGACAGCAGACCCACGACCAGCCCGAACAGCAGCACCTTCGGTTCGAGCAGGTCCGCGCCCCCCTGGCCGATCCCGATCGGGGCGATCAGCAGCGCGCCGACCACGGAGGCCGCGGTCAGTCCGGAGGCGCCGGGGAAGCGGCGGCCGGTGGCCGCGCTGAGCAGGATGTAGGCGGCCCAGGCAGCCCCCGCCAGCACCGCGAACGCCGCCCCCGCGAGGGTCACCCCGCCCTCGCCCCAGCCCAGCAGCGCCACTCCCGTCCCGGCCAGCGCCACCCACACCAGGTCCCGCCAGCGGCGCGACCCCGCCACCGCCACCGCCAGCGGCCCCAGGAACTCGATGGTCACCGCCACCCCCAGCGGGATGCGCGCGAACGACTCGTAGATGGCGTAGTTCATGGTCGCCAGAGACGCCCCGAAGGCGGCCGCCACCAGCCAGTCGGAGCGGGTGTGGCCACGCAGCGCGGGGCGGGCGAAGACCAGCAGCACCAGGACCGAGGAGAGCAGGCGCAGCCAGACGACGGCGCCGGGCGGCAGCACCGCGAACAGGTTCTTGGCCACGCCCGCGCCGAGCTGCACCGACAGGATGCTCACCCCGACCAGCCAGGTCGGCGGGATGGCGGCGCCCGCGGAGCGGGCCAGCGCCGCGGCACGGAAGAGCGGTCCCGGCGTGGACCGTCCACGAGGGTCGTCGGTCATCCCGTCATCCTATGAGGAGAGGCGGGTGGGGCGTGGGGGAAGGGACTGGTGGGAAGGCACCGGTGCGTGGTCGAATCGCGTCGTGGGGTCCGGAGCGCCGGTGACGGCCCGATCCGGACGGTGAGGAGGCAGCCTTGGCTTTCCGTGTCAACTCCGAGATCGGCCGCCTGCGCCAGGTCCTGGTGCACCGGCCCGACCTGGAACTGCAGCGCCTGAGTCCCAGCAACAAGGACGCGCTTCTCTTCGACGACGTGCTGTGGGTGGACCGCGCCCGCGAGGAGCACGACCTGTTCGTCGGGCACCTGCGCGACCGGGGGGTGGTGGTGCACCTCTTCGGCGAACTGCTGGAGGAGACCCTGCGCGTGGCCGAGGCCGAGACCTACATCCTCGACCACGTGCTGGACGAGCGCTTCTACGGCCCCGCGGCCCTGGACGCCATCCGCGACTGCCTGGACGCGATGGACACCGCCGAGCTGCGCCGTTTCCTCGTCGGCGGCATCACCAAGCGGGAGATGCTGGAGCGGGTCGCCGAACCCCGGTCGGTGTGGTTCCACACCCTCGACCCGGACGCGTTCGTGCTGCCGCCGCTGCCCAACCTCATCTTCACCCGCGACACCTCCAGCTGGATCGGCGGCGGGGTGTCCATCAACGTCATGCGCAGGCGCGCCCGCATGCGCGAGACCACGCTGTACGAGGCGGTCTACCGGTGGCACCCGCTGTTCGCCGACGCCGACTTCCAGGTGTGGAACCCGGGGGTGGCCTGGGCGCCCGCCACCATCGAGGGCGGCGACGTCATGCCCGTGGGCAACGGCTCGGTGCTGGTGGGGCTGAGCGAGCGCACCCGCCCCCAGGCGGTGGAGCTGCTCGCCCGGGAACTGTTCGCCCGCGGCGGCGCCCGGCGCATCCTGGGCATCTGGATGCCCCGGGCGCGGGCCGTCATGCACCTGGACACCGTCATGACCAACGTGGACCACGGGGTCTTCACCAAGTACGCGGGCCTGGGCATGCTGCCCTCCTACACGATCGAGCCGGGCGACAACGACAAGGAGCTCAAGATCACCGACCACGCGCCCGAGGACATGCACCGCGCCATCGCCGCCGCGGTGGGCGTCGACGACATCAGGGTGCTCACCCCCACCCAGGACGTCTTCTCCTCCGAACGCGAACAGTGGGACGACGGGTGCAACCTCGTCGCGCTGGAGCCCGGCGTGGTCCTGGCCTACGAGCGCAACGTCGCCTCCAACGCCTACCTGCGCGCCAACGGGATCGAGGTCATCACCACCCCGGGCAACGAGCTGGGACGCGGGCGCGGGGGGCCGCACTGCATGACCTGCCCGCTGGAGCGGGACGACTGAGCCACCCGCGAGGTGCGAATGAGTATTCGATAGAATGAATATCTTTCCAGAAATGTCAGTGTGACGGACAGGAGAGCCGGCCGCGATGGCGTTCAACCTGCGCAACCGCAGTCTCGTCAAGGAACTCGACCTCACCCCCCAGGAACTGGTGTTCCTGATCAGGCTGGCGGCCGACCTGAAGGCCGCCAAGTACGCGGGGACCGAGCAGCCACGACTCAAGGGCAAGAACATCGCCCTGATCTTCGAGAAGACCTCCACCCGCACCCGGTGCGCCTTCGAGGTCGCCGCCCACGATCAGGGCGCCCACGTCACCTACCTGGACCCGGCGGGCTCACAGATCGGCCACAAGGAGTCCATCAAGGACACCGCCCGCGTCCTGGGCCGGATGTTCGACGGCATCGAGTACCGCGGCTCCCGCCAGTCCCTGGTGGAGGAGCTGGCCGAGTACGCGGGCGTGCCGGTGTGGAACGGCCTCACCGACGAGTGGCACCCCACCCAGATGCTCGCCGACTTCCTCACCATCACCGAGCACACCGACAAGCCGCTGCGCGAGGTCACCCTGGCCTACATGGGCGACGCCCGCAACAACCTCGGCAACTCCCTCACCGTCACCGGCGCCATGCTCGGCGTGGACGTGCGCATGGTCGCCCCCCGCGAGCTGTGGCCCGACGAGGAGACGGTGGCCGCGCCCGCCCGCGCGATCGCCGAGACCACCGGCGGCCGTGTCACCTTCACCGAGGACGTCGCCGAGGGGCTGGCCGGAGCCGACTTCGTCTACACCGACGTGTGGGTGTCGATGGGCGAGCCCGCCGAGGTGTGGGACGAGCGCATCCGGCAGCTGCTGCCCTACCAGGTCAACGCCGAGGCGCTCAAGGCCACCGGCAACCCCGACGTCAAGTTCCTGCACTGCCTGCCGGCCTTCCACGACCTGGGCACCCAGGTCGCCCGCGACATCCACGCCCGCACCGGGCTGAGCGCGCTGGAGGTGACCGACGAGGTGTTCGAGTCGCCCGCCTCCGTCGTCTTCGACCAGGCCGAGAACCGGATGCACACGATCAAGGCGCTCATGGTCGCCACCCTGGGCGGCTGAGCGCCCCGGCCGCGCCCGTCAGCGAAGGCGCGGGCGCGGCCGGGCCGGGGATCAGGGTGCGGGGTGCCGCACGGCGGGGGCGGTGGGCAGGACGCGCTCGCGGTTGGCGAACAGCGCGGCGAACACCAGCCCCCAGATAACGAGGTCCAGCAGCGACAGCACCACGCTGACCAGGGTGAAGACAAGGTTGACCTGATCGGCGGCAATACCGGCCAGCAGCGACGGGGAGAGCAGTTGGAAGAGGAGGTTGCCCAGCGTGGACAGCAGCAGCACCACCATCGCGGAGGCGAGCAGGCCGCGTCCGCGCAGTCGGACCGTGAACGTCAGCACCAGACCGACCAGGCCGATCAGGAGGTGCGGTATGTGGACGAGCAGAGCGGAGAAGAGGTGACCGAGATTGAACACCGCACCAGACTAGCCACTGGTGCTGACACTCCGTGCTCGCGGAGCCACGGCCGCGCCCAGCAGCAGCATCCAGGCGGCGAACGACACCAGCGGCTGCAGCCCCGTCATGACGAGTCCGGCGGCACTGCCCGTGCCCAGCCCGGTGGCCGCCTGCAGGGCGATCCACAGGAAGGGCAGCGCCGCGGCCAGCAGGTTCACGCACAGCGCGGCGACGACCAGGCCCGCGCGCGCAGGCCTGCGCCACCGCACCAGCGCGCCGCCCACGGCCAGCAGCACCAGGGGCGGCCCGAGGTGGCGCACCAGGACGAACCAGGGGACGCCGAGGGATTCCACGCGGGGGAGTCTAGTGTTCCGGCCGGGGGACGGGCGTTCGGCTCCGCGGCGGAGGCGGGTTCGGCCCGCGGGCTCGTGCCCCGGCACCCCGTGGGGACCCGGTCACCGCGGGGCGGCGTGCCGTCCGTGTCCGCAGCCGGAGGTTCTGCGCGGGCGGGCCGCCCGCGGCCTCACTCCCAGCGGAAGAACCGACCGGCCAGGACCGCGCCGACCGCGGCCCAGGCGAGCAGCACCAGCACGGGGCCGAGCGGCAGCGCCGCCCCCTCGGCCAGCACCGTGCGCAGGCCCGTCGACAGGGCGGTGATGGGCAGGGCCTCGACGAGGGGCAGCAGTGCCGCGGGGAACCGGTCGACGGGGAAGACCACCCCGCCCAGACCCAGCAGCACCACGTAGACCAGGTTGGCCGCGGCCAGGGTGGCCTCGGCGCGCAGGGTCCCCGCCATCAGCAGGGCCAGCGCGCTGAACGCGGCGGTGGCCAGCACCATGAGCAGCGCCGCGCTCAGCGCGCCGACCAAGCCGCCCTGCGGGGACCAGCCCAGCGCCAGCGCCACCGCGCAGATGACCGCGGCCTGCAGCACCTGGACCGCCAGTACCGCCAGGGTCTTGGCGGCCAGCAGTCCCAGCCGCGACAGGGGGGTGGCGCCCAGGCGTTTGAGCACGCCGTAGCGCCGCTCGAAGCCGGTGCCGATGGCCTGCCCGGTGAACGCGGTGGACATCGTCGCCAGCGCCAGCACGCCCGGGGCCAGGAAGTCCACCCGGGAGGCGGTGCCCAGGTCCACCAGCGGCACGGTGCTGAAGCCGACCAGCAGCAGCACCGGGATGACGAGGGTCAGCAGCAGTTGCTCGCCGTTGCGCAGCAGCAGTCGCAGTTCCAGCCCGGCCTGGGCCAGCACGCGGCGCGTCGCCGGGGCGGCCTTCGGGGCGGGGGTGAAGTCGATCGGTGAGGTGGAGGACATCAGTCGCGTAGGTCCCGGCCGGTGAGTTCGAGGAAGACGTCTTCGAGGGTGCGCCGGTGCACGCGCAGGTCCTCGGGGAGGATGTCGCGGGCCGCGCACCAGGTGCTCACGGTCGCCACCAGGCCGGGCCCCAGGTCGTCCGGGGCGGCGCAGGTCACCGTGTACTGTCCGGCGCCGTGCTCGGTGACGGCGCAGTCCGCGGGCAGTGCCGCGGCGAGGGCGGACACGTCCAGCCCCGGGGCGGCGCGGAACCGCAGTTCCCGGTCGCCGCGGGTGAGGTCCGCGGTGGGGCCGTCGGCGACCACCCGGCCGTGGTCGATGATGACCACGTGGTCGGAGAGACGCTCGGCCTCCTCCATGTAGTGCGTGGTCAGCACCACGCCCACTCCGGCCGCGCGCAGATCGCCGATCAGGTCCCAGGTGGCCATGCGGGCCTGGGGGTCCAGACCCGCGGTGGGCTCGTCCAGGAACACCAGTTCGGGACGGCCGATGACGGCGGCGGCCAGGGACAGGCGCTGCTGCTGCCCGCCGGACAGCCGCCGGAACGGGGTGCGCGCCGCCGCGGACAGGCCGAGCCGTTCCAGGAGGGCCTCGGGCGGGATGGGGGAGGCGTGGAAGGCGGCCATCAGGTGCAGCCACTCGCCCGCGCGGACACCGGTGGGCACCCCGCCGCTCTGCGGCATGACGCCGACCCGGGGGCGCAGCGCGGAGGCGTCGCGCACCGGGTCGAGGCCGAGGACGCGGACGCGGCCGGAGTCCGCGCGACGGAACCCCTCGCAGATCTCGATCGTCGTGGTCTTGCCCGCGCCGTTGGGGCCGAGCAGCGCCGTCACCGCGCCACGGGCGGCCGTGAACGACAGGCCGGCCACGGCGGTGACGTCGCCGTAGCGCTTGACCAGGTCGGTGACCTCGACGGCAGGGGTGCTCATGGCGAAGAGTCTACGGCGGGGGCGGGAAGGGGGCGCACGGGGTCGGTGTGACCCTCGGGGTTCCCGGGACGGGCGAGCTGTCTCATATATTGAGACGCAGGTCTCGCTGTGCGGCCGGTCGGGTGCGGTGCGGAGCGGGTCCGGTCTGCTCCCGTCGTCGGACGAACGAGGAAAAGCCCTGTAAGGCAAGGCTAACTTGTGTGTCCTATGGCACTCGACACGGTTTGCTTATGGGGACATAATTAGGCCACACTGATGTTGTGAAAAACGTGGGCGGGCAGAAGCGAGTGGGGGGGACGGCCGGGACCGGCACGGCCCTGACGCCTGCTGGCCACGAACTGGGGGCCGAGACCGGCACCCGGGCACGGGTCGCCCGACTCATACTCGAACACGGTCCGATCACGGCGTCCGCGCTGGGAGAACGGCTCGGACTGACCTCGGCGGCCATCCGCCGCCACCTCGACCACCTGGTGAGCGAGGGCATGGTCGAGGCCCGCGACGCCCGACCCGTCGGGCGCCGCCGCAGAGGCAGGCCCGCACGCGTCTTCGTGATCACCGGGGCCGGACGCGACGCGTTCGTGCACGGCTACGACGACCTCGCCGCCAGTGCACTGCGCTTCCTCGCGGAGAAGGCGGGACCGCAGGCCGTCACCGAGTTCGCGCGACGCCAGGTGGCCGACCTCGAACGCCGGTACCGTCCCGTGCTCGCTGCCGCACCCCCGCAGCAGCGGGTCCGGCTGCTGGCCGAGGCGCTGTCCAACGACGGCTACGCCGCCTCGGCGGGGGCGGCCCCGGCCGGGGGAGAGCAGTTGTGCCAGCACCACTGCCCGGTCGCCCACGTGGCGGCGGAGTTCCCCGAACTGTGCGACGCCGAGGTCGAGGCCTTCGCCCGGCTGCTGGGCACCCCGGTGCGCCGCCTGGCCACCATCGCGCACGGCGACGGCGTCTGCACCACCCACGTCAGCCCTCGCGACATCGGCTCCCTGACCGCCGAGGCCCGCACCCAGCGGGACACGGACCCACAACGCCACGACAGGACGTCTCGTCCAGGAGGATCCGCGTAATGACGTCTACCGCGCACCCCGAGCTCGAAGGGCTCGGCACCTACGAGTACGGCTGGGCCGACCCCGACGTGGCCGGCGCCTCGGCGCGCCGCGGCCTCGACGAGGAGGTCGTCCGCGACATCTCGGCCAAGAAGGACGAGCCCGAGTGGATGCGGGACCTGCGTCTGAAGGCGCTCCGGCTGTTCACCAAGAAGCCGCTGCCGAACTGGGGTGCCGACCTGTCGAAGATCGACTTCGACAACATCAAGTACTTCGTGCGGTCCACCGAGAAGCAGGCCACCTCCTGGGAGGAGCTGCCCGAGGACATCCGCCGCACCTACGACAAGCTGGGCATTCCCGAGGCCGAGAAGCAGCGCCTGGTGGCCGGAGTGGCCGCGCAGTACGAGTCCGAGGTCGTCTACCACCAGATCCGTGAGGACCTGGAGGCCCAGGGCGTCATCTTCCTGGACACCGACACCGCGCTCAAGGAGCACCCGGAGCTGTTCAAGGAGTACTTCGGCACCGTCATCCCGCCCGGCGACAACAAGTTCGCCGCGCTGAACACCGCGGTGTGGAGCGGCGGCTCCTTCGTCTACGTGCCCAAGAACGTGCACGTGGAGATCCCGCTGCAGGCCTACTTCCGGATCAACACCGAGAACATGGGCCAGTTCGAGCGGACGCTCATCATCGTCGACGAGGGCGCCTACGTCCACTACGTCGAGGGCTGCACCGCGCCGATCTACAAGTCGGACTCGCTGCACTCCGCGGTCGTCGAGATCATCGTCAAGAAGAACGCCCGCTGCCGCTACACGACCATCCAGAACTGGTCGAACAACGTCTACAACCTGGTCACCAAGCGTGCCGTCGCCTACGAGGGCGCCACCATGGAGTGGATCGACGGCAACATCGGCTCCCAGGTCACCATGAAGTACCCGGCGGTCTACCTGATGGGCGAGCACGCCAAGGGCGAGACCCTGTCCATCGCCTTCGCCGGCGAGGGCCAGCACCAGGACACCGGCTCCAAGATGGTGCACTGCGCGCCGCACACCTCCTCCACCATCGTCTCCAAGTCGGTGGCCCGGGGCGGCGGCCGGTCCTCCTACCGCGGACTGGTGCAGATCCAGGAGGGCGCCGAGTACTCCAAGTCCAACGTGGAGTGCGACGCGCTGCTGATCGACACGATCAGCCGCTCCGACACCTACCCGTACGTGGACGTGCGCGAGGACAACGTGGAGATGGGCCACGAGGCCAAGGTCTCCAAGGTCAGCGAGGACCAGCTCTTCTACCTGATGAGCAGGGGCCTGGGCGAGGAGGAGGCCATGGCGATGATCGTCCGGGGCTTCGTCGAACCCATCGCGCGTGAGCTCCCCATGGAGTACGCGCTGGAACTGAACCGGCTCATCGAACTGCAGATGGAAGGATCGGTCGGCTGAGCATGGCCACCCCTAACCTCGGAATCAAGGAACACAGCCACGGCGGCGGCCTGCCCGTCTCCAAGCTCGACGTCCACGGATCGTTCGACCCGAACGACTTCCCCAAGCCCACCGGACGCGAGGAGGAGTGGCGCTTCACCCCGCTGCGCCGGCTGCGCGGCCTGCACGACGGCCGCGACATCGCCGACGGCGTGGTGAAGACCGAGGTGACCGCGCCCGAGGGGGTCACCGTCGAAACCGTGGGCCGCGACGACGAACGGCTGGGCCGCTCGTTCCTGCCCACCGACCGGGTCAGCGCCCTGGCCTACCAGTCCTTCACCGAAGCCGTCGTCGTCACGGTGCCGAAGGACACCGCGGTCGACGAGCCGGTGTTCGTCAGGGTCACCGGCGTCGAGCAGGGCGACGCCTACGGGCACATCCTGATCCGGGCCGAGCGGTTCAGCTCCGCCGCGGTGGTCCTGGAGTACGCGGGCTCCTCGATCTACGCCGACAACGTCGAGTTCGTCATCGAGGACGGGGCCCGGCTGGACGTCGTCAGCCTCCAGGACTGGGACCGCGACTCCGTCCACGTGTCGCACCAGTACACCAAGGTCGGCCGGGACGCCAACCACCGCAGCGTCGTGGTCACCCTCGGCGGCGACCTGGTGCGGCTGTCGCCCAAGGTCGGCTACACCGGCCCCGGCGGCAACGCCGAGCTGTACGGCCTGTACTTCACCGGTGAGGGCCAGCACCACGAGCACCGCTCGCTGGTCGACCACAACCTCTCCCACACCCGCAGCCGCGTCGACTACAAGGGCGCGCTCAGCGGCGAGGACGCCCACGCGGTGTGGATCGGTGACGTGATCATCGGTGAGGGCACCAAGGGGACCGACTCCTACGAGAACAACCGCAACCTCGTGCTCACCGACGGCACCCGCGTGGACTCCGTGCCCAACCTGGAGATCTTCAGCGGGGAGGTCGAGGGGGCGGGACACGCCAGCACCAGCGGACGTCTCGACGACATCCACCTCTTCTACCTCCAGTCGCGCGGCATCCCCGCCGACGAGGCCCGGCGGCTGGTGATCCGCGGCTTCTTCGCCGAGATCATCAACCGGATCGAGGTGCCCGAACTGCGTCAGCGCATCACGGACGAGGTCGAGGAGAAGTTGGCGTTCCATGAGTAGGGAAGGGACCTACACCAGGGTCTGCTCGCTCGGCGACCTCCCCGAGGAGGGAGCGCTGAGCGTGGAGGTCGGTGACACCCCGGTGGCGGTGGTGCGCAGCGAGGGCCAGGTGTACGCGATCAGCGACATCTGCTCGCACGCCGAGGTGAACCTCTCCGAGGGCGAGGTCGAGGACGGCAGTATCGAGTGCTGGCTGCACGGATCCTGCTTCGACCTGCGCACCGGCAAGCCGCTCAACCCGCCGGCCACCCAGGCGGTCCCCACGTACGCTGTGAAGATCGACGGTGACGACGTGCTCGTCTCGTTGGACCCCACGAACCCGTAGAGGCTGAAGAAGAGACCATGACCACATTCGAGATCCGCGGTCTGCGTGCCGACGTCATCATCAGCGAGGACGAGCGCAAGGAGATCCTCAAGGGCGTCGACCTGACCATCAACTCCGGTGAGACCCACGCCATCATGGGTCCCAACGGCTCCGGCAAGTCCACCCTGGCCTACGCCGTCGCCGGCCACCCCCGTTACGAGATCACCGACGGCGAGGTCCTCCTCGACGGTGAGAACGTGCTGGAGATGGAGGTCGACGAGCGGGCCCGCGCCGGACTGTTCCTCGCCATGCAGTACCCGATCGAGGTGCCGGGCGTGTCCATGTCCAACTTCCTGCGCAGCGCCGTCACCGCGGTCCGCGGGGAGGCCCCCAAGCTGCGGGCGTTCTCCAAGGAGCTGCAGGAGGCCATGAAGACCCTGGCCTTCGACTCCTCCTTCGCCTCCCGCGGCGTCAACGAGGGCTTCTCCGGCGGTGAGAAGAAGCGGCACGAGATCCTCCAGCTGGAGCTGCTCAAGCCGAAGATGGCCATCCTCGACGAGACCGACTCCGGCCTCGACGTCGACGCCCTCAAGGTCGTCTCCGAGGGCATCAACCGGGCCAAGGAGGCCAACGGGATGGGCGTCATGCTCATCACGCACTACACCCGCATCCTCAACTACGTGAAGCCCGACTACGTCCACGTCTTCGCGGACGGCCGGGTCGCCGAGTCCGGCGGCCCCGAGCTCGCCGAGACGCTGGAGTCCGAGGGCTACGAGCGGTTCGTGAAGGTAGGCGCCTGACCGTGACAGCACGCGAGCTGGATGTCGAGACGATCCGGGCCGACTTTCCGATCCTGGCCCGGACCGTCCGCGACGAGCGTCCGCTGGTGTACCTCGACTCCGGGGCGACCTCGCAGAAACCCCGGCAGGTCCTCGACGCCGAGCGGGAGTTCTACGAACGCCACAACGCGGCGGTGCACAGGGGGGCGCACCAGCTCGCGGAGGAGGCGACCGACGCCTACGAGGCGGCCCGGGCCACCATCGCGGCCTTCGTCGGCGCCCCCGCCGACGAGGTGGTGTTCACCAAGAACGCCACCGAGGCGGTCAACCTCGTCGCCTACGCCATGAGCAACGCGGCCACCGCGGGCGAGGAGTTCGCCCGCCTGGCCGTGGGCCCGGGCGACGAGGTCGTCGTCACCGAGATGGAGCACCACGCCAACCTGGTGCCGTGGCAGGAGCTGTGCCGCCGCACCGGGGCGACCCTGCGCTGGTTCGGCGTCACCGACGAGGGCCGCCTCGACCTGTCGAATCTGGACGACCTGGTCAACGAGCGCACGCGGATCGTGGCGCTCATCCACCAGTCCAACGTGCTGGGCACCGTCAACCCGGTCCGGCAGATCGCGGAGCGGGCGCACGCCGTCGGCGCGCTGGTCCTGGTGGACGGTGCCCAGTCGGTGCCGCACATGCCGGTCGACGTCACCGAACTCGGCGCCGACTTCCTGGTGTTCTCCGGGCACAAGATGTGCGGCCCCAACGGCATCGGCGTGCTGTGGGGACGCGGTGAACTGCTGCGCGCCATGCCGCCGTTCATCACCGGCGGCTCCATGATCGGCGTGGTGCACATGGACCGTGTCACCTGGGCCGACCCGCCGCAGCGCTTCGAGGCCGGGGTGCCGATGGCGCCGCAGGCGGTCGGCCTGGCCGCGGCCTGCGACTACCTGAGCTCCGTCGGCATGGAGGCCGTCGCCGCGCACGAGCACGCCCTGGTGGAATACGCGCTCAAGCACGTCGGTTCCATCGAGGGGGTACGGATCGTCGGACCGGCCGACGCCGAGGCACGCGGGGGAGCGGTGTCGTTCACCGTCGACGGCATCCACCCCCACGACGTGGGACAGGTGTTGGACGACCTGGGAGTGGCCGTGCGGGTGGGGCACCACTGCGCCTGGCCGCTGCACCGCAGGTACGGCACGGTGGCCACCACCCGAGCCTCCTTCTACCTGTACAACTCCCTCGCCGACGTGGACGCCCTGGCCGAGGGGATCCGCGAGGCGCAGCGGTTCTTCGGCGTGGCCCGAAGCTAGGAGAGGCGTGCCATGAAACTCGACGCGATGTACCAGGAGATCATCCTGGACCACTACCGCAACCCGCACCACAAGGGGCTGCGGGAGCCGTTCGACGCGGAGAGCCACCACATCAACCCCACCTGCGGTGACGAGGTCACCCTCCGGGTGCTGCTCAAGCCGGAGGAGGGGAACGGCACGGCCACGGTCGCCGACATCTCCTACGACAGCATGGGCTGTTCCATCAGCCAGGCCAGCGCCTCGGTCATGACCGACCTGCTCATCGGCAAGACCGTCGACGAGGCGATGGCCGTCCTGGACGAGTTCACCGCACTCATGCAGTCCAGGGGACAGGTCGAGCCCGACGAGGACGTGCTGGAGGACGCGGTGGCCTTCGCCGGGGTGTCGAAGTACCCCGCCCGCGTCAAGTGTGCTCTGCTCGCCTGGATGGCGTGGAAGGACGCGACCGCCAAGTCCCTGGCAACCCAGAAGGAGGGGGCCGCATGACCACCGGAAACGAGGAGGCTGCCCAGACCGCGCAGGCTCCGGCCGCCGAGGTGGACGAGGCGCTGCTGGAGGAGATCACCGACGCCCTCAAGGACGTCATCGACCCCGAACTGGGCGTCAACATCGTCGATCTCGGTCTGGTCTACGGCATCAACGTGGACGAGCGGGACATCGTCATCGACATGACGCTGACCAGCGCCGCCTGTCCGCTCACCGACGTCCTGGAGGACCAGGCCGCCAGCGCGCTGGAGGAGTTCGACCGCGAGGTCAAGATCAACTGGGTCTGGATGCCGCCGTGGGGGCCGGACAAGATCACCGAGGACGGCCGGGACCAGCTGCGGATGCTCGGTTTCAACGTCTGACCCGCTTGCGTCGTCCGTGACCTTCCGCCCGCGGCCCCGCCGGCCGCGGGCGTTTGCCGTTTCTTGGCACGCGCCCGGGTGAGGCACGGCGTCCCCCGGATAGGGGAGGGGAACGACGACCCGGGAGGAGACGGCCATGACCCATCTGGTGGTGTTCGGCGTAGCCGACCGGGACCGGGCGGAGCAGGCCCTCGACATCGCCGACGACCTGGCCCGGCACGAGCTGCTGCGGTTGAAGGACGCCGCCTACGTCTACAAGGACGCCCGCGGCAAGCCGCGCATCCAGCAGACGCTGAGCGCGACCGGTGTGGGCGCCGCGGGCGGCGCCCTGTGGGGCACCCTGGTCGGGGCGCTGTTCCTCTCGCCCGCGCTCGGCCTGGCGGTGGGGGCGGCGGCCGGCGCCGTCGCGGGCAAACTGACCGACATCGGTATCGACGACGGCATGATCCGCCAGATCGGACACCAGCTCGACGGGGGCCGGGCCGCGGTGTTCCTGCTGGTCCACTCGGCCACCAGGGACCGCGTCGTCGAGGCGTTGCGACCGTTGGAGCCGGTCGTGCTGGAGACCAGCCTGTCCCGCCGGGAGGAGCAGGAGCTCGTCAGGGCGCTGCGCGGCGAGGAGACGGCGCCGTCCGCACCGGGACGGGGAGGATGACGGCGGACGGGAACACACCGCCGGGAATCCACCGGAGCGGACACGCCCACACCACCATGTACCTGGTGGCCGACGGCGACGGCGTCACGGTCGTGGACACCGGGCTGCCCGCGGCCTGGCCGGTGCCGCTGCGCGCGTTGCGGGCCATCGGAACGGAGCCCGAGCAGGTCCGGGCGGTCGTGCCCACCCACGCGCACTTCGACCACCTGGGACTCGCGGAGCGGCTGCGCGGGCAGTGGCGGGTGCCGGTGTGGGCCCACCCGGAGGAGAACTTCGTCGCCGCCCACCCCTCCCAGTACCAGCACGAGAACAGCCGGCTGTGGTATCCGCTGCGCCACCCGGGCGGCGTCCCCGTCCTCGCGGGCATGGTCGCGGCGGGCGCGCCCACGGTCAACGGGGTCACCGAACCGTCGGAACTCGTCCCGGGGCAGGAACTCGGCATTCCCGGACACCCCAGGGCCGTGTTCACTCCCGGCCACTGCGCACCGCGTCTTCCCGGGCACGACGCGGTCACCACCGGAGACGCCCTGGTGGCCCTCGCCCCCTACCCCGGGGGTGCGGGGCCGCAGAGCGTCTCGGGAGCCGCGACGGCGGACAGCGCCCGGGCGCTCGACTCGCTGCAGGCGCTGGCGGCCACCCGGGCCGCGGTGGTGTTTCCCGGCCACGGCCGCCCCTGGCGGGAGGGCGTGCTCAGCGCGGCGGAGCGTGCGGCCGCCGCGGGTCCGCCCTGACCCCGCCGGGGGGGGGGACGGCCCCGGTGTCCCTTCGGGACGGCGGAGGACGTCCCCCCGGCGGGCTAGGCCAGCCGCTGCTGGACCTGGACCGGGGCGGAGTGCAGGGAGAGGCGCAACTGCTCCGCGATGTCCTCGTCGCCACGGCTGCTCAGCAGGTTGAGCAGTTCGGCCGGGGTACCGGTGAAACCCTCGTCGGCCTCGCTGATCCGACGGGCGATGATGTCGAGGGCCTCCTCGGGAGTGGCCTGGGCGGTGTACCCGGTCAGGCTCAACGCCAGGCCGAGCGGGCCGCTGTCGGCGGGGACCGCGGAGGCCTGCAGCAGACGGGAGTCCAGCCGGTCGCCGTTGACGGTGATGAACAGCCGGTCGCCGGGCTGGGCGCCCAGACGGCGCAGCAGCGGACGCAGCGAGTCGAACGCGGCCTGGTCCCGCCAGACGAGGACCAGCAGGTCCGCACCGGGACCGGTGAGGCACAGCAGGCGCCCGGGCTGCAGCCCCAGGTGCGCGGCGTAGCCCGGCGGCACGGCGACCGGGGCGCCGTTGAGCTGGTCGGCGGTCACGTCGACGCGGTGCCACCAGCGTCCGTCCGGGGCCCGGAAGCAGCGTGCCGAAGCGGCCACGCTCGGTTTCGACTCTGCGGCGGCCTTGGACTCGGCGGGGCGGCGGCGGATGGGCAGACCGTTGGTGGTGGTCTGCGGGGCGGCGGGGAACGCGGTGTGGCCGCCGTAGCCGCCCGCGGGCTCGGCGGCGTTCAACGGCACGCTCTCGTCGACCAGGACCCGCCCGTCCTGGAGACTGACCCCCGGGGTGCTCAGCAGCCACGCGCGCAACGCCTGGGGGCGGATGCCGAGCCGACCCAGCCGGGTACCCGCCTCGCTGAGGCTGGGCTGGTCGGCGAGGAGCTGGCGGGTCTGCCGGCGCAGGTACCCGGTGTCGGTGGCGAGCAGCCAGTTGTCGTCCAGGCGCCGGTCGGTGAACAGCGTCATGACGATCTGCCACAGCGGGATGCCCAGGGAGGGCACGTCGACCGGATGGTCGGGGTGCGCGTTGACCAGCAGGTCGATGGTGGTGGCCACCCCGAGCTGGTCGGACACCTCGCGCAGGTGCTTGGCCAGCGGGGCGCCCACCGGGGAGTTGAGCCACTGCAGCAGCCGCTCCTCGACGGTGCGCTGTGCGGCGCGCAGCGCACCGATGTCCATCTGGAGCTGGTCGGCGAGCAGCCGGATGCTGGTCGGCTCGGCGGTGAACAGCCGTTCGGTGGCGATGAGCCGCTCCAGGTCGTTCCACTCCCGGCACAGCTGCTCGAACAGGTCGATCAGTGGGTGCGTGCCCAGTTCGGGAGCGTTCGTGGACGTGTCGGCCTTGGCGGAGGCGGCCGGTTCCCGGGACTGGTCGCGCAGGGCCTTGGGCGGTCCGAAGGCCGGACGGCGCAGGGTTCCACCGGGACCGAGCAGGGGGCTGCCGCCGCGCCGGGCCAGCAGCGGCACCGGCTCCTTGGGGTCCGGGGCGGGAGAGGGGGACGGGGAGGCGGCGCCGTCCTCCTCCGCGGCGAGTTCGCGGTCACGCTGGGCCCGCAGGGCGCGCAGCGTCCGGATGGCGCGTGTGGCCGGGGACTGCGTGCCCTTGACGGAGTCGGTGGTGGGGCCGGCGGAGTCGGCTCCGGTGGCCTCGGTGAGGTAGGCCATCGCGTTGCGCACGTGGTCCGGGGCGGAGGCGGGCATCCAGTTCGCGATGGTGCGTACGGCCTCGATCACCAGGGCGGGGGAGGGGGCCGGACCGTTGAGGGGGCCGCCGGTGAACGGGAGGATCGACTGCCACATCACCGTGCCGACGACTTCGAGGACGTCGCAGTTGTTGGGGAAGTCCCAGGAGCGCATCGTCCGGGGGGAGGCGTGGACCAGCCGCTCCCAGTCACCAGCGGTACTCTGCACCGCGCCGCGTACGGGCTCGGCGATCTCCGCCAGGTCCACCGTGAGCCCGCGCAGGGTCGGTACGAACTCGCAGACCTCCAGGTGGTCCCACTGTTCGACGGAGAGACGGGCCAGGCAGTGCGCCAGCCAGGTGGGGCCGGCGATGTCGAGTACGCGGGGCAGGGGGAGCGACCGCCACCAGCCGTCCACCAACCGGGGATGCCGCAGGACCGCGGTGGTGTCGGGCGACTTGCTCCACCGCAGGGCGGGAACGAGGTCGGTGAGGCTGATCGGCGAAACGGCGTTCATCGACGGGGGACCTCGACCTCCTGGGACACGACTCGCTGAATGTGCGAGAACGACACGGATGTCCGGTTATGCGCTACACACTACGCTCCTGGCAGGCGGACAGGAATGGGGAGGGACAGGACCTGTCGGCCGGAGGCAGTGCGCGCGTGGGGGCAAGCACTGCTGCGGCGCTGACGGTGCCGGTCCCCGCAGATCGTACGTGGGGCGAAGCGTCCTGTGTAGTGCCCAACGGGAAATCCTGAGAGTACCCCAAGAAGGTGCCTGTCGGGCAATCCGCCCATGTGTCCTATTGGGCGGTTTTGACGGGGTTTTCGTGCCCTCGGAAGGGCCGGGGACGGTCCTCGTGCGCGGTCACTCCCCGGGCCCGGAGGAGGACCCCAGGAAGTGCACCGTCTCCGCGTCGATCGGCACGCTCATCGTGTTGCCCGGGTTGACCGCCATCCCCACCCCCGCGGGCAGGGCGGACGCCAACTCCCCGGCGGTGACGACCGCGAAGGGCAGGTCGCCGCTGCGCACGTTCAACTGCTCCTGGGAGGTGAAGACCGGGACGAACAGCTCCCCGTCCACGTCCAGGGTGGGAAGGGAGACCGAGCCGTCGTCCTGCGGCCCCGCCCCCGAGGGGAGCGGTACCCACACGGAGCCGCCGCGCAGGGCGTCGAGGAAGTCCGCCACGGGGTCGGTACCGTCCGCGGCGGACTCCTCGACGCCGGCGACGCCCAGCGTCGAGACCACGGCGGCCAGTGCCTGCTCCACCGGGTTGACGGGGAACGGAACGGAGTCGGCGGACCCGGAATCAGGATGGGTGGCCACGGTTCTCGACCTCCTCGGCGGTCTCGGAGACGGCCGCACCGCGGCCCGAAGCACTCGGCGTCGAGACAGCCTCCACCAACCGCCGGTGTTCGTCGGCGGTATGCTTATCTGACTCTTCGTACCCCCGCACCTCACCCTGACACATCGACCGTGGCACGGAGGCCGCCCGCACACCGGTTGCGGCGGTGGTCGGCGCGGTCCGGTCGGGTGTCGGCGGCAGGCGGCGCGACGGGGGTACGGTCCCAACGGCCACGACATCCGGAGCGGTCCGCCCCACCGGGGCGGCGTCGCCCCCTGCGAGGTCCGAAAGCTCCGGTGTGCGGTGGTGGCCACGGGCCCCGCGCCGCCCCGGCGTTCACCCCCCGTGGCCCGGTACCGCGGAGCCAGCCGGCACCACGGTGCCGTGTCGGGGCGCGGCAGCCGCACACGAAAACCCGCGAAGCGCCGACCACCTGAGAAAGAGAGGGTCACTTGACCAGCTCAGACAAGGGAACCTCCCCCCTGCGGTCGACGGGGGACACCAACGGTCCCGGCCAGGAGCCGTCCCATCGCGCACCGGCGGCCCACCCCGCGGTCATCCGCTCCTACGTGGCCATCGGGGACAGCATCACCGAGGGGCTGGACGACCCCAACCCCGACGGCACCTACCGGGGGTTCGCCGACCGGCTCGCCGAGCACCTCAGCACCAGGACGCCGGGGTTCCGCTACGCCAACCTCGCGGTGCGCGGCCGCCGCATCCACCACATCTTCGGTGAACAGTTGGAGCAGACCCTGGACTTCGCCCCCGACCTGGTGACCGTGCACGCCGGGGGCAACGACGTACTGCGGCCCAACACCGACCTCGACCAGCTCGCCCTGCGGTACGAACGGGGGATCCGCCGACTGCTCGACGCGGGCATCCGGGTGGTCATGCTGTCGGGGCACGACACCGGATGGGTTCCGGTACTGCGGGTGTACCGCGGCCGTATCGCGGTGTTCAGCATGCACCTGCGTGCGATCGCCGAACGCAACGGCGTCGACATCGTGGACCTGTGGGCGTTGGACGCCCTCAACGACCCGCGCGCCTGGAGTGTGGACCGCCTGCACTTCAACTCGGCGGGACACCAGATCGTCGCGGCCCGCATCGCCGAGCTGCTCGGCCACCCCATCGGCCCCCGGGCGCTGTGGACGAACCCCTGGCCCACCCCCCACGTTCCCCTTCCCCGCGTCCTGCGCCGCCGTGAAACCCGTCAGTGGGCGCTGCGGTACCTGGTGCCGTGGCTGGGACGTCGGCTCATGGGCCGGTCCAGCGGCGACGGCCTGCTGCCCAAGCGCCCCCAGTTGACCGAACTGGCCGCCACCCTGCTGGAGGCGGAGGAGAGCCGCTCGGACTGACCGGAGACGGGCACGCCCCGGGGCCCCGCTCCCAGAGGGCCCCTCGCGCCGGTCGGCACGGAGCGTTCCGGGGCTGTGTGCCCGCCGTGGCGCTCAGCTCCGGGACAGGCCGCGGATGATGTCGCCGACGTGGACCACGCCCATGCACTGCCCGAACTCGTTGACGGCGACGAGGTCGTCGTAGACCCGCTCCTGGTCGGAGCCGGCGGTGCGCAGCGCGGCCAGTGCGGGAGCGGTGCACGGCACGGTCTTGGGCGGGTCGGCCAGTTTCCGGGCCGGACGTTTCGCGTACAGCGCGTGCCCGTAGGGGCCGGTGATGGCGAGCAGGAAGCGCGCCCGGTCCAGGGTGGCCACCGGACGCTCGCGGTGGTCGAGCAGGGTGACGCTGTTGAGCGCGGAGTCGTTGCTGAACGCGTCCAGCACGTCCTGGGCGGTCGCCTCGGTGGTCATGGTGACCGCCGGGACCAGGAACTCCGACACCCTGGGGCCGGAGACGGAGTCCGGTGCGGTCGGGGCCAGGGACAGGTCCGGGATCTGGGCGACGCGGTCCCCCGGAGCCCAGTCGTCCCCCGCGAACAGCGGCCCCTGTGCCAGGCGCACCCCCGTCCGACGCAGCGCCACCAGTTGCGCCACCGAGGTCACCCCGGAGGCCAGGGGAAACGTTCCGGCGCCGCGTCCGATGCGGGTCATCCCGTCCACGATCGCGGCGAACCGCTCGTTGTCGGGCAGCCCGGAGATCAGCGCGCCGTCGATGCGGAACAGGAACGGGGCGGTCTCCACGAGCAGGTCCGGCGGGATCCGGGCGGTGTCGAACGCGTACCGGAAACCCAGTGCGCGGAGAGCGGCGAGGGCTTTGACGAGGTGCTCGCGGGGCAGCAGACGGAGGTCGGCGTCCACCATGAGCGTGATGTCGCGCGGCCGGCGCCCGCTCCGGCGCAGGGTCTCCTCCAGCAGCACGAAAGGCTCCCGGCCGGCCGTCAGCAGCCGGGCGGGAACAGGGAGGACCAGGGGGAGCAGGCTCTCGCGCTCCGCGGCCTCACGGGCGGTGCGGCCCAGGAGTTCGGTCAGCGCGGCCACGTCCGCACCGGGCCGCCGCCCGAAGGGACGCACGGCCTCGACCGCCAGGACCGCGCCCGAGTCCAGGTCGACGACCGGACGCAGGACCACCGGGAGGTCAGCGGCCGGGGCGGGGGCGAGTCGCGTGTCGTCGTGGAAACTCGTCTGTGGGGACACAGCACCCATGGTCGCCGTCCCGGGCGCGCGGAGGGAGGACCGCGAGGTGAAAACGACCTGAATTCTTCGGGTGACCCCGTGTGACAGCCCGAAAGCGCCGGGGAGAGAGCGGCGTCACAGAAGACGGCGGTGATCGTACCTGTCGCCGACGGGGGGCCGCACCGCGGAGCGGTCCCGGGGCCGCACCACCGGAGCACCGTGGCCGGGACCGGCGGCGCGGCCCCGGAGCGGGACGGAGCCGTCCACGAAGCGGGAGGGCGCCGTGCCCGGGGCCGCGCGTCCGCCGCGCGGCGGAGCGGACGGACACGCGGCCGGAACCGGTCAGGGCCGGCGGAACACGAGGGCGACGTTGTGGCCGCCGAAACCGAAGGAGTCGTTGAGCGCGGCGACCGCGTCGGCGGGCAGCTCCCGCGGCTTGTCCACGACCACGTCGACCACGACCCCGGGGTCGAGTTCCTCGACGTTGATGGTGGCGGGGACCACCCCGTGGTGCAGGGCCAGCACAGTCGCGATGGACTCCAGCGCGCCGGCGCCGCCCAGCAGGTGGCCGGTCATGGACTTGGTGGAGGTGACCGCGACCGCGTCGGCGGCCGAGTCGCCCAGCGCGGTGCGTATCGCCACCGTCTCGGGCACGTCGCCCGCGGGGGTGGACGTGGCGTGCGCGTTGATGTGCGCGATGTCGGAGGGGCGCAGCCCCGCGTCGGCGATCGCGGCGGAGATGGCGCGGGCCGCACCCGCACCCACCGGGTCGGGCTGCACCATGTCGTAGGCGTCGCAGGTGTACCCGGTGCCGGCGGCCACCGCGTAGACCCGGGCGCCGCGCGCGGCGGCGTGCTCGGCCGACTCCAGGACCAGCATCCCCGCGCCCTCACCCATGACGAAACCGTCCCGGTTGACGTCGAACGGGCGGGAGGCGCCCTGCGGGTCGTCGTTGCGGGTCGACAGCGCGCGCATCGCGGCGAACGCGGCGATGTTCAGCGGGTGGATCGCCGCCTCGCAGCCACCCGCGATCACCACGTCGGCGCGGCCTGAGCGGATCAGGTTGATGCCGTCGGCGATGGCCTCGGCACTGGACGCACAGGCGCTCACCGAGGCGTGGGAGCCCGCGCGGGCGGTGAACTCCAGGGCCACCGCGGCGGCCGGGCTGTTGGGCATGAGCATCGGCACCGTGAACGGCGAGACCCGCTTCCAGCCCTTCTCCCGGAAGGTGTCGTACTGGTTGAGGGTGGTCAGGATGCCGCCGATGCCGCTGGACACGACGGTGCCCAGGCGCAGCGGGTCCACCTCGGGGGAGCCCGCGTCGGCCCACGCCTCCTTCGCGGTGATCAGTGCCAGCTGCTGGGTCCGGTCCAGACGGCGCAGCCGGTGGCGTTCCAGCTTCTCCGAAGGCTCCTCGGCGAGGAGGCCCGCGAAGTGCACGGGGAGCTTCTCGTGCCACTCCTCGGGCAGGGAGGTGATACCGGATCGACCTTCGAGCAGCGCCGACCAGGTCGTGGCGACGTCACCTCCCAGAGGGCTGCTGGCTCCAAGGCCGGTGACGACGACTTCGCGGTTACTCATGGTCGATCGCCCTTCTCGTCGGGATGGTCGGTGCGCCGTGGTTCCCGCGGCGCGCGGGCCGCCCGGGGCGCTTCCCGGACTGGAGGAGGCGTGCCCGCCGACGGCTGCGGCGCCGGCGGGCGGGACGGCGTCGCTACTTCTGGATGTAGGTGATGACGTCCTGGACCGTCTTGAGGTCCTTGAGCTGGTCGTCGGGGATCTCCACGCCGAACTTGTCCTGCGCGGCGACGGCGATCTCGACCATCGACAGCGAGTCGATGTCGAGGTCGTCCACGAAGCTCTTCTCCGGGGTGACCTCGGCCGCGGGGACACCGGCGATCTCGTCGATGATCTCGGCGAGACCGTCCAGGATCTCCTTCTCCGAGTGAGCCATGTCAGGTTTCTCCTTACGTTCTCTGCTGCCGTGAGGCGGGTTCGCCCGACGGCTTCGATGTGCTGCGAACGGAACCGGGTACGGCGTCAGGGAAGACGCAGCACCTGTGCCGCATACGTGAGACCGGCTCCGAAACCCAGGGTGAGCACGGTACTTCCCGAAGGGAGTTCGCCGCGTCCGATCATGCGCGACAGCGCAAGCGGAATGGAAGCCGACGAGGTGTTCCCCGCGGTGACGATATCGCGTGCGATGAGCGCCTGAGGCGCGCCCAGCTTACGGGCGATGGACTCCACGATGCGCAGGTTCGCCTGGTGCGGGACGAAGGCGGTCAGCTCCTCGGGGGCTACCCCCGCCCGCTCCAGGGCCTCCAGCGCCACCGGGTACAGCTCGGTGGTGGTCCACCGGAAGACCGTCTGGCCCTCCTGGTAGATGTACTTGTGGTCGCGCAGGTAGATCTTGTCGGCCCGGTCGCCGGAGCTGCCCCACACCACGGGGCCGATGCCCGGTTCCTCCGAGGCCGACACCACCACGGCGCCCGCGCCGTCGGCGAAGATCACACAGGTGGAGCGGTCGTCCCAGTCGAGCCAGTCGGAGAGCTTCTCCGCGCCGATCACCAGCGCGTTGCGCGCCGAGCCGCCGCGCACCGCGTCGTTGGCCAGGCCCAGGGCGTAGCAGAAGCCCGCGCAGGCCGCGTTGACGTCGAAGGCCCCCGGAGCGGGGATGCCCAGGCGCGCGGCCACGCTCGCCGAGGTGTTGGGGATCTGGTCGCGCTGCGTGCAGGTCGCCACGATCACCAGGTCGATGTCGTCGGGGGTCAGCCCGCTGGCGGCCAGCGCCTTCCCGCCGGCGGCCACCGCCATGTCGGTGACGCTCTCCCCCGGGGAGGCGATGCGGCGCTCGGCGATGCCCACGCGGCTGCGGATCCACTCGTCGGAGGTGTCCACGCGGGCGGCCAGGTCGTCGTTGGTGACGACGTTGGCGGGCTGGTACTCGCCGAAGGCGACGACGCGCGCTCCGGGGAGGGAGGGGGAGGTCTTCATCACACTTGCCCTTCCAGATCTGCGGAGGCCGCGCCCGAGTGCTCCGCGATGAGTGCGCGCGCCCGGTCCAGGTCCTCGGGAGACTTGACCGCGAGCAGTTCGACACCGCGCAGCGCGCGCCTGGCCAGACCGGTCAGGGTGCCCGCGGGAGGCAGTTCGATCAGCGCGGTGACGCCGAGGTCGGCGAGTGTGGCGGTGCAGGAGTCCCACCGGACCGGGGAGCTGATCTGCGACACCAGGCGGGACAGGTACTCCGCCCCGGAGGCCACGACCGCGCCGTCGCGGTTGGACAGCAGCCGGGTGCGCGGGTCGGCCGCGGTCACCGTCGCCGCCAGCGCGTCGACCCGCTTCACCGCCGGGGCCATGTGGTGGGTGTGGAAAGCGCCGGCCACCGACAGCGGGCGCAGCCGGGCCCGGGCCGGAGGAGCGGCGGCGAACGCCTCCAACTGCTCGACGGTTCCGGCGGCCACGATCTGCCCCGAGCCGTTGTCGTTGGCGGGAGTCAGCCCCGCCGCCCTGATCGCGGCGAGCACCTCGTCGCGATCCCCGCCCAGCACCGCGGTCATGCCGGTGGGCGTGACCGCGGAGGCCTCGGCCATGCCCCGGCCCCGCTCCGCGACCAGCGCCAGGGCGTCACGGGGGGTGAGCACCCCGGCGACCGCGGCGGCGGTGAACTCGCCGACGCTGTGCCCGGCGACCGCGTCGGCCGACGCGGCGGCGGAGTCGAGGTCGCCGAAGAGGGCGAGGCTCGCCGCGATGCCCGCGCTCACCAGCAGCGGCTGGGCCACCGCTGTGTCACGGATCTCCTCGGCGTCGGCGGTGGTGCCGTAGCGGACGAGGTCGAGGCCGACCACCTCCGACCACTCGGCGAACCGCTCCGCCATGCCGGGGAGTTCAAGCCACGCGGAGAGGAAACCGGGGACCTGGGCTCCTTGGCCCGGGGCGACGATTGCAAGCACAGCATCCACCTTGCCCTGTAGAACATCACCAGCTTGATAGGGACAGGCACGAACTTCACCGTCGGCTTTTTGTGAAACGCTCACAAACCCGAGGGCTTATCCCGAGAGTCGGGCGCTCCGCGCCACCGCCCCGGACGTACCGGGGCCGGAGCACGGGCCCCGCCGTACGGCCGTTGCGTCCCAAGGTGCCACCCTAGGAGGATGACGACCGATTCCCCTGACGCGCCCCCGACCGACGACGACGCCGTACGCGCCGAGACCGTGCTCCGCCTGGAACGCGCCATGGGAGCCCTGGGCACGGCCGCGGTGGCCCGGATGGAGGAGCGGCTGTCGTGGTTCCGCTCCATGTCCGCGGAGGACCGCTCCTGGGTGGGACTGGTCGCCCAGTCGGGGGTGGCCGCCTTCGTCGACTGGTTCAAAAACCCCAACCGGGGCCGCCCGGCCATCGCCGTGGAGGTCTTCGGCACCGCGCCGCGGGAGCTGACCCGCTCGGTGTCGTTGCAGCAGACGGTGGAGATGGTGCGGGTCGTCATCGACGTCGTGGAGAGCCGGGTCCCCGAACTGGCCGCGCCCGGTGGCGAACAGCAGCTGCGCGAGGCGATGCTCCGCTACAGCAGGGAGGTGGCCTTCAGCACCGCCCGCGTCTACGCCCGGGCCGCCGAGGCCAGGGGGGCCTGGGACGCCCGCCTGGAGGCGCTCATCGTGGACGCGCTGCTGCACGGGGACCGCGAGGAGGGACTGCAGACCTGGGGCGCGTCGCTGGGCTGGTCGCGCACGCCGGTGATCGCGATCGCCGGGCTCCTGGGCGACCAGGACGCCGAGGAGGTCCTGGCGGACCTGCGCTCCCGCGCCCGCCGGTCCGGGCACGACGTGCTCGCCGGGGTGCAGGGCGAGCGGGTGGTGGTCGTGGTGGGCGTCAACGAGAAGGCCGCCCCCGACCCGATGGCCGCGGCCGCTCCCCTCGCGGGACTGTTCGGCCCCGGAGCGGTCGTGGTGGGACCGCCGGTGGGCGACCTGCGCGCCGCCAGCCGGTCGGCCCGCGCCGCGGTGGACGGTCTGCGCGCCGCCCCCGGCTGGCCGGACGCACCCCGCCCGGTCGCCGCCGAGGACCTGCTGCCCGAACGGGCGCTGGACGGCGACCAGAGCGCCCGACGACTCCTGGTCGAGGAGGTGTACCAGCCCCTGCGCGACGCCGGGACCCCGCTGCTGGACACCCTCTCGGTCTACCTGGAGCACGCCTCGTCCCTGGAGTCCACCGCGCGGATGCTGTTCGTCCACCCCAACACCGTGCGCTACCGGCTCAGCAGGGTCGCCGAACTCACCGGTTACGTCCCCTCGGACGGACGCGGCTCGTTCGTGCTGCGCATCGCGCTGACGCTGGGACGGCTGGCCGACGCCGCCTGAGCCCGCGCGGGAACCCGCTGCACCCCTCCCGCGTTCCCGGGACGACGGCAGAGCCGGACGGGACGGGGATTCCGGCGCGGTGAGGGAGGAGGAGGAACACAGCCACAGGGCGCAGAAAACCGGATAACGTGAACGGGGGATCCCCGGGAAGGCGGATCCGCCTCTCTTCAGTACTGCGGTCACGGTTCTCCGGCCCTGCCTTTCAGGGGCGTGTCAACCGGTTGGTGGACGGTCAACGCGTGTAAGGGGGAGTAGTGACGACATCCGTGGTGAAACGGCTTCGCACCCGCGTCGTGGAATACGTCCAGGAACCCACAGCCGCAGGCCAGATCCGCAGACAGGTCCTGTTCTACGTCCCGCTCCCGCTCCTGCTGCTGGGGCTGCTCGCGCTGGCGCTGGACGGCCGGTGGTCGGCCCCCGGGTGGACGATCCTGCTGTCCGCGTCGGTCGCTGTCGGGGCGCTGCTCCTGGCGTGCATCGCCCAGCCCACGCCGCTGCCCGCGGGGGTCCCGCCCGAGGTCTCGGTACGCCGTTCCCTGCACCGCTTCCGCCAGATCACCGGGCTGCGCATCGGCCTGGCGATGACGCCCGTCGTGATGGGCGCGGCGGCGTCGATCACCGGCGGCGGCCTCTTCCCCTACACCATCGCCCTCCTGCTGGCCTGGCCGCAGCTGCTGCTGGCCCTGCCCGGCTACTTCACCGTCTCGCGGGCCCGGCGGGCGATGGAGGCGTGGGGCGCCAGAGCGTATCTGTGGGCGGCGCTGGCCCAGCCCGCCAGGGTGGAGTGGCCGCTGATCACCTGGCTGCTCGACCGGCGGCGCGCCCGCCGGGCCGCGGAACGCGCGCCGCGGCCCCTGGACGGAGCCGGCCGGACCGCGCAGCGGGAGGCGGACGAGGAGACCGCCGAGGCCGAGGAGGCCCCCGCCCTCCCCGGAGTGCCCGACCGGCTGGCCCCGCCGCGCGTCCCCATGACCCCGGTCGAGGCGGTGGTCCCCGGGTTCACCGCCGGTCCCAGGACCGCCGCGAAGAAGACCGGGGCCGACTCCGCGGCGCAGCTTCCCCTGCAGGTGCAGCTGATGCGGCTGCGGTCCAACACCCGGCCCAGAACCCGCGGCCGCCGCGACGAGCAGCGTCAGAGGACGAAGAACAACCCGCAGAAATAACCCCTTCCCGGGAAGCGGTCCCCGGCACGCCGGCTCCGGCGCCCCGCCGACGGGACCCACGGACAGGAACACCGATGCGCATCGACCTCAACTCCGACCTCGGCGAGGGTTTCGGCCGCTGGGAACTCGGCGACGACGAGGCCCTGCTGGCCGTGGTCACCAGCGCCAACGTCGCCTGCGGCTTCCACGCCGGCGACCCCCTCGTGCTGCGCCGCGTCTGTGAACGGGCCGCCCTCCGCGGCGTCGTCATCGGCGCCCAGGTCGGCTACCGCGACCTCGTCGGCTTCGGACGGCGGTTCATCGAGGTGGCCCCGGAGGAGCTGACCAACGACGTCATCTACCAGATCGGCGCACTGGACGCGCTGGCGCGCGTCGCCGGGGACCGGGTCCGCTACGTCAAGCCGCACGGGGCGCTGTACAACGCGATCGTCCACCACGAGGAGCAGGCCCGCGCGGTCGTCGAAGCGGTCCGCCTCTACGACCCTGACCTGGCCGTCCTGGGGCTTCCCGGGTCGGTCTGGCTGAAACTGGCCGAACAGGCGGGCCTGCGGGTGGTCCACGAGGCGTTCGCCGACCGCGCCTACACCCCCGAGGGCACCCTGGTGCCGCGCCGCCAACCGGGAGCGGTCCTGCACGACCCGGACGAGATCGCCGAACGCTGCCTGCGTATCGCGGGCGGCGACCCCATTCCCGCGATCGACGGGACCCCGGTGCGCATCGCCGCCGACTCCCTGTGCGTCCACGGCGACACCCCCGGCGCGGTGCGCGTCGCCGAGCAGGTGGCGCGGCGGCTGAGCGCCGCGGGGGTGAGCCTCGCGGCGTTCGCCCGCCGCGGCGGATGACGGGGGCGGGCGGTGGTGCGCATCCTGGAGTGCGGCGACGCCGGACTGCTCGTCGAGGTCGGCGGCCTCGACGAGGCCATGACGGTGCACGCCGCGCTGACCGCGGAGCCGCTGCCGGGGGTCGAGGAGGTCGTCCCCGCCGCACGCACCGTGCTGCTGCGGCTGGCGCCCGGCCACGATCCGGCCCGGATCGCCGCGGCCGTGCGGGAGCTGCCGCTGCGGTCCGCGGCGACGCGTCCGGCCGGGGAGGTGGAGATCCCGGTGTGCTACGACGGCGCGGACCTGTCCGACATCGCGGCGGCCACCGGGCTGAGCGAGACCGAGGTCGTGGCCGCGCACTCCGCGGCCACCTGGACCGTGGCCTTCTGCGGCTTCGCGCCCGGGTTCGGCTACCTCGTGGGCGACGACCCGCGGCTGCACGTGCCGCGCCGGGCCGAGTCGCGGACCCGGGTGCCCGCCGGGTCGGTGGCCCTGGCGGGCGGTTTCACCGGCATCTACCCGCGGAGCTCGCCGGGGGGCTGGCAGTTGCTGGGCCGCACCGACACCGCGGTCTGGGACCTGGACCGCGACCCGCCGGGACTGCTGCGCCCGGGCGTGCGGGTCAGGTTCGTCCCGGTGTGAGAGCGCAGGGACGCGGGGACGAGGAGGAGCGGAGCCGATGGCGGCACTGGAGGTGCTGGAGACCGGGGTCCTCACCACGGTGCAGGACGCGGGCCGTTTCGGCCACGCCCGGTACGGGGTGGGGCGTTCGGGAGCGGCCGACACCGTCTCCTACGCGCTGGCCAACCGGCTGGTGGCCAACCCGCCCGGCGCCGCCGCCCTGGAGGTGACCCTCGGCGGGCTGCGGCTTCGCGCCCGCGGCGAGGTGACCGTGGCGGTCACCGGGGCGCCGGCGCCCCTTCGCGTCGACGGCCGCGCCGCCGCGATGAACAGCGTCCTGCACCTGGGTGAGGGCTCCGAACTGCGCATGGGGACGCCCGAGCACGGACTGCGCGGCTACCTGGCGGTGCGCGGCGGCCTCGACGTGCCCCCGGTGCTGGGCTCGCGCAGCACCGACACCCTCGCCGGGCTGGGCCCCGCCAGGGTCGTCCCGGGCAGCGTGCTCGCGGTGGGCGAACCGCCGCCGGAGCTGCCGGTGGTCGACCTCGCCCCGGACGCCGCGTTCCCGGCGGGGGAGGTCGACCTGCGCGTGGTGCTGGGACCGCGCGACGACTGGTTCACCGCCGACGCCGTGCACACCCTGCTGAATAGCGTCTACGTGGTCAGCGACCGCGCCGACCGGGTCGGCGCGCGACTGCTGGGACCGCCGCTGCCGCGGGCCCGCGCCGGAGAACTGCCCAGCGAGGGCATGGTCCCCGGCGCGCTGCAGGTCCCGCACGACGGCGACCCGGTGCTCTTCCTCGCCGACCATCCCGTCACCGGCGGCTACCCGGTGATCGCCGTGGTGGTCTCCGCCGACCTGCGCTGGGCCGCCCAGGCCCGTCCGGGCACCCGGCTGCGGTTCCGCCGGGCGGGGTGACCCCGCCCGGTCCCCTCACCCCCGGGTGAGGCGGTGCGCGGCCAGTTCGCGGACCGGGGGACGGGTCCTGGAGCGGGCCGCCGAGAGCAGGGCGGTGCGCGCCACCGGGGAGTGCTCCCAGCGCACCGCGGCGGACCGGCCGTCCAGGACCAGAGTGGCCAGGGCGTTGTCGTACCAGGGGCCGTCGTCGAGACGCCAGTCCAGGGCCGGGGCGCGCACCCCGGCCAGGGCGGCCAGCACGCGGCAGCACAGGCCGGCGACGGCGCGGGCGGACAGCCACGTCATGCGGCGCATCGCGGGCGGCAGCCAGTTGCACAGGGGCGAGCAGACCAGCTGCGCGATCACCGTGTCCGTGGCGCGGCCGCGGGGCCGCGCCCGCGCCAGGTAGGAGAAGTGCACGTCCCCGCCGAGGAACAGCACGCTCGCCGGGGCCGCGCCGCGTGCGCCGCCGGCGACCTCCAGCACCGCTTCGGCCACCGAGGCGAAGGAGCGCTGGAACGCCGCCCAGTGTTCCAGGTCCAGCACCTGGCGCAGCCGCTCGCCGGGGCCGCGCAGCCACCCTCCCCACGCTCCCGCGCACACCGCCTCGTTCCACGCCTCCAGGTAGTGGACGCCCTTCGGCAGCAGGAACGGCAGGGTGCTGGCCACCACCAGGTGGTCCACGTCCCCGGTCAGGGACTCGTCCAGCCAGCGCTCGCCCACGGGGCCGAGGATGGAGCGCGCGCGGTCGTCGGCGACGTCCCGGCCGCACCGGGTGTCCACCATGAGCACCCGGCTGCGGCCGAAGGTGTGGGAGTGGCTCCACCGGTAGGAGGAGGGGTCGGTGTGCGCCCGCCACGCGAACTCGTCCAGCGCGGCCCCGCCGCCGTCGCGCAGCGCCCGCCACACCGGGTCGGCCGCGCGCTGGGCGGGGGAGAGGTTCCCCGCGTGCTGGTACACCCAGTAGGACCCCAGCCCGGAGGTGATGCGGTGCCGCCACCACGGATTCTCGGCGATCTCACGCCGCCAGGTGCCCGAGGTGTTCCAGTCGTCCCGGATGTCGTGGTCGTCGAAGAGCATCAGCGTGGGCACCGTGGACAGCAGCCACCGCACGTCCGGGTCGCTCCACGACAGCCGGTACAGCTCCGCGTACTCGTCGAAGAACACGACCTCGTCGTCGGGCGGGCGGAGGGAGTCCGCGGAGGTGCGGGCGCGCCGTGCCGCCAGGTACTCGCGCATGGGCTGCTGGATCTCGTCGGCGTACACCTGGTCGCCGATGAGCAGCAGCGCGGTGGGTTCCTCCGCCGCGCCGTCCGCGGCGCGGCGGGACTCGGCCAGCCGCAGTGCGTAGGCGCGCAGGACGTCCGTCCCGTACCGGGCCACCGCGACCGGGCCGTGGTCGGTGGGGGTACGGCAGGAGCCGAACAGCAGCCGCTGCGGAGCCGAGGGGTCCGGGGTCCGCAGCAGGCTCGGGGGGTGCGGCGAGCCGGCCTCCGGCCACACGGGCGTGCCGTCCACGCTCACCCGGTACTCCACGGCCCGGCCCGGGAGCAGACCGGTGAGGTCGCACAGGGCGTAGTGGTGCCCGTGCACCTCGAACGTGTCGGCGCTCGCCGACAGGTCCCCGGCGGTGACCGTGACCCTGCCGGGGGCGTTGGTCTCCACCCAGATCGTGGCGCTCGTCTCGGTCACGTGGCGCAGCACCGGGCCGAGCCGCAGTCCGTTTCCCACCGTCTCTCCCGCCGTCTGTCGTCCGCGGCCGTCCACGGCCGCTGGCGTGAGTATGGTCTCTTTTCCCGGGGGCGGGCCAGTCCCCGGGAAGGACTTCTGCACCTCCCGCTTCCCGAGCGGCCGCTGGAAACGAGGTTCCAACCGGTTCGAACCTGGGTAACCGTTGCCGCATGCGGACCACATTGCTCGAACTGCGCACCGGGGGGACGGAGAGCGTTGTCGACATCACCCCGCAGTGTGCCGAGTTCGTCGCGGAGACAGGGGGTGACGGGCTGCTGAACGTGTTCGTCCCGCACTCCACGGCCGGGGTGGCGGTCATGGAGCTGGGCTCCCGTTCCGACGAGGACCTCCTCGCCAGTCTGGACGACCTCCTGCCCGCGGACGACCGTTGGCGGCACCGGCACGGATCGCCCGGCCACGGCCGCTCACACGTCATGCCCGCCCTCATCGCCCCCTACGCCACCGTTCCCGTGGTTTCGGGGAAACTCGCCCTGGGGACATGGCAGTCTGTCGCCGTCGTCGATCTGAACGTCGACAATCCCGACCGCCGGGTGCGGCTGTCGTTCTTGACGAGTCAGACTGACGGGGCAGGATGGTAGAAGCAGAGCACACGAACGAGCACGCGTTGACGAACGAGGCACGCAACGTGTGAACTTAGCCAGCAACGGCGGGATCGCCCCGGAAACGGGACCAGTCGCGGCCGTGCCCGTGACAGACGGGCAACATCGAAACGGAGGAGGACTTTTCGTGAGCGCGACCGCGGGCCAGGCGCAGCGTGAACGCAGCCTGGCCGAACGACTCGGGTTCAAACCGGGTCAGGTGGTGCAGGAGTTCGGATTCGACGACGACGTGGACGAGCAGCTGCGCCGGTCGATCGCCGAAGCGACCGGCAGTGAGCTGGTGGACGAGGACTACCCCGACGTCGTGGACGCGGCACTGCTGTGGTGGCGCGCCGATGAGGAGGACGACCTCACCGACGTGCTCGTGGACGTGTCCGCGACCATCGAGGGCGGTGGCACCATCCTCGTGCTGACCCCCAAGGCCGGCAGGGAGGGGCACGTCTCACCCAGCGACGTCGCGGAGGCCGCGACGACCGCGGGGCTGTCGCAGACCAGCGCGGTGAGCGCCGGCCCCGACTGGTCGGGGACCCGCCTCGTCCTCCCCAAGGGACAGCGCTGACGAGCCCACGCGCCTCTCCGTCGACGCCGCGGACGTCGGAGCCCGGATGAGGGTCGCGTGCCGCCCCTCGCCGGGGCGGCACGCGACCGGAACAGGAATCGAGGACCCATGCCGATCGAGGTTGGCCGTCACGCCCCCGACTTCGAGCTCGCCGACCAGCACGGCCAGACGGTGCGGCTGTCGGACTTCCGGGGACGCAGGAGGGTGGCCGTGGTGTTCTATCCGCTGGCCTTCTCCGGAATCTGCGACGGCGAGCTGCGGCAGCTCCGCGACCACGCGGACGAGTTCACCGAACACGGCGTCCAGCTGCTGGGAATCTCGGTGGACTCCATGTTCACCCACCGCGTCTGGGCCGACCAGGAGGGGGTGGACTTCCCGCTGCTGTCGGACTTCTGGCCGCACGGCGCGGTCGCCCAGGCCTACGGGGTGTTCGACGACACCAGGGGGGTGGCGCTGCGCGGCAGCTTCCTGGTCGACACCGAGGGCGTGGTGCGCTGGAGGATCGTCAACCCGGTCTCCCGGGGCCGCGATCTGGACGACTACCGCAAGGCGTTTGTCGAACTCGACTGAGACCGACCCGAAGGAGACCTCATGCCCTGCTGCCTGTGCGGGGCGCGTCCGAAGGACCCCGCGTGCGGTGGTGAGCTGTGGAAGCGCGGGGTGCGGCGGGAACGCCAGGTGCTGATCTGCCCGGACTGTCTCGTCAGTCAGGACTGGAAGGCGGACCTGGACCGCTGTGGACGGTGCCGCTCCACCTTCCTCATCTCCCGTCTCGGGGAGATCGAGTGCCACAGCTGCGGCGAGGTCCGTCCGCAGACCGCCCCGGCCGAGCCGTCCCGGGCGGACGCGGCCCTCATCAACGAGGTGGAGCAGGCGCTGTCGCGGGTCCTGAGCGGCCTGGCCGGCCCACGCGTGCGACGTTGACCCGCCCGAACCGGTACTATCTCCCTGCGGGACAGGCCCGAGCCGGGCAGGTCCCCAGGTGCGCGGGCGTGTAGCTCAGTTGGTCAGAGCACCCGCCTTACAAGCGGGCGGTCGGAGGTTCGAGTCCTCTCGCGCCCACCCTCGACGAACAGCCGAAAACGCCCGGGACCGGCCGCGGTCCCGGGCGTTTTCGGTTTCTGTTGTCCGGTGCTTTGAGGACCAGCGTGTACTCAGAGTACGCCCGCTCTCCGAGCCAGCCCCTGGAGTGCAGGACTGGCCGGGGCCTGGATGGTCAGCAGGTCCCCGATCGCCTGACGTGCCAGGGGATGACTGCGTACCTGCTCAGGAGTGATCGTTTCGGCCTGTTCCAGTGTTTCCACGGCCTCGTCGAGGTTGCGCCGCTGGAGGTGGGCGCGTGCCACGTCGATGAGGAACCGTCCCCGCCGCTCCGCCGACAGGCCCGAGGCGTCCACCGTCGCCGCCGCACGCAGCGCCACTCCGGCATCGCCCAGGTCCACCGCGGCTGACACCTCATGAAGACCCACGTTGGTCGGACCGAACTCGGTGTTGAAGTCGTTGCGGTCCGCGCCGAGCCGTTCGGCCAGCGACCGAGCCGAGGCGATGTGCTTGTACGCGGCGGTCGCGTCGTTGCTGCGGGCGGCAGCGATCGCCCGTTGCAGGGTCAGCGCCCCCAGCAGCGACAGCACCTCCGGACGGCCGTCGGAGGCCAGAGAGGACAGCGCCTCCACCGAGGTGCGCGCCACCGTCTCGACCTGGTTGAAGTGCTTGGCCCCCTGGAAGGTCAGGCACAACCGGAACTCACCAGCCGCCATCAGCAGCGGGTCGTCAGCCCGCTCCGCCGCGACGATCGCCCGGTCAGCGGCGATCCAGGCCGCCGAGAACTCGCCCAGTTTGCTCAGCGCCGACGAACACGCCTGGTAGACCGAGGCCAGCAGTCGGAAACACTCCGCGCGCTGCCCGTGGTCCACCGACCGTGCCGCTGCCTCCAGTTGCGGCACCAGGGATTCCAGCAGGTCCGTCAACTCCAGGTAGCGACCCTCGTGCGTCAGTTTCCACGCCTGCTCTGCACGAGGCCGCAACTCCGCAGGGTCAGCCGGTTGCTTCTGGCCGAGCAGTGCATTCAGGGCGTGCGCGGCACTGAGCACCAGGCGCAGCCGAGTGCTGCCCGGTGCCTCTTCGACCGTGGCCGCGACGATGGGCGCCTCGGCCGCCAGATCCGCAAGCGGCACCTCCAACACCTCGGCCACGGCTTCCAGCACCGACATCCGGTCGACCTTGCGCACCCCGCGTTCCACCTGGGAGACCCAGGCCTCGGAGCGGTTGATCAGACCGGCGAACTCCCGTTGCGACAGGCCCCGCCTGCGCCGGTACTGGGCGATCTTGCGCCCCAGCGCTTTCTGGTACTCCGTACTCACCCCGTCACACCCTTGGCATCCCGCAGGCTCAGGAAGTCCACCGAGAAGGACTCCAGGTACCGGCCGCGCTCCTGGAGGAAGCGTCGCACGTGCGGCTGCTCCTCGTGGGCCTCGAAGGCCGTCCGGTCGGCGTACAGCTCGTAGAAGACCCGCTGCAGCGGCTCACCGTCCACCTCGTGCACCGCATAGACCAGGGTCCCCGGTTCACTCTGACGGATCTTGGGCAGCGTCTCGGCCACAAGCGCGTCGAACCCCTGCGCGCTGGCTTCGTCTTTCAGGACGAACTTGACCACCAGACCGAACACGGCGACTCCCTCAGTCGGCTCTACACGTTTCGCTGTCCGTACTCATCGTGCGGCAAACACATTCCAAGTAACAGTTACTTTTTGTACCGTAGCCGTACCTTAAGTACTAGCCCCGCAGTTCGTGCTGGCTATGGGCTGTCCGACGAGAGGTCGCATCGCGATGAGCCTGCACGCTGCCCACCCCCTCCAGCCGACGCCGCCGGCCCGAGCCCGCTGGTTCCCCGGCCGCCCCGAGTCCATCAGCGAAGTCCGCCGCTTCGTCTCCGAGGAACTTCCCGATCGCCCCCGCCAGGACGACGCGATCCTGCTCACCAGCGAACTGGCCACCAACGCCATCGAACACACCCGCTCCGGCCAGCAGGACGGCGGCTTCCTCGTCGTCGTGGAGCGCACCTACACCGAAGTGGTCCGCATCACCGTCCACGACAGCGGAAGCCGCCAAGAAACCCTCTACGTGACCGAACCCGGAGCCGACGACGAACACGGCCGAGGGCTCTTCATCGTCGACGCTCTCGCCGACCGCTGGGGCAGCCGCAATGGATGGCACGGCCGAGAAACCTGGTTCGAGATTGACAACTAACTGTGCTTTCTTCCGAAAGACCGGACGCCGGCCCTCACCAGTCCAGGCAGATCGCTGCTCGAACCATTGATGTCCTCGCCTTGCAAGCGGGCGGTCGGAGGTTCGAGTCCTCTCGCGCCCACCCCCGAGGGCGGCGTCCGCGAAGTGCGGGAGGAGGCCGGTCTCCTGGCGAGGGCGGACCGCCTCACCGGCGCCTCCGGAGACACGGCCCGCGGTCAGCGGACGCTGTCCTCCGCCGTCCGCCGAGGCGGGGACCCGGCCCCCGGGCCGGTGCGCACGTGCGCGCGCACCCCCTGCGGGTCGAACAGGATGAGCAGTTCGACCGCGCCGCCGTCGGCGCTGCCCAACCAGTGCGGCAGGGACGTGTCGAACTCGGCGACCTCCCCGGGAGACAGGGTCAGGTCGCGCTCCCCGAGCACCAGCCGCAGGCGACCGTTGAGCACGTACAGCCATTCGGAGCCCTCGTGCGTCTTCGGGTCCGGTTCGAGCGGTTCCGGGCGGGCCGGAATGATCATCTTGAACGCCTGCGTACCGCCCGGCCGTCGGGACAGCGGAACGAACACCATCCCGGACCGCCGGATCGGTTTCAGGTGGATGCGGGGATCACCCGTGTGGGGGGCGCCGACGAGGTCGTCCAACGGGACGCCGTAGGTGCGGGCCAGCGGCAGCAGCAGCTCCAGGGTCGCCCGGCGCCGGCCGCTCTCCAGGCGCGACAGGGTGCTCTCCGACACCCCGGTCGTCGCCGCCAGGTCCGCGAGGGTGAGGCTGCGGGCGCGGCGCAGGGCGCGCAGGCGCGGCCCCACCGCGTCGAGGACGTCTTCCGTTTCGCGATCCACGCGACCAGCTTGCCACAACCGCAAGATTGCGTGCCAGGGGCAGCGGAGGCGGGGAGACTGGGCGCATCCCGACCCGAGGAGGCCCGATGAACACCACCGATGCGGCCGCGTTCTGGGACGGCGTCCACGCGGCCCGACCGGCCGCTGCCGACCCGAAACCGAACCTCCGACTCACCGAGACCGTCACCGGCCTGCCGCCCGGCCGTGCGCTGGACCTCGGCTGCGGCGCCGGCGGCGACGCGCTGTGGCTCGCCCGCCGGGGGTGGCGCGTCACCGCCGTCGACGTCTCGGCCGTGGCGGTCGGGCGGCTCGCCGCCCTGGCCCGCGGCCACGGCCTGGCCGACCTGGTGACCACCGAGCGGCACGACCTGGCGGCATCCTTCCCGCGGGGCCGGTTCGACCTGGTCAGCGCCCACTACCTCCACACCCCCGTGGCACTGGACCGGGCGGGCGTCCTGCGCCGGGCCGCGCACGCGCTGCGCCCGAACGGGCGGCTGCTGGTGGTCGACCACGGTTCGACCGCGCCGTGGTCGTGGAACCAGGACCCCGGCGTCCGCTACCCGACCCCGCACGAGGTCGCCGCGGGGATCGGTCTGGACCCGGCGGAGTGGACGGTCGAGCGGGCCGAGGCGTCCCGCCGGACCGCGACCGGTCCGGGCGGGCGTACCGCCGAGGTCACCGACCACGTGCTGCTCATCCGCCGCGCCGCCTGACCCCGGCGGCTCGTCCTGTGAAGGAGGACACCGTGTCCACCGCACCGCGCCGCATCCGCCGCGGCGACACACCGCCGCCCCGGACCGGGGGCGGCGAGATCGACGTGCTGCGCGGATTCCTCGACTACCTGCGGGCCTCGATCGCCGCGAAGGTCGAGGACGCGCCCGAGCCGCAGGTCCGCACGGCCGGGGTGCCGTCGGGCACGAACCTGCTCGGCCTGCTCCACCACCTGGCCTTCGTGGAGCGGTCGGTGTTCCTCGGCGAGGCCGTCGCCGACTGGTCGGCGACCTTCCACGCCGCGCCCGAGGACGGTGTGGCCGACGTCGTCGCCCGCTACCGCAGGGCGGTCGCGCGCGCCAACGACGTCCTCGACGGGTGCACCGACCCGGCCGCGCCGCTTCCCCGGAACCGGCCGCTGCCGGGACGCCCCGCTCCCAGCGTCCGCTGGGCACTCGTCCACATGATCGAGGAGACCGGCCGCCACGCGGGGCACGCCGACATCCTCCGCGAACTGATCGACGGCACCACCGGACGCTGACCCCGTCCCGGGCTTCGGTACCGGCCCCGAGGACCGCCGAGGGCCCCGGCAGCGGCGGGAAGGCCGCTGCCGGGGCCCTCGGCACCGTCACGTCCCGTCAGGTGGGCTGCCAGGGCGTGCCGGTGTGGTCGACGATGTCGTCGGCCGCCACCTGGCGCAGTTTGCGGGCCAGGTCGGACAGCGCGCGCGACACCGCCAACTCGTCCCCGATCTCGGGGACGTCGACGTCGGCGGGATGCTTGCGCGCCATGCCGTGGCCGCGCAGGTTCGCCCACTCGTCGGCGGACAGCTCGGCCTCGGCCAGGGTCCGCACGGAACCGTCCTCGTTCTCCTCCGACACCACGATGTCGACGTTCATCCGCTTCGTGGTGTGCGGGGGAGGCAGCCCGCTCGTGCCGCTGTCCTCCCCCCGGCCCGGCACGGCGGGTACGACGTGGGCGTCCGGACCCGGGTAGACCAGGGTCTCGTGCCCGTCGTCGAGCCACCGTACTCGGTACGGTGGTGCTCCGTCCGCGCCCCGGATCTCGACCACCACTCCCTCTCGGGAGGGCAGGCTGTCCCGCGGGCGTTCGATGACCAGTCGGTCTCCGATCTGAGCTCTCATCGGCCCTCCCCCCAACGTGCCGATACGCTCTCACCTTCCACGATCGCAAAAACCGACTCCGGCGACAAGCCGGTATTTCAGGAAAAATCCCTGTTCAGCAGGGGTGGGTCAGTGCGACCGGGAGGCGCGCAGCAGGCGGTCGCGGACCGCCAGACCGATCCCCGCCGGCTCGGGGGGCACCGCGACGACCACGTCGGCGCCCGCCGCGTCGACGTCGCGCAGCCGCTGGTACAGCACCCGGGCGTAGTCGCGGGCCGAAGCCACCGGAGGCAGCGCCACCACCCCCGGGGGCAGGCCCTCGGGCAGCGTCTCGGCGAGCACGGCCACCCGGTGGCCCTTCTCGACCCACCGCGCGACCGTCTCGGCGGCGTCGGGGGCCTCGGCCAGCACCACCCGGGCGCTGGGGGCGTAGTGTGCGGCGAGCATGCCCGGCGCGCGGGCCGGGCCGGCGGGGGAGGCGGCCACGGGCAGTCCGGTCACGGCGGCGACGTCGGCGGCGGTGACGGCGCCGGTGCGCAGCACCGCGAGGCGGTCGCCGTCGACCTCGACGATGGTCGACTCCACGCCGACCGCGCACGGCCCGCCGTCCACCACCAGGTCGACCCGCCCGCCCAGGTCGGCGGCGACGTGCGCGGCCGTGGTGGGGCTGACCCGGCCGAACCGGTTGGCGGAGGGCGCGGCGATCCCGCCGCCGAACCGCTCCAGCAGGGCCCGCGCGACCGGCTGGTCGGGCACGCGCAGCCCCACCGTGGGGCGTCCGCCGGTCACCGCGTCGGGCACCCGGTCGGACCGGGGCAGGACGAGGGTCAGCGGTCCGGGCCAGAAGGCGTCCGCCAGCGCCCGGGCGGCCCCGGGAAAGGACGCGGCCCAGGCGCGGGCGGCCGAGGCCGAGGCCACGTGCACGATCAGGGGGTGGTCGGCGGGACGCCCCTTGGCGGCGAAGACACGCGCCACCGCGTCCGGATTCGCGGCGTCGGCGCCCAGTCCGTAGACGGTCTCGGTGGGAAAGGCGACGAGTCCGCCGCCGCGCAGCACGCGCACGGCCTCGTCCAGCACCTCTGGTGACACGGCACGCACGGGGGGCCGCCGTGCCGCGCGGTCGTCGCCCATCGTTCCTCCTCGCCTCGGCAGTCGCCCCGCGACCGGGACCGCTCACCATGCTAGGGCCGCCGCGCACGCGGGGCCGCCGCGCGCGGACGAGTGCCCGGACCGTCGCGGGGAAGGGGACCACCCTGCCCGGTGTTGCCGGAGAGGGCGGCCGCGGTGGCGCGGCCTCCGGGGAAGGAGAGTCCATGGACGCCGAGGTGACCGACGCCCCCGAGCGGGGGCGGTACGAGATCCGGGTCGACGGTGGGGAGGTCGCCGGTTACGCCCACTACCGGACCACCACCGACGGGCTGGTCGTCTTCACCCACACCGAGGTGGACCCCTCGTACAAGGGCAGGGGGGTGGGCGGCCGCCTGGTCCGGGGGGCGCTGGACGACGTGCGCGCCCGGGGCGTGCGGGTGCTGCCGGTGTGCCCCTTCGTCAGGAAGTGGATCGAAGGCCACCCCGACTACGCCGACCTGGTCGACCAGGTCGAGGAGAGCCGGGTCACCGACTGAGGGGCCCGGACGGGGCAGGGGCCGCCCCGCGCGGCTGCGCGGGACGGCCCCGGAGTGGAGGGCGGTCCGCGGCGGGGGAGCACTGCGCCACCGCGGACCGCCGATCAGGGGACGGACCGGTCAGGCTCAGGGAGACCCGAACAGTTCGTCGTGGGCGGCGAACGCCGTGGCGATCTCCACCTGCGACCAGAAGCGGTGACGCTCCACGATCGGGGGGTCAACGTTCTGCGGGTCGTTCAGGTGCGCTTCGATCTGCGGCCACAGCGGGTCGTTGTAGTAGAACGACCGGATGGACAGGAAGGTCGCGCCCGGCTCGATGACGTCGCCGTTGGGCATGGTGCCGGACCAGCCCGGAGGCACGTACAGGCCCTCCGAACCGTCCCACGGGTCGTCCAGGCGGTCCCAGCTCGGCTGCTCGGGAGTGGCGATGCCGATGCTGTCCCGGTGCGCGAGCAGGGCGTCGAGCAGACCCTCACCGGTGGCCAGGGCGTCGGCGTCGCCCGAGCGCTCGGCGTAGTACAGCAGGGTCTTGGCCAGGGCCGCGGCCACGCCGACGTCCTGGCTGTACGAGACGACATCGACGTGCAGGTTCGGGTTGCCGGTGTAGGTGCCGGTCCAGGTGTCGGGCTGGCCCGTCCACTGCAGGTCGGAGGGGACCCGGAAGTCCTGGCCGCCACCGGCGGCGTCCACGTCGGTGTGGGCGATGGCCCACGGCACCCACTTGTCGAGGATGGCCTCGGCACGGGAGTCGCCGGTCACCTGGTAGAGCTGGGCGACGCGCTCCATGTTCCACACCTGGAAGCCGAACCAGTTGTTGGACGGCGGGTCGTTCCACACCGGCTGCCAGTCGTAGTACAGGCCGTAGAACTGCGGCAGGCCGGCCGGTGGGGAGCTGTAGTCGCCCTTCCAGCTGTTGGTGGCGCCACCGGCGATACCGCCCTCGGCGGACTGCAGCCACTGGAGGAACTCCAGCTGGCGGTCGAAGCTGGTCTCCCAGTCGTCGACGCCGGTGGGAGAGGCGGGCTGCAGCTCGGGCACCTGCGACAGGGCGTAGGCGGCGAGCACGTTCTGGTAGCCCTGGTGGGAGGCGCTGGAGCCGATGCGCCAGGCCCACGGGGAGTCGGGGTCGAGCGAGCCGCCCCAGGAGTAGTACCAGGACAGCAGGTAGTGCGCGCTGTTCTTGCCGCTGCCGGCCGCGCAGGAGGACGCGCCGACGCAGTTGCCGATCTTCTTGAAGTACTTGTCGAACATCGCGTACCGCAGGTAGTCGCCCATCATGGACGCCTTGTCCAGCAGGCCCGCGATCTCGGTCTCCTTGCCCTGCTCCTCGGCCCACTGGTGCGCCCAGAACATCACCTGGACGGCGCGCGCGTCGGCGTCGGGGGCGTTGGTGTAGCGCCACTGCTCGGCGTAGCCCTGGTCGTCGGTGAACAGGTCCAGGTAGCCGTTGGGGCCGCCGTGCGTGAAGTCGTCGCACGAGGGGTGCGGGATGGTCTCCCACACCGACTCGCGCGAGCCGCGCTGGTAGGTGTTGATGTAGGCGGGGGCGTCGTCGGTGCCGTCGCCGCAGAACCCGAAGCCGTAGACGTTGTCCACGTCCAGCAGCCAGTGCATGCCGTAGACCTCGTCGGTGCCGTAGGTGCTGCGCAGCTCGTTGGCGATCGGGTCCTGGCCGACCGGGACCCCGTTGTTGAGCGCCGACGGGTAGCCGTCCGAGTTCGGCTGCTCGGGAATGTAGGTCGCCGGGGAGTTCGGGTCGTAGGCGCTGTTGGTGGGCTGGTCGGCGGTGCCGGGGATGATGAAGGTCTCCATTGACTCCCAGGCGTCGTGCAGCGGTCCCCAGTCACCGGTGACCCGACCGTAGTAGGCCTCCAGCCACAGGTAGTAGCTGAACGCCTCGGAGGTGGTCTGGTGGCCGTGGTCGGGAGCCTCGACGATCATGGTCTCCACCGAGTGGTAGGGGACCAGGAGCCCGTTGAACTCGCGGAAGTAGCCGCTGGAGGGGTCCTTGATCTTCTCGTACTGCTCCAGGAAGGCCTGGTCGTAGGAGCTGGTGTTCGGGTCGATCTCGCGGACCGTCACCTCGGCGGGGTCGTGGCCCGGGGCGCTGACGGTGAAGACCGCCTCGCCCAGGCTGCCGCCGTTGTCGGCGGAGGAGATCGTCACCGTCTGCGGGTCGTCCCAGTTGCTGGTGGTGAACTGGAGCGAGGAGCCGCCGGAGACGGTCAGGTCGGAGCTGCCGGAGGTGCGCGCCACGGTGGCCGTGACGTTGCCCGAGGGCTGGTTGGACAGGCGCACCTCGAACTCGGCGGTCCCGCCCTGGGGCACCCGGACGGTGCCCGGGGAGGCGATCACGGCGGCCGAGTCCAGCACCCGCACGGCGACGGGGGAGGAGACGGTGTGCGCCCCGTCGTCGTCGTAGGCGATCGCGGTCACCGAGTAGGAGCCGGCGGCGGCGTTGTTCCAGGTGAAGCTGTAGGGGGAGGTCGTGTCGGAGCCGAGCACGGTGTTGCCGGCGGCGAACTCCACCCGGTCGATGGAACCGTCGGGGTCGGAGGCGGTGGCGGTCAACTCGATCGGTTCGTTGACCAGGAAGGTCGAGTTGTTCGCCGGGGCGGTCAGGGTGACCTCGGGCGGCAGGTTGGCGGGTTCCGCGCCGTTGCAGGTGACACCGTTGACGGTGAAGCTCTGCGGGGCCTCGTTGGAGCCGCTGTAGGTGCCCTGGAACCCGAAGGAGGCGCTGCTGCCCGGAGCGATGGTGGTGTTCCAGGCGGGGTGGGTCACGGTGACGTTGGCGCCGCTCTGGTTGAACGTGCCGTTCCAGCCGTTGGTGATCTGCTGGTTGCCGGGGAAGGTCCAGCCCACCGTCCAGTTCGGGATGGGGTCGCTGCCCTCGTTGACCACCGTGACCTCGGCGACGAACCCGCTGCCCCAGTCGTTGGAGGCGTCGTAGTTCACGGAGCAGGCGACGGCCGCGTGGGCGACGCCGGGGGAGAGCACGGCGGCGGCCATCGCCGCCGCGAGCGCCCCCGAGGCCAGCGTGCGCCGGCGCCGGGGAGACAGTAATGATCTCATGGTCGGAAACAACCTCCGGGTTTCCCGGTCCCTGGGCCGCCGTACCGGTCTTCGGCACGCCGAGAACCGGCGAGGCCGCGCTGCGGGACCGCGTCGTCACGAGAATTTCGGTATGTGGAAGGTGAATGCCGCGGGCTTCGGGACGGTGTCGCCTTCGCTCGGCGGCGCCGTGTTGAGGTGGGGGACGGGAAAACCGGTGGCACCGGTTCTCCGGTGATCTCCTCTCTCGCCGGAACCATTGGCATGGGAGCGCTCCCACACCTGTGGCTGGACATCGGTGGACGCATCCCCGGGGTGGTGGGGGCTCGCCCCGGGGGGGCGCCTGTGGCCTGGGTCACGGGAGCGCTCCCAGCAGGAGGGTAACGCTCTGGAAGTGCGGTGTAAACCCCCTGTAAAGAGAGAATCTGGCGAACCGTGAGAGGGTGACCACCCAGAGTCGCGTCTTCCCTGTTCCCGGCCTCCGCCGGAACAGCCGCGCGGCGGCCGTCACTAGAGTGACCCCGCGGAACCGAGACGTAAGGAGCGGAGTGGACGCGGAGACGGTCGTCGGCGGCACGTTCCTCACGGCGCGGCTGCGGTGGCGCCGCGAGGACGGCCGGAACCTGGCCGCCGTGCTGTGGCAGCCCGGCCCCGGATGGCGGATGGCGGCCTCCGGGGTCCTGGGCGGCGGACTCGGAGCGCGCGACTACGTCATCAACGCCCAGGTCGACGGCGACTACCGGCGCACCGACCCGGCACGGCACCTCGCCGAACTCGCCGCCCGCTTCGGCGCGGCCGGCACGGGCGTGGGCCTGCTCACCGCGGCCGACGTGAGCGGAGCGTGCTTCGCCGCAGACCAGGGAGCCGAAGCCCTGGTCACCGTCGGACTGGGCCGCCCCACCTGGGCGGCGGCCGACCCCGCGCTCGACGAGGCACGCCTGCCCGTGGACGACGGCCGCCCCGGCACGATCAACACCGTGGTCGCGGTCCCCGCGCCGATGTCGGACGCGGCCCTGGTCAACCTGGTCGCCACCGCCACCGAAGCCAAGGTCCAGGCCCTGCTGGAGAACGGGTACGCCTGCACCGGAACGGCCTCCGACGCGGTCTGCGTGGCCGCGCTCGTCGCCGACACCCCGGAAGAGGAACGGGAGCCCTTCGGAGGGGTCCGCTCCCGCTGGGGCGGCCGGGTGGCCCGCGCCGTCCACGCGGCGGTGTCCCGGGGCGCCCGCGCCGAAGCGGTCCGACTCGACAGCGGCGACCGGGCCGACGGGACGCGGCGCTCACTCGCCGTCGATGATGTCGGGCACGTAGTACTCGTCCACCGGAACCGGACCCCGGTACCCCTGGCACATGCACTGCCGGTAGGTGTGGCTGCGCTCCCCGGTCCACCGCCCCGGAATCACCACCTGGGCCTGGCAGGTCTTGGTCTTCTGGTCGTGGAAGACCAGGTGGTGGCCGCACCCGCAGATCGGCTGGGGGGTGCGCGGAGCCTGGTTGAGAGCGGGCTGGGGCGAGTCCACACGGGCACGCCGGTTGGGCAGGAGACGTCCGACCAGCACCCCTCCCAGGGCGAGCATCGCGCCGACCACCAGACTCACGGGATCCATGGCGATGTGTCCTCCAATCGCGGGTCTCCCCCCATTCTGACCCATCCGCCCGGTGACGGACCCCCCGAAAAACGGTTTCCGCGCCCGGCCCGCCCTACCGCTCCGCCGCGCCGCGGACCCGCGCGCGCAGCCGCTTCAGCGTCGCCACGTCCCGGGCGTGCGGCTCCTGGGGACCGGGCGTCTCCAGCACGACCGGCACCCCCGCCGAGACCGGGTGCGCGAACAGCTCCGCGAACGGGTCGGCGCCGATGTGGCCCGCCCCGATGCCCGCGTGCCGGTCGCGGCGGCTCCCGCAGGGCGCCGCCGAGTCGTTGGCGTGCACCAGCCGCAGCCGGTCGGCGCCCACGACCTCCCCGAACCGGTCCAGCATCGCCCGCATCCCGGCCGGCGTGGAGATGTCGTGGCCCGCACCGTACATGTGCGCGGTGTCCAGGCACACCCCCGCCTTGGGGTGGCGGTCCACGGCGTCCAGATACTCGGCGACGTCGTCCACGGTGGCGCACAGCACCTGCCCCTGCCCGGCCATCGGCTCCACCAGCACCGGGGGCGCGTCCTCGTCCAGCCCCTCCAGGACCGGCAGCAGGCGCGCCCGCATCCGCGCCAGTCCCGCCTCCCGGCCGCCGCGCACCGCCGACCCGGTGTGCACCACCACACCGCGCGCGCCGAGCTGCGCGCCGCGCCGCAGCGTGTGCTCCAGGCAGGCCACGGACCGGGCGGCCACCTCCTCGTCGGGGGACCCCAGGTTGATCAGGTAGCAGGCGTGGACGAAGACGGGCAGGTCGGTGCGGGCGCGCAGCAGCGCGTCCTGCTCCGGGTCGCCCGGCGGACACGCCCAGCCGCGCGGGTTGGTGACGAAGACCTGGACGACCTCGGCCCCGATCGCGTCGGCGTAGGGCAGCCCGCGTCGGGCCAGACCTCCCGAGACCGGGACGTGCGCCCCGACGGGAGAGGAGGGTGGGGAAGCCATGCCCGGACAGCCTAGTGCCCGCCCAGCCGGCCACGGCGGTCGGGGCCGGCTGCCGCGGCCCTCATTCCCGGCCGCCGTCGGCGAGCGCCTCCACGCACACCGCGACGCTGAGCACCAGGGCCACGTCCCCTCCGGCGTCGGAGCGGTGCGTGTTGACGTCCACCGCGTAGGTGTCGCGCAGCCGGAACCACGTGCGGGAGACGATCGCGATCGGCCCGTGCCCGTCGCTGATCGTGTACTCCTTGCCGAGGAAGTCCCCGGTGACCGTCCACTCGCCCCCCGACGCGAGTTCCACGACCAGCTTCTCCCTGATCGGGTCGAACACGCGTTCCCGCACCTTCGCCACGGGCTCGCCGTCGCGGGAGATCGTCATCGTGTCGCGGACCGCCAGCAGCTTCTCGCGGATGCGGTAGAGCTCGTTGCCGTCCGCGTCCTGCAGTGCGAAGGTCTTGCGGAGCCGCAGCGCCTTGCCGTCGATGTGGAAGACGCGGTTGCCCTCCTCGTCCTCCACCCAGTAGTCCTCGCCGATGTCGAAGATGCGTTCGCGAACCAGGAACTTCACCGCAGACCTCGTCTCTGCTCGGTGGGCCGACACAGCGACGCTACCGGGCGTGCGGGACCGGTGCGGCCGCTGCCGGGACGGCGGCGCCGACGTGCGCCCGGACCTCCACCGCACCGGGCTCCCGGAGGCGTTACGCTGCCCTGCGTGAGTCCTTCACCGTTGACACTGCACGAGGTGACCTCCGCCTTCGAGTCGGTCTACGACCCGGCCTGGGCCGCGTCCTGGGACGCGGTCGGCCTGGTGTGCGGGGACCCCGACCAGCCCGTCCGCAGGATCCTGTTCGCGGTGGACCCGGTGGCCGAGGTCGTCGCCGAGGCCGAGCGGTGGGGCGCCGACCTGGTGATCACCCACCACCCGCTGCTGCTGCGCGGAGTCACCAGCGTAGCCGCCACCAGCCCCAAGGGACGTCTGGTGCACCGCCTCATCCGCTCCGGCACCGCCCTGTACACCGCACACACCAATGCCGACACCGCCGCCCCGGGCGTCTCCGACGCGTTGGCGGCCGCCGTCGGGCTGGACGGCCCCCTGCGGCCGCTGGACCCCGACCCCACCGACCCCGCGGGCCGCCGCGGCATCGGGCGGATCGGTGAACTCGCCGAACCGGTGACGGTGCGCGACTTCGCCGCCCGGGCGGCGCGCGGCCTGCCCGCCACCGCCACCGGGCTGCGCGTGGCCGGAGACCTGGACCGCACGGTGCGCACGGTGGCGGTCTCCGGGGGAGCGGGCGACTCCCTGCTGGGCGCGGCCCGCGCCGCGGGAGTGGACCTGTTCCTCACCGCCGACCTGCGCCACCACCCGGCGTCGGAGTTCGCCGAACACGGCGACATCGCGCTGGTCGACGCCGCCCACTGGGCCACCGAGTGGCCCTGGCTCGCCGACGGGGCGGAGCGGCTCCGCGACGCGCTGGGCCAGGCGCGGGCTAACGTGGAGATCCGCGTGTCCACGATCGTCACCGACGCCTGGCAGCAGTCGTTCGGTGCCGCCGTCCCCGCCTGACCGGGGCCGGCGCCGACACCGTCGTCTTCGAGAACAGAACAGAGGACCATTGAGAGCAGAACCCGCCCACCAGGTCCGCCTGCTCGACCTGCAGGAGGTCGACACCGAACTGGACCGGCTCAACCACCGGATGCGCGCACTGCCGGAGCACGCACAGCTCCAGCAGCTGGACGCCCGGCTGACGCAGTTGCGCGACCGGTTGGCGGTCGTCGAGACGGAACTGCGCGACCTCGACCGGGAGCAGCGCAAGGCCGAACGCGACGTCGAGCAGGTGCGCATGCGCGCCGAACGCGACACCCAGCGGCTGGAGGCCGGCCACGTCTCCTCGCCCAGGGAGCTGGAGAGCCTGCAGTCGGAGATCGCCTCGCTGGCGCGCCGCCAGAGCGAACTGGAGGACATCGTCCTGGAGGTGATGGAACGCCAGGAGAACGCCGAGGAGCGCCGCGCCGCACTCGCGCGGGAGGTGGCCGAGGCCGAAGCCGAGCGGGAGACCGCCGACAACCGCCGTTCCGAGGCGGTGCTGCAACTCAGGGACGAACTCGACTCCGCCACCCGGCGGCGCGCCCGGATCGCCGAGGAGATCCCCGACGACCTGCTCGACCTCTACCGGAGACTGCGGGAGCAGAACGCGGGCATCGGGGCGGCGGCGCTGCGCTACGGCCGCTGCGAGGGCTGCAAGCTGGAGTTGAGCACGGCCGAACTGCGGGAGATGCGCACCGCCCCGCCGGACGAGGTGACGCGCTGCGAGAACTGCCGCCGCATCCTGGTGCGCGTCGCGGACTCCGGACTGTGACCGCGGCGGAACGAGGGAGGCAGGGATGAGCCGCAGGCTCGTCGTCGAGGCGGACGGCGGATCGCGGGGCAACCCCGGTCCGGCGGGCTACGGCGCGCTGGTCCGCGACGCCGGGACCGGTGAACTCCTGGCGGAGGTCGCCGAACCGATCGGGGAGGCCACCAACAACGTCGCCGAGTACCGGGGCCTCATCGCGGGACTGGAGGCGGCGGCCGGCATCGACCCGGCCGCCTCCGTGGAGGTCCGCATGGACTCCAAGCTCGTGGTCGAGCAGATGTCCGGCCGCTGGAAGATCAAGCACCCGGCCATGCAGCCGCTGGCCCGCCGGGCACGGGAGCTCGCCGCGTCGCTGGGGCGGGTGTCCTACCGGTGGGTGCCGCGGGCGCAGAACGCGCACGCCGACCGGCTCGCCAACGAGGCGATGGACGGCGCGGCACGCGACCGCCGCACCGGGACGCACGAGCCGGTGCAGGCGGCCGAACCGGTCGAACCCCCCGTACGGAGGGAGGGGCCGGACGACTCCGCGCTGGGCTGGGGGCCGGTGGACACCGCGCCCACGCGGTTGCTGCTGCTGCGCCACGGCCAGACGCCGCTGTCGGTGGAGCGGCGCTTCGCGGGCAGCGGCGACATCCCGCTCACCGAGGTCGGCCACGAGCAGGCCAGGGCCGCGGCGCGGCGGCTCGCCGAGCGCCCCGTCGACGTGATCGTCTCCTCCCCGCTGCGCCGCACCCTCGACACCGCCCGCTACGCGGCCAAGGAGCTGGGGCTGGAGGTGGTGGTGGAGGAGGACTTCCGGGAGACCGACTTCGGCGCCTGGGAGGGCATGACCTTCGCCGAGGCGCGGCAGCACTCCCCCCGGGAACTGAACCGCTGGCTGGCCGACCCCGAGGTCGCCCCGCCCGGCGGGGAGAGCTTCGCCGCCGTGGCCCGCCGCGTCGCCGGGGCCCGGGACCGGCTGCTGGCCCGGTACCGCGGCCGCACCGTGCTGGTGGTCAGCCACGTCACCCCGATCAAGGTGCTGGTGCAGCAGGCCATGCTCGCGCCGTTGCAGGCGCTGCACCGGATGCACCTGGACGTGGCGTGCCTGTCCGAGATCCACTGCTTCAGCGACGGCCCGATGGTGGTGCGTGCTCTCAACGACACCGGACACCTGCGGCCCTGAGGCCGCCGCCGGGTGACGGCAGGAGAGGCGGGAAGGCCGTAGAATCGGGAGAAGGGGAGTCGGCCAGACGGTCGCGGCACCGCTTGCGCGGTGTCGAGGAAAGTCCGGACTCCACAGGGCAGGGTGGTCGGTAACACCGACCCGGGGCGACCCGCGGGACAGTGCCACAGAAAACAGACCGCCGCCCCCCCCGGGGGGCGGTAAGGGTGAAACGGTGGTGTAAGAGACCACCAGCGGCCGGAGTGATCCGGTCGGCTCGGTAAACCCCACCCGGAGCAAGGTCAAGAGGGGGACTCCGGTCCCCTGCACGGACGTTCGAGGGCTGCCCGTCCGAGGTCCGTGGGTAGACCGCACCGAGGCCGTTGGCAACAGCGGTCCCAGATGGATGGCCGTCCGGCCCGCACGGGCTGACAGAATCCGGCTTACCGGCCGACTCCCCCTCCCTCTCCCGGTACGGCCGCAGGGGGTCTCCCGGCGCGCTGCCGGGACGCCGACGGCCGGAGAGGCCGGTGGTCGGACCCCCGGACGCGGCCGGGGACCTCCCGACCCCTCCTTCGGCAACCGCCGTGTCCCGGACCGGACCGCTTCCCCGCGCCGTCCTCGCCTTCCGCGGCCCCGTTTTCGGCCACTGTCGGAAAAACCGATTGCGGTTACCGGAAAAGACGTCGCCCCGCGGTGGGCTGAGCGGCGGATCCGCTGGTCGTGCCGCCCGCGACGGCCCCGCGGAGCCCGCACCGCCTCCGAAGGAGCGGTGCAGCCTGCGCAACGTCGGCGCCCGCCGTTACATTGGGGAGGTCGCAGCCGCCCTCCCCGATCCGAGATGGTGAACATGAGCCCCACGGTGTATCTGCTGATGTTCGGCCTTCCCGTCGTCGCGATCGTCGTCATCATCGGACTCGCCTTCTACCAGGCCTCCCCGGTGGAGAACGACGAACGGGAACCCGGGGAGCCCCAGCAGGACCCGGGGACGGAGTAGGGGCCGCTCCCGGGCCGTCCGCGGACGCTCCCCGGGCGCGGAACGGGTGACGCCGCGAGCGCCGGACGCCCGGTCCGCTCCTCCGGGAAACGCGCCCCGGGGCGATGCGTGTCCCGACCGGCTCCGGCGTCGCCCGGTCGTGTCCCCCGAGGGGGCCGAGCCGGCGCCGTCGCGTCCCGTCGGGCGGGGACGGACCGGCCCGCCCCAGGACCGTGGAAGGTCGTGCCCCGGGCCTCGGACCGGCTCCGCGTCTCCCGTCCCTCCAGAGCCCCGTCCCCCCGGGGATCCGCGCGGTGGAGGGCGCGAATCCGGTCCTGCCCGCACCCGGCCTGCAGACAGCAGGGGGTGGCGGCGCGTACCGCGCCGCCACCCCCAGCCCGGGCCGGACTACCGGTAGCGGTAGCCGTCGGGGTTGTCGTCGGGACGGCCGCCCGCTCCCGGCGACCACTCGCCGGGCCGGTCGTACCCCGGATCCCCGTAGCCGCCGGGCGGGGCCGGGGGCTGCGGCGGGTAGTCCCCCAGCATGTCGGGGTAGGCCGCGTACGGCTGCGCGCCGCCCTGCGGTGCGGGGGGCGGGTAGTCGGCGTGGTGGTGTGCGCCGGTGTCGTAGGAGCCGAGGGGGCCGGTGGTGTAGGGGGAGGGGCCGTAGCCGCCCGGCGTGCCGTCGGCGGGGGCGGGCGGGGTTCCGAACGCGGGCGGGGTGCCCCCCGGGTCGCGGAACGACGACTGCCCCCCGCCGGGGCCGCTGTTCCAGGAGGGCTGCTCCCAGGTGTCGTGGGCGGGCCGCGGCGGCTCGGGGGCCGGCTCGCCGCCCGCCGGCCCGAAGGGCGGGGACGCGTATCCGCCGCCCTGCGGTGCGGGGGGCGGGTAGTCGGCGTGGTGGTGTGCGCCGGTGTCGTAGGAGCCGAGGGGGCCGGTGGTGTAGGGGGAGGGGCCGTAGCCGCCCGGCGTGCCGTCGGCGGGGGCGGGCGGGGTTCCGAACGCGGGCGGGGTGCCCCCCGGGTCGCGGAACGACGACTGCCCCCCGCCGGGAGCGGAGCCGGGCGGAGGAGAGGACCGCTGGTAGGACCCCGTGTCCAGGCTCGACCAGATCGGGGACCCGGTGTCGGAGTCCGCGGCGGGGGGAGTGAACGACGGGTCGGTGAGCGGGTCCGGCGACGCGGACCGCGGCGCCGGACCCGCGGACGGCGCCGTGTCGTAGAAGCTCCGGTCGTGCGAGCCGCTGTCGAAGGAGGACGGGGCGGCACCGAACCCGCTCCGACTGTGCGAGCCGGTCGTGTAGGAGGGCGACGACAGCGGGTCGGAGGCGTAGGAGCCGTCGCGGTGGTGTGCGCCGGTGTCGTGGGCGGGCGGCCGGGGGGCGCTCAGCGGGTCGTCGTCCACGCGCGCGCCGGAGGCGGCGGGACCGGTCAGGTCGTAGGAGGAGCGGTGGTGTGCGCCGGTGTCGTGGGCGGGCGGCCGGGGGGCGCTCAGCGGGTCGTCGTCCACGCGCGCGCCGGAGGCGGCGGGACCGGTCAGGTCGTAGGAGGAGCGGTGGTGTGCGCCGGTGTCGTGGGCGGGCGGCCGGGGGGCGCTCAGCGGGTCGTCGTCCACGCGCGCGCCGGAGGCGGCGGGCCGCCCGGTGTCGCCCGGCTCCTCGGCAGGCGCGAGAGCGGCGGGGGCCGCCCCCTGGCCGAGACTGGCCAGGACCGCGAGGGAGTCGTCACCCGGAGCCGGCGCGGCGGGAGCGGCGTCCGCGTCGCGGGCGCGGCGGCCACGCGCGGGCGGCTGCTCCTCGTCGAGGTCGTCGTCCTCGTCGAGGACCGCCTCCATCGCCTCCGTCGACTCGTGGCGGGTGTCACGGCGCGGCGACTCGAAGGGGGCGTCGTCCGCGTCCGCGTCGTCGCTGTCCTCGTACAGGCTGGAGAAGTAGTCGTCGTCCCAGTCGTCGTCGCGGTTCTTGCGGGAGCGCGACTTGCGGGAGGCCCGCGGTTCGGACGAGCCCCGGGAACGCCTGCGGGAGCGCGGCGCCTCCTCCGGTTCCTCGTCGAGGTCGTCGTCCACGTCGTCTGCGCGGCTGCGGGAGGTGCGGTGCGCGGAACGCCGCGGACGCTCCTCCAGCTCCTCCTCCGCGGTCTCCTCGTAGTCGTCGTAGTCGTCGGACGCGGTACTCGCCCCCAGGGCGCGCAGCCCCAGGACGATGAGGAGGAGGACGATGACGACGATGACGGCGATGAGCGCGATGATCATGGTGAATACACCACCTTGGGCCCCGTGGCCTGGTAGAGGACAGAGACGGCACCGGCGGTGGTGATGGGAGCTGCCGGCGTCGGACCGTTCCTGCCTTGGCGGACTCCGCGCCAGGGGGACGGCAGGCGATACCGGGCGTGCGACACCCCGGGGGTGGTGTCCGGACGCCGTGGCCCCCGGACACGCCAGCGCACCGGTGGACGTGGAACGGATTCGGTCATCAAGAAATCAGCGGGGTGCACGGCCCCACTTTATGCATAGATGTGCCATCCGTGCAGAGGGGAATCGATCCCCCTCCGGTGACGGCGGCCGGACCGCGGGCCTTTGGACGGGGGCGTCACGGCACACTGGTCAGTCGTCCCCGGGCCAGGGTGCGGGTGGCGATGGCGCCGAGCGCCACGTCCAGGGGGGCGGCCTCGCCCAGGCCCAACGGTTCGGACAGGGCGTAGACGGTGAACCGGAACTCGTGCTCGTCGTCCTTCCCGGGGCACAGCGGCTCGTACCCGGCCGTCTCGAAGCTGTTCATCCCCTGCTGGGCGGGGATCGGGACGGTCCCCTCGGGCAGTTCGGGGTTGTCCGGGTCGAGGCCGTAGACCACCCAGTGCACGGTGGCGGCGCCCGACTCGCGGACGTCGTCCACGACCAGCGCCAGCGACTCGGTCGCGGCGGGCAGGCCGGACCAGCGCAGCGGCGGGGACATCCCCTCGCCGCCGCAGGTGTAGCGGTCCGGGAGTTTCTCGCCTTCGCGCAGCATCGGACTGGTGACGGTGATGTCGTCGCTCACTTCGCCGTTGTTGGGGCCGATCAGCACACCGCATCCCGTGGTCAGGACGAGCAACGCGGTCGCGGCGGCGCCGGCGGCGCCACGGCGATGTCGTGCGAGGGCGGACATGGGACTCCTGTGAGGAACGGTAACGTACGGGAGCCGCGGAGTTGCGCACGCGGCGGAACCCGCGCGAGGCCGGTGGGACGCGTCAGCGGTTCCACACGAACCATACTGCTGTCGTGGCCCCTTCGTCCCTCCTGCCAGCAATGAGCTGGAAAGAATGAGGATGTCGCCGCTGCCGTGCCGCGGTGCGCGAGACGCAGAACACACTGTTTTCGGGCGCTGCGCGTAGACTCGGGCGGGTGACCACAGTCCAACTGCGCCCTCCCGGCAACCGCGTCTCTCCCAGAGCCGTGTGGCTGTGGACGGTGACGAACGCGATCGTCGCGGTGCTGAGCACCGCAGCACTGTCCCTGGGAGCCTGGACGGTGGACTCCTTCCGCTGGTCCTGGCTGCCCGGCTGGGTCGTCGACAACGTCTGGCTGGCACCGCTGCTCTTCGGGACCTACAGCCTGGTCGAGACCGTGGTCGCGCCGCAGTGGCGCTACCGGGTGCACCGCTGGGAGGTCACCGGCGACGTCGTCTACACCCTTGAGGGCTGGCTCAACCGGACCTGGCAGCTGGTGCCGGTCGCGCGTATCCAGACCGTGGACCACACCCAGGGATGGCTGGAGCGCCTCTTCGGCCTGGCCACCCTGAAGATCCAGACCGCCTCGCACGCGGGCTCCTCCACCATCGAAGGGCTGGCCGAGGACCAGGCCCGTCGGCTCGCCGAGGAACTGGCCGCCCGGGCGGGCGAACTCCGGGACGACGCCACGTGAGCGCCGACCGCGACCCGCGGCCGGACCAGGCCGGACCGGAGCCCGCCGAGGCCGCCTCGACCGTCCCGGAGCCGAGCGCCGACACCGAGCGGCGGCTCAGCCCGCTCACCGTGGCCACCACCACGATCAACCACGCCCGCTCCGCGGCCGTCCCCGTCCTGGTGGCCCTGTTCGCGGGTGATTTCAACCCCTGGGTCCTGGGCGGCACGGTCGCGACCGCCGTCCTGCTGGTCGTCTCCGGCATCGTCCGCTACCTGACCGTGCGCTACCGGGTCACCGAGGAGCGGATGGAGATCCGCTCGGGACTGGTCTCCCGTACCCGGCGCACCATCCCCCTGGAGCGCATCCGGGGCGTCGACGTCACCTCCACGCTGCTGCACCGCCTCTTCGGACTGGCCGTGGTCCGCGTCGACGCGGCGGCGGGCGGAACGACCGAACAGGAGGAGGCCAAGCTCGACGCGGTCGCCGCGGCCGACGCCGAGCGGCTCCGCGTCGAACTGCTGCGCCGCCGGTCCCTGCTGGTCGAGCGGGGCACGGCCGCCTCCGCCGGAGCCGGGGCCGAACCCTCCGAGGAGACGCGTGCCGGCCCCGGCACCGCCGACGCCGTCCACTTCCGGATGCCGCCGCGCTGGTACTCCTACGCGGTGCTGAGCCCCGGCTACCTGCTCACCCCGTTCGCGGTGCTGGCGACCCTGTTCGGTTTCCTCAGCCAGTTCGTCGACTCCACCGCCGTCGGCGGCTACCTCGTCGACCGGGCCGACACGGTCTGGCGGTTCGTTGCCTCCGGGTGGGGCGCGCTGCTGGCCGCCGCCACCGGCGCGGTGGTGCTGCTGGCGGTGGCCATGCCGCTGTTCGCGGTGGCCTCCTACGTGATCAACCAGTGGCGGTTCACGCTGCGCCGGCACGGCGACGCCCTGATCACCGAGCGGGGGCTGTTCACCCGGCACAGCGTCACCCTGGAGTACCGCCGTATCCACGGCCACGAACTGCGGGACAACCCCGTCCAGCGGCTGTGGTCGCTGGTGCGGCTGTCCGCGATCGTCACCGGGCTCGGCAGGGCCGCCACGCGGTCGGCGCTGCTGCCGTTGGGGCCGCGCGCCGAGGTGGAGCGGATCGTGGCGCAGGCGCTGCGCCCCTTCGAGGGGCGACTGGTCGCGCACCCGTCCGCGGCGCGGTCCCGCCGACTGTTCCGGGCGGTGGCGCCGCCCCTGGTGCTCGCCGTGGCGGCCGCGGCGTTGGGCTGGCTCTGGGCGGCCGGAGCGCTGCTGGCGGTGGCCCTGCTGGGGGTGCCGTTGGGCCTGGACCGCTACCGGTCGCTGGGACACGGTTACGACGGTCGGCAGGTCAGCGTCCGCTCCGGTTCACTGAGCCGGACGCAGGCGACGGTCGCGCGGTCGGCCGTCATCGGCTGGCAGTGGCGGCAGAGCCTCTTCCAGCGCCGCGCCGGGGTGGCCACCCTGAAGGTCACCGTCGGCGCGGGCAGCGGCGGCTACGACGCGGTCGACGCCGACTTCGCCGAGTCGGTCGGGTTCGCCCGCGACGTCACCCCCGAACTGGTCGCCCCGTTCCTGGTCGACCCCCGGGCCGACGGGCGGGGCAGTGCCGCGGCCGGACCCCGGCTGCACGGCCGTTCCGACGGGTAGCGCCCCGACGGGACCGGAGGCCCGGAGCCCGGCCCCGTCGCACGCGGGCTAGTCGGACTTCTTCGACCCGAACATGATCTCGTCCCAGGACGGCACCGAGGCGCGGCGGCCGCGTCCCTTGCGGCGGGGCTGCTGGGGGGAGCTGGCGGTGGCCGCGGGCAGGGGCGGCTCGGGGCGGGACGGGCGCTGGGGGGCGACCGTGCTCCGCTGCGCCGGAGATCCGGCGGACGACGGAGCGGCGTGCGGGTCCGTGGCGGGGGGCGGACCGGAGTCGGGCCGGTGGTGGAGGTCGGGCGCGGTGGCGTTGCGAACCGGGTCCTCGGCGGGGTGCGCCCGTTCCGCGGTGACGGGGGTCCGGGGGCGCGGGCGCGCCGCGGCCTCCCGGGGCGCCGCGGTGGGGGCCTCGGGGGCCTCGGGGCCCAGGGGGGTGTCCCGGATGGAGCGGCGCGGCGCGAAGGGGGTGACGGTCGCGCCGGGGGAGGCCGGCGGGGGCGGCGCGTCGTGGTCGTCGGCTGCGGAGAAGCGCACCGCCTCCTCGTCGTAGGGGGTGACCGAGCGGCGGCGCGGCTCGTAGATCCAGTGGGCGACGTGCTCCTCGCCCATCACCCGGAAGGACAGCTTCACCTGCCAGGTGTTGTCCTCGCGCTTCCAGGAGTCCCATGTGGCCTCGCCCGACTCCAGCTGGGTGGTGCCGATCCGCTCGGCCACCAGGTCGCCGAGGGACGGGCCCGGGGCGGCCTCGCCCGGACGGCGGACCGGGGCCAGCTGCGCCTGCCGTGCCATGTACTCGCGCTCCTGCAGGACCGGACTTTCGAACCAGCGCACACGTTCGACGGGGATGCCCGCGGCCTGCGCGATGGACTCGGCGGTCTCCCCCGCGCGTATCCGGGCCTGGATCTCCTTGGGGCGCAACGGATTCTCCACTTCGATCTCGTACTGGCCGAGCCGAGAGAACTGTCCGCGCACGGCGGCGCGGAGTCGGTCGTCGACGGGCAGCATGAAACGGGTTCCGCGTCCGGTGCCGGCCAGCACCAGGTAGGTTCCGTCCTCACTGACGGCGACCAGGCGAAGCTCCTGCATCGCCCTCCCTTTCGCGTCCCGTCGAGGGGGTGGGAAACCCGGTATCCCCCAGTTCACAGTCTTGTCGGCCCGGGTTCTTCGAGCCAGTACCGCACCCGGCATGTTCACAGGCGCACGCCCGGTGCGGAGCGCGCCGCACTCCCCTATCGTGCCATCCCGACACGCCGACGAGGGCACGGCGAGGACACGGATTCGGACTCCGGTCCGTTTCCGCGAGGTCATGGCGGGAGCGGCCGCGCCGGCCGGCGACCGTGCCGGGAGTAGATCGCGCCCCGGCCCGGCAGTCGAGCCGACACGCCGGAGTGCCGCGGGACCGGGGCGCCGGCCGCGGCGGGGGGTCACCGCCCCAGCACGCGGTCGAGGTAGGCGTTGGCGAAACGCCGCTGCGGGTCGACCCGCTCGCGCACCTCCAGCGCGTCGTGCAGGCGGGGGTGGACCGTCTCCAGGTAGGCCAGGTCGCGGGTGTGCATCTTGCCCCAGTGGGGCCGCCCCGACACGGCGGTGAAGACCGCCTCCAGGTCGGCGAAGTACGCCTCGTGGGGGCAGCCCTGGTAGACGTGCACGGCCACGTAGGCGCTCTCCCGGCCGTAGGCGGGGGACAGCCACACGTCGTCGGCGGGGGCGAAACGCACCTCCACGGGGAAGCTGACGCGGTGCCGGCCGCTCGCGAACACCGCCCGCATCTCGTGCAGCACGTCGGTCAGGTGCTCGACCGGGATCGCGTACTCCATCTCCACGAACCTGACCCGGCGCGGGCTGGCGAAGACCCGGTAGGAGGCATCGACGTACTCGCGCGCGGTCAACGCCCGCGCCGAGACCTGGTTGATCGCGGGGACCAACCGGGGCAGGCGCCGCGCCGCCCGGTTGACGACCTCGAACACCGAGTTCGACAGGAACTCGTCGTCCAGCCAGGCGCGGAACCGCGGCAGGGGCCGGGCCGGGCCCGGGACGCGGTTGTTGCGTTTGGTGAGGGTGAGTTCGGTGTGCGGGAACCAGAAGAACTCGAAGTGCTCGTTGCCGGTGCGCAGTTCCTCCAGCCGGTCCAGGACCTCGCCCAGCTGCATCGGGGCCTCGCGCGCGTGCAGCAGGAACGCGGGTTCGACCGTCATGGTCAGGGCGGTCACCACGCCGAACGCGCCCAGTCCCGCGCGCGCCGCGTGGAACAGGTCCGGCTCCTCCTCGGCGGAGCAGGTGCGCACCGACCCGTCGGCCAGGACCAGTTCCAGCCGCCGCACCTGCGCGGCCAGCCCCGCCGAGGCGCGGCCGGTCCCGTGGGTGCCGGTCTGGGTGGCGCCCGCCACCGTCTGCACCGCGATGTCGCCCATGTTGGTCAGGGCCGCCCCGTGCGCGGCGAGCGCGTCGTTGACGTCGCACAGCCGCATGCCCGCCTCGACGGTCGCGCTCCGCCCGGCGAGGTCCACCTCGCGGACCGAGGCCAGCGCGGTGGGGAGGAGCAGGGTGCCGTCGGTCGCCGCGATGTCGGTGAAGGAGTGGCCGGAGCCCGCCATCCGCGCCCGGGACCCGGTCTCGGCCGCGGCGCGTACCGCCGCGGCCACCTCCGCGGTGCTGTTGGGGGTGACCACCCGGGCGGGGGTCATGCGGTGGGTGTCGGCCCAGTTGCGCCAGAGTGTGCTCGTCAAGGGGTCCTCAGCAGGGGGTCGGCCCGTGCGCCGGGGGAGCGCCATCGGACGGGATTCGCAGTCTGCGGGGCGCGCGGCGGAGTGTCAAGGGAAGGGGGCGGCCTGACGCGGGGGTGGTGCGCGGTCCGCGCGGAAGGCTGGTTTGATGGGGCCATGAGGTCCTACGACGCGTTCCTGCTGATCTCCTTCGGGGGTCCGGAGAAGAGAGACGATGTCATCCCGTTCCTGGAGAACGTCACCCGCGGGCGGGGCATCCCCCGCGAGCGGTTGGCCGAGGTCGGGGAGCACTACTACCTCTTCGACGGGGTCAGCCCGATCAACCAGCAGTGCCGGGACCTGCTCGCGGCGCTGCGCGTCGACTTCGCCGCCAACGGGGTGGACCTGCCCATCTACTGGGGGAACCGCAACTGGGACCCCTACCTCGCGGACACGGTGGCCGCCATGACCCGTGACGGGGTGCGCCGCGTGGTGGCGCTGTCCACCTCGGCCTACAGCAACTACTCCAGCCACCGGCAGTACCTGGAGGACGTCGAGCGGGCCCGCGCCGCGGTCCCGGGGGCGCCCGAGATCGACCTGATCCGCCCCTACTACGACCATCCGGGGTTCGTCGACGCCTTCGTCGACCACACCCGCCAGGCCCTGGAGCGGCTGCCCGAGGAGCTGCGCGCGGACGCGCGGCTGCTGTACTCGGCCCACTCCATCCCCCTGGCGATGGCGGAGAAGTCGGGGGACCCCCGGCGCGACTACGGTCCGCTGACCGCCTACGAGGCGCAGTTGGCGGAGGTGGCCCGGCTGGTCACCGAACGCCTCGGCGGCGGCCACCGCTACGAGGTCGTCTACCAGAGCCGCAGCGGCCCGCCGTCCCAGCCGTGGCTGGAGCCCGACATCAACGACCGGTTGGAGCAGCTGGCCCAGGAGGGGGTGCGGGCGGTGGTCGTGGTCCCGCACGGGTTCGTCTCCGACCACATGGAGGTCAAGTACGACCTGGACGTGGAGGCCCGGGAGACCGCCGAGAAGCTCGGCATCCGCCTGGAGCGGGCGGCCGCCCCGGGGACGCATCCGGCGTTCGTGGCCATGGTCCGCGACCTGGTGTCCGAACGGGCCGAGGGGCGCGCCCCGCGCGGCCTGGGCTCCATCGAGCGGTCCTGCCACGACGATCCGGCGGACTGCTGCCAGTTGCGCTGACTCCTCGGGACTGGAGCCGCGGGGGACGGGCCGGGGCGGGCCTGTTCCCCGCGGCCGGGAGCGGAGGAACCGCTCAGGGCAGCAGCCGGAGGCCGGAGCCCAGGTACTCCGCCCAGCCCCCGGGCGGGGACTGGCCGACCTCCAGGCGGGCGAGTTTCGCCACGACGTCGGGGTCCTGGGCCTCGATCCAGTCGGTGAACTGCCGGAAGGAGACCATGCGGACGTCGGATTCGCCGCCGATCTCGTCCATGAACTGCTCGACCGCGTCCATGTAGATCCCGCCGTTCCACCGCTGGAAGTGGTTGCCGACGAACAGCGGGGCCCGGTTCCCGTAGTAGGCGCGTTCGAACCCCTGCAGGTAGGTGTCGCGTGCCTGGGCGCGCCACCGGCTGTACTTGCTGCGGTCGCCCCGGGGCGTCTCGGACTGGTTGACCATGATGTTGTAGTCCATCGACAGCACCTCGAAGTCCTGGCCGGCCATGGGCAGCGACTGCAGGGGGAACTCCCACAGCCCGTGCCTGCGCCGGGGCCAGACCTGCAGCCCTCCGGGAGAGCTCGCGTCGTAGCGCCATCCGAGCTTGGCCGCGGTGGGCAGGAGCTGGTCGCGGCCCTGCAGGCACGGGGTGCGGCCGCCGACCAGTTCCCTGCGGTAGTCGAAGGGCAGGGGCGGCAGGTCGGTGAAGCCGGTGTTGGTCTTCCAGCTCATGACGAACTGCACGGCCTGCTGGATCTCCGACTCCCAGTCGGCGGGGGACCAGGTCGCCACGCCCCGCGGCCCGCAGAAGTGCCCGTTGAAGTGGGTGCCGATCTCGTGGCCCTCCCGCCAGGCCAGGTCGAGCTGGGTGATGGTGCGGTGGATCGACTCCTCGCTGAGGTAGCCGATGTCGGAGGCCCCCACGGGGTGCCCCGGCGGGCGGTAGAGATGTTTGCGGTGTTCGGGGAGCAGGTAGAGGCCGCTCAGGAAGAACGTCATGTGGGCGTTGTTGCGGCGGGCCACCTCCCGGAAGCGGGTGAACAGCCGGTCGCTCAGCTCTCCGGCGCCGTCCCAGGAGATGACGACGAACTGGGGCGGCGCCGAGGTGCGGTCGAGCGGGTCCACCGGCGGTTGGTGCGGTTGTGGTCCGGTGTCGGAGGTGGAGCCGTCGCCTATGACGCGGACCCGTCGCGGTGGGTCCGCGGGGGCGGCCCCGGTCCGTTCCGTCGAGCATCCGACCGTGCTCAGGGCGGCGGTGATCGCGGTGGCGGACAGGAGTGTGCGGCGCGAAATATCTCTCACTTGATCCTGTTTCCTTCGGCACACGAACGTGGCGGAACGGTGACCAGGAGAAAATTTATCACTTTAAGTAGTTCTTCAATCACATAGAGTGCCGAGTGTTGTGTGTTGTGTTCCTCCTCGGACCAGTGGCCGCAGATAGGCTCGAACATGATCAAGAGCGACAGACGGCGGTGTCCGACGGGGACAGGGACGCCTCCTCCGCCCCGGCCGGGCGGCGCGGTCGGCCCCCCGCGGCGCCGCCGGTCCGTGCCGCCCCGTATTCCGTCGTGAGGAGACGAACCGTGACCAATCCCGATCCTCGGGAACTGCTGGACCTCGCCCTTGAGGCGGCCCGCAGGGGAGGTGAGCTGGCCGCGCGCGGCCAGCACGGAATCTCGGTGCTCGACACCAAGTCCTCGCCCACCGACGTGGTCACCGAGATGGACCGCGCCACCGAGGAGCTGATCCGCGACATCCTGCTCGGCGCCCGCCCCGACGACGCGGTCCTGGGCGAGGAGGGCGGCGCCGCCCCGGGCGCGACCGGGGTGCGCTGGCTGGTCGACCCCATCGACGGCACCGTCAACTACCTGTACGGGCGCGCCGAGTGGGCGGTGAGCATCGCCGCTGAGTTCGACGGGAGGGTCGTGGCCGGGGTGGTGGAGGTCCCCGTGCGCGGTCAGACCTACAGTGCGGTGCGTGGGCAGGGGGCCCGCCGCAACGGCGAGCCGATCTCGGCCGCGGCGCCGGTGGACCTGGACATGGCCCTGGTCGCCACCGGGTTCGGCTACGAGGCGCGGCGCCGCAGCAGGCAGGCCCGGGTGCTGAGCACGGTCCTGCCGCGGATCCGCGACATCCGCCGGGTCGGCTCCGCCGCGATCGACCTGTGTGCGGTGGCCGAGGGCAGTATCAACGCCTACTACGAACGCGGGGCCCACCCCTGGGACTGGGGTGCGGGAGCGCTGATCGCGACCGAGGCGGGGGCGCGGGTGGGCGGACTGCGCGGCACCCCGCCCAACCACGACCTGCTGCTGGCCGCGGTGCCGGGCCTGTTCGAGCAGCTGCACGACCTGCTGGAGCCGCTGGGGGCCGACAGCGACGACTGACGGGGGCCCGCCGGCCGGACGGAGCGGGGATGCGGCGCGGCGCCGTGCGGGTGGGACGCCCCGCCGTGCGGCGGAGGTCCACGGCGCGCCGCCGCGTCCTTCGCCTCAGTGGGGAGTGCCGGCGGGAACCGAAAGGCCGGAGCGCCCCGCGGGACGACCCGGCCTTGCCCAGTTGCGCCGTTGTGAGGTCACACGCCGTTCGGGTCGATCCCGTGGCGGGCGGCGATGCGGTGCAAGTCCTCCAGCTCGGACGCGTGCGCGTCGGCAAGGAACTCGTCTCCAGCGGCCTGGGCCGCTTGGAGCGACGTGTAGGTCTCGTTGATCCGAACCTGAATCTCTGCCAGGAACTCGCCCATCATCACACCCCTCTCTGACCACATGGTTGGCGGTTGCCGACCATACCCATGTCCGTCCGCGCGCCAAACCTCCCGGCGGGGCAGGATCTTCTGCGGGGCCGAAAGTTCATCTCCCGGTAAACACGACGCTGTGCTCGGCGGGTCAGTCCGCGGACGGAGAACAACGATAACCCCGGCCTCCGAGGGCTTTGCAGGGGGACCCGGAAAACGGGGCGGCCGGTTTCCGAGCGGGGCCAATACCCCAGGATGGTCACGGAAAGGCCACGCTTATTTCTTTCTTATCCGTGCTGTGTCAAATTTGAGATGTGCGGGGTGAACGTCGCGGTCGGCGGTTGGGGGATGCGCCGGCCGCGACTCCGTTTTTCCGGGCCGCTGAGTGTACGCAGCGGTACGCCCCGTGTGCCGGTCAGGTCGGACCTCCAAGTATCATCGGAGGAGTACCGGCCTCCCGCCGGAAGTCGCGCTTCCGGCTGCGTGAGGTGCCTCGGCCGGGGACGGTCCCGTTCCTCCGGGGCGTGGACAACTGCAGGGCGCAGCCGGAGACAAGCGCCGCTGCCGGTGTGTTGGGGGATGCGCCGGCAGCGGCCTTTCACTGCCTCCAGGGAAGAAACGAAGGGCACAGTGCGCGTACTCGTAGTCGAAGACGAGCAGGTTCTCGCCGACGCGGTCGCTGTGGGACTGCGTCGCGAATCGATGGCCGTGGACGTCGCCTACGACGGCGACAGCGCCCTGGAGCGCACCAGCGTCAACGACTACGACGTCGTCATCCTGGACCGGGACCTGCCCGGAACCCACGGTGACGAGGTGTGTCGGTCGCTGGCCTCCGCCAGCTACCCGGGACGGATCCTGATGCTCACCGCAGCCGGGGAACTCGACGACAAGGTGTCGGGCCTCACCCTGGGCGCCGACGACTACATGGCCAAACCCTTCGCCTTCGCCGAGCTCGTCGCTCGGGTGCGGGCCCTGGCCCGGCGCGCCACCCCGCCGCTGCCGCCCGTGCTGCGGCGCCAGGGCATCACCCTGGACCCCGCCAACCACACGGTCGAACGGGACGGGCGGCCCATCTCGCTGACCCCCAAGGAGTTCGCCGTCCTTGAGGTCCTGATGCGCGCCAACGGGACCGTGGTGAGCGCCGAGGGGCTGCTGGAGAAGGCCTGGGACGAGAACGCCGACCCGTTCACCAACGTGGTGCGGGTCACCGTGATGACCCTGCGCAAGAAGCTCGGCGACCCCCCGGTGATCCGCACCGTGCAGGGCGCGGGGTACCGGATTTGACCGCCGAGGAACGGGACGTCGTCGCGGCCCCCCTCGGCGAGGTCCCTCCCACGCCTCCCGGGGAGACCGGAACGTGGCGGCGGCTGGCCCGGCCGCTGAACCAGCCCAAGAACACGGCCGCCCCCGACCAGGGGACGGCCGGCGGGAACGGGCACGGCCTGCGGCTCACCGACAACATCAGCCTGCGGATGCGGCTGACGCTCATCTACGGGATGCTCTTCTTCGCCGCGGGCTCGCTGCTGGTCCTGCTCAACTACGTGATCCTGGTCAGCGTCCTGGACAAACCCGACTTCACCGTCCAGATCGACGGCTACAACCTGGAGTCGGAGATCGCCGACGAGATCAAGGCCGTCCTCATCGACGGCATCGCCAACCAGGTGACCCGCTACTCGGTGCTGGCGTTGATCGTGGTGGGCGTCCTGGCCGTCGGCCTGGGGTACGCGGTGGCCGGACGCGCGCTGTCGCCCCTGCACAAGATCACCCGCACCGCGCGCCGGCTCTCGGAGCGCTCACTGCACGAGCGCATAGCGATGAGCGGCCCCGACGACGAGATCCGGGAACTCGCCGACACCTTCGACGCGATGCTGGAGCGGCTGGACCGCGCGTTCGACGGACAGCGCCGCTTCGTCGCCAACGCCTCCCACGAACTGCGCACCCCCCTGGCGATCAACCGCACCCTGCTGGAGGTGGCGCTCGCCGACCCCGAGGCCTCACCCGACCTGCGGACCATCGCCCGCACCCTGCTGGAGACCAACTCCCGGCACGAGCGCCTCATCGACGGCCTGCTCTTCCTCGCCAAGAGCGACCGCGAGCTGGACGTGCGCACCGTGGTCGACCTCGGCGAGGTGACGGCGACCGTGCTCAGCCAGCTCGACGACGAGATCGAGAAGTCGGGGCTGCGGCTGCGCACCGACCTGCGGGAGGCACGCGTCACCGGGGACCCGGTGCTGCTGGAGCGCCTGGTGGGCAACCTGGTGGAGAACGCGCTGCGCTACAACGTCGCGGGAGGCGAGATCACGGTGCGCTCCGGCATCAACGAGGGCGCCCCCGCCGTCCAGGTGGAGAACTCCGGTCCGGTGATCCCCGCCTACGAGATCGAGGGACTGTTCGAGCCGTTCCGGCGCGGTTCCGGCGACCGGGTGCGCTCCAAGAAGAGCGCGGGACTGGGGCTGTCCATCGTGCGCTCGGTGGTGCGCGCGCACCAGGGAACGGTCACCGTCTGGCCCCGGGCCGGGGGCGGACTGGTGGTGACCGTCCACTTCCCGGTGACCGGCCGCCGCGGCGAGGGCGACTCCTCCTCCTGAGCGGACCACGGCGTCCGGCGTGTCGGCCGGGGATGCGGCCCCGCCGTACCGCGGCCGTGATATGCATACGTGTCCGGTGAGACGAGCACCCTGGTACGGAGCACTCCCGGGAATGGGTATGCTCACCCGGGCACCGGAAAGGCGAGAAGCGTCCCACCCGGGTGTCCACGACTCCCTCCCGACCCTACGCGGGTCCTGGCTCCCATGCCCGAGGCGGGAGGGACGGCAAACGGGGGCGGAAGCCGTTCGGCGACGGGTCGCACCGGAAAGCGGGGTGTTCGCCCGACGCGAACACGAGTGGTCAGCGGGCGGTGCTGTCCAGAAGCGGCGGCCGGTCCGGGACACGGTCTCACGACGCCGAGGAAACTTTTCGGCCTGAACGGGCACAAGAGACGTCTCTGAAGCGTTACATTCGCGCGACGAGACTAGAGAGATGGATTGAGGGGGATGGAGTAAAGCCATGGCCACCGACTACGACAGCCCGCGCAAGACCGACGAGGACCTGGGGGAGGACAGCCTGCAGGAGCTGCAGGCGCGCCGGGTCGACAAGGGAACCAGCACCATCGACGTCGACCCGGACGAGGTCGCCGAGGGGCTGGAGCTGCCGGGGGCGGACCTGTCCGGCGAGGAGCTCGCGGTGCGGGTCCTGCCGCGCCAGGCCGACGAGTTCACCTGCTCGAACTGCTTCCTGGTGCACCACCGCAGCCAGTTGGCGGAGGAGCGCAACGGACAGCTCGTCTGCAAGGAATGCGCCTCCTGACCCGTGGAGCCCTCCCTGCTCCACCGCCTCTTCCGGTCGAAGAAACGGACGCGGCCCCGGACCCGGACCGGGGCCGCGTCCGTTTTCGGGTTCCCGAGGGCGGCGAACGGGAATGCCGCAACGGGGTCCGTTTGTCCATCCAAGGGGAGCAACGCCCCCGTGCCGAGGGAATGAGGACCGTGAGCACCGTGAACGAGGAGACCGACGGCGACCGGCGACCGGGAGCCGAACTCGTGCCCGTCGACCACCGGGTGGGCGAACTCGTCGCCGTCCTGGCGTCGGAGGAGACCGACCCGAAGCGCAGGGCCCGGCTGTTGGGGCGGCTCTCCGCGGCCCTGGCCGACAGCGCCCGGAGGGCCAGGGCGACGAGCGTGGCGGGCGGCCGCTGGCTGACCGGCCTGTTCGCCGAGGAGATCGCCCCCCGTATTCCGATCCGTGACCGCGAGACCCTGATCCGCCACCACCGGGGCCTGCAGGGCGAGGACCTCGCCGACGCGCTGGAACGCGTCGCGGCCAACACCACCACCGCTGTGGGCGCGGCCGGCGGCACGCTCGCCGCGGTCCAGTTCGCCGCACCCCCGCTGCTGCTCACCGCCCCCGCGCAGCTCGTCGCCGAGACCGTTGTCGTCGCGGCCGTCGAGGTCAAGCTGATCGGTGAACTCCACGAGGTCTACGGGACGCCGGCGCGGGGGAGCACACTGCAGCGCACCTCCGGCTACCTCGCGTCGTGGGCCCGGCGCCGCGGTATCGACCCGGTCAGGGGCGCCGAGTCGCTCACGACCACCCTGGGAGCGGCCGCCCGGACCGCGTTGCGCAACCGGCTCATGAGACTGTTCGGCCGCCACCTGACCACGCTGGGCCCCTACCTGACCGGCGCGGTGGCCGGGGGAACGCTGAACCGGTCGGGAACCCGCGCCCTGGCCAGGGCGGTGCGTGCGGACCTGCGCGCCTCCACGGCTCCCGGCGTCGCCGCGGCGGCCGGGACGTCCGCGCCGCGCCGCCGGACCGCGCCGCGCGGTGACGGGAGCTGATCCCGCCGCCGCGCGGCCCGGCCGGCTCAGAGCGGCAGCTGCTCGATGTCGCGGTGGCGGCGCGGCGCGAGCTGCTTGTGCACGGCGCGCACCGCCAGTACCCGGGTCACCTCCATGCCCACGCCGGTGACCACGGCCCAGCCCAGCGCCTCGCCCAGGCTGATGTCGGGCGACTCGGGGTCGGCCGGGGGCTCCTTGCCCACCGTCTTGGTCCACAGCAGGGTGAGGGCCTTGCGGGTCACGTAGGCGGCGGCCAGGGCCGTCACCCCCCCGATGATTCGAGCGGCCAGGTCGCCATCCTTGTCGGCCATGGGAATACGTCACTTCCGTTCCGGTGTCGGTCCTGGGCAAGCCCTGCCCGAAATACTGCCATGTTCCCCCCGTCCGACGCAGGGCGGCGCGGCCGGGGTGTCGGGCGCGGGCCTCGGCGGGACGAACGGAGCGACCAGGGTCGTGGGGCCAATACCATTGGCCTATGACCAACCGCTCTCGTTCCTTCAACGTGCCTGACAAGCCTTCGCTCGATGGTATCGAGGCGAAATGGGTAGACGTCTGGGACGAGTCCGGCGTCTATCACTTCGACCGCTCCAAGAGCCGCGAAGAGATCTTCTCGATCGACACCCCGCCGCCCACCGTGTCCGGCTCGCTGCACATCGGACACGTCTTCTCCTACACCCACACCGACACCGTCGCCCGGTTCCAGCGGATGAACGGCAAGGCCGTGTTCTACCCGATGGGCTGGGACGACAACGGGCTGCCCACCGAGCGGCGCGTGCAGAACTACTACGGTGTGCGCTGCGACCCGTCGATTCCCTACGACCCGGACTTCACCCCACCCGCCAAGCCCGACCCCAAGAAGCAGGTCCCGATCTCCCGGCAGAACTTCATCGAGCTGTGCGAGCGGCTCACCGTTGAGGACGAGAAGGTCTTCGAGTCCATCTGGCGCAGACTCGGACTCAGCGTGGACTGGCGGTACACCTACGCCACCATCGACGACAACTCCCGGGCCGCGGCCCAGCGTGCCTTCCTGCGCAACCTGGCGCGGGGCGAGGCCTACATGGCGGAGGCCCCCACCCTGTGGGACGTCACCTTCCGCACCGCCGTCGCCCAGGCCGAGCTGGAGGACCGGGAGCGGCCCGGCGCCTACCACACGATCACCTTCCACCGCGACGGCGCGGACCCGGTGCGGATCGCCACCACCCGCCCCGAACTGCTGCCCGCCTGCGTGGCCCTGGTCGCCCACCCCGACGACGAGCGCTACCAGAGCCTGTTCGGGACCACCGTGCGCACCCCGGTCTTCGGCGTGGAGGTCCCGGTCGTGGCGCACCACCTGGCCGACCCGGAGAAGGGCACCGGCATCGCCATGATCTGCACCTTCGGTGACGTCACCGACGTCACCTGGTGGCGGGAGCTGCAGCTGCCCACCCGGCCGATCATCGGCTGGGACGGCCGGATCGTCGCCGAGGCCCCCGAAGGGCTGGACTCCCCGGCCGGACGCGAGGCCTACGCCAAGCTCGCCGGGGCGACCGTGCACACCGCGCGCGAGCGCGTGGTCGAACTGCTGCGCGAGTCCGGAGACCTGATCGGGGAACCGGAGAAGATCACCCACCCGGTCAAGTTCTTCGAGAAGGGCGACAAGCCCCTGGAGATCGTCACCACCCGCCAGTGGTACATCCGCAACGGCGGACGCGACCCCGAGGTGCGCGACGGGCTGCTGGCCCGCGGCCGGGAGCTGGTCTGGCACCCCGAGCACATGCGCACCCGCTTCGAACACTGGGTCGGCGGGCTCAACGGCGACTGGCTGATCAGCCGCCAGCGGTTCTTCGGTGTGCCGTTCCCCGTCTGGTACCCGCTGGACGACGAGGGCAACCCGAACTACGACGCGCCCATCCTGCCCGAGGAGTCGCAGCTGCCGGTCGACCCCAGCTCCGAGGCGCCCCGCGGCTACACCGAGGAGCAGCGCGGCAAGCCCGGCGGCTTCATCGGCGACCCCGACGTCATGGACACCTGGGCCACCTCCTCGCTGTCCCCGCAGATCGCCGGCGGCTGGGAGCGCGACCCCGACCTGTTCGACCGGGTCTTCCCGATGGACCTGCGCCCGCAGGGCCAGGACATCATCCGCACCTGGCTGTTCTCCACCGTGGTCCGCTCGCACTTCGAGCACGGCTCGCTGCCCTGGAGCACCGCGGCCATCTCCGGTTGGATCCTCGACCCCGACCGCAAGAAGATGTCCAAGTCCAAGGGCAACGTGGTCACGCCGCTGGCCATGCTGGAGAAGTACAGCTCCGACGCGGTCCGCTACTGGGCGGCCAGCGGCCGGCTGGGCACCGACACCGCGCTGGACGAGGGGCAGATGAAGGTCGGCCGGCGCCTGGCCATCAAGATCCTCAACGCCAGCAAGTTCGCGCTGTCGGTGGCCGGGGAGAACACCGCCGCCGACCCGGCCGCCGTCACCGAGCCGCTGGACCGGTCCATGCTGGCGGTCCTGGCCGACGTCGTCGCGGACGCCACCGCGGCCTTCCAGGACTACGACCACACGCGGGCGCTGGAGCGCACCGAGCGGTTCTTCTGGGACCTGTGCGACGACTACCTGGAACTGGTCAAGGCCCGCGCCTACGACGCCGAGTCGCAGGAAGGCGCCTCGGCCCGCGCCGCGCTGCTCATCGCCCTGTCGGTGCTGCACCGCCTGTTCGCCCCCTTCCTGCCCTTCGTCACCGAGGAGGTCTGGTCGTGGTGGCAGGAGGGATCGGTGCACGCGGCGGCGTGGCCGTCGGTGGAGGAGTTCCGGGCCGCCGCGGCCGCGGGCGACCCCGCGGTGCTGACCGCCACCGCCGAGGTGCTGGGGATCATCCGCAAGACCAAGTCCGAGGCGAAGCTGTCCATGCGCGCCGAGGTCGACCGGGTCACCGTGCGCGGCAAGCAGGCTGAGCAGGCGCGCCTGTGCCGGGAGGACCTCGCCGCCGCGGGCCGAGTCACCGAGCTGGCCTTCGAGACCAGCGACGACACCGAACTGCGGGTGGACGTCGCACTGCCCGAGACCGAGGAGTGACCGGCGGTGAGGACTCCGGGCGCCCCGCGTACCGCGGGGCGCCCGCGCCGGACGCGGTAGGCTCGGCCGTTGTGAGCGACTTTTCCCCCGCCTCCGGCACGGTGCGGGTCGAGATCCGGCGACTCGACCCCGACCTCCCGCTGCCCCGGTACGCCCATCCGGGAGACGCGGGAGCGGACCTGGTCACCGCCGAGGACGTCGTCCTGGCACCCGGGGAGCGCGCGACCGTGCGCACCGGAGTGGCCATCGCCCTGCCCGACGGGTACGCGGCGTTCATCCACCCGCGTTCCGGACTGGCCGCGCGCTCCGGCCTGACCGTGGTGAACGCGCCCGGAACAGTGGACGCCGGATACCGGGGCGAGATCAAGGTGACCCTGCTCAACACGGACACCGCCACGCCGGTGAAGCTGACCCGCGGGGACCGCATCGCCCAGATGGTGGTCCAGCGTGTGGAACGCGCGGCCTTCGTCGAGGTGGCCGAGCTCGGCGACTCGGCGCGGGGAACCGGCGGGTTCGGTTCCACCGGCGGGCACGCCGCGTGGTCGGAGCGGGGCTGACCGTCTCCGGTTGACTTCGGGACTCAAGGAAGAGGTGTTGCGGCGTGTTCGGACGCCGACGCAAGAAGAAGGCCGGCAGCCGAGTTGACGACGTTCCCCCCGCCGTCGCGCCCCGGCACACCCCGGTGACCGAGCCGGTCAAGGAGGACGACAAGTACCGCGCCCAGGGGCCGTGGGACGTCTCCGAGGAGGTCCCCGAGATGCAGCGGGTCGACCTGGGAGCGCTGCGCGTCCCAGTCGGCCCCGACATCGAGGTGCAGGTCAACGTCGCCAAGCAGCAGAACCAGAACCGGGTCATCGGGGTGACGATCATCAACGGCAAGACCGCGATGCAGGTCCAGCCGTTCGCCGCGCCCAAGTCCACCGGGCTGTGGTCGGAGATCCGCGAGGAGGTCACCGCCGAGATCGCCCGGTCCGGCGGCAAGAGCGAGGAGTTCGACGGCACCTTCGGACCCGAGGTGCGCGCCATCGTCCCCGTGCCCGGCAGGACCAACGAGAAGGGGCAGCAGCTCGCCCAGCCCATGCGGTTCATCGGTGTGGACGGTCCCCGCTGGTTCCTGCGCGGGGTGATCCGGGGCGAGGGCGCGGTCCGCCCCGAGGCCGCCGCCCGTATCGAGGAGATCTTCGCCGGGATCGTGGTGGTCCGCGGCCACCAGCCGATCCCGCCGCGGGACCTGCTGGAGCTGACCCTGCCCAGGCAGGCCAGGCCGGTCCCGGGCAAGGCTCCCGTGACCGGGCCCGACGGGGCCTCCGGACAGCAGTGACGCCGCGCGCGGAGCACCCGCCGTCCCCGCGGGACGGCGGGGGACGGCGGGCCGGATGCTGATCCGCCGCGAGACCCCGGCCGACGTCGACGCGATCCGGTCGGTCACGGCCGCGGCCTTCGCCCGCCCGGGCGGGGGCGAGCCGTTCGAGGCGAGGCTGGTCGACCTGCTGCGGGCGCACGACAGCTGGCTGCCGCCGCTGTCCCGGGTCGCCGTGGACGGTGCCGGCCGGATCGTCGGGCACGTGCTGTGCACCCGGGCCACCGTCGACGGGGCCGCGGTGCTGGGGCTGGGGCCGCTGAGCGTGCACCCGGACCGGCAGCGTGCGGGAGTCGGCTCGGCGCTGGTGTACTCGGTGCTCGGCGCCGCCGACGCCCTGGGCGCGACCCTGGTCGGAGTGCTGGGCGACCCCGCCTACTACCGCCGGTTCGGTTTCGTGCCGTCGGGTGTCCACGGGATCGTCCCGCAGGTGCCCGACTGGGCCCCGCACTTCCAGGTGCTGGGGCTCGCCGCGGACACGCCGCGCGGGACGTTCCGCTACCCCGAACCGTTCTTCGCCGAGGGGTGAGACGGGCCGGCACGCCCCTCAGCGGGTCGGCCCGGGGTCCTGCGGGTCGGTGACCGAGCCGAGGAACAGGAGCGTGCCGCGGCGGCGCACCGCGACGTGGAAGGGCCGGTCAACGACGAAGCGGACCGGCTGCGGCGCGGACACGGCGCTGGCCAGCACCATCATCACCGCGGTGGCCGCCGCCCCCTCGGCACCCCGCTCGTCCACGCGGAGCCTGGCCTGGTGGACGACGGTGTCCACGCGCAGCGGTACGGGGGAGACGCCGGACAGGTCGGCGGCGTCGGTGAAGAGGGTGCGCACCCCCGAGGAGACCAGGGCCGGGGTGAGCTCCTGCCGGTGGGTCAGGTCGAAGCGGGGCAGCGCCAACTCCACCCTGGTGGAGGCGGCGTCCCGGTGCAGCGCGGCGAGCAGCGCCGCGTCCGGTGGTTCCGCGGCGGGGGAGGCCGCGGGGGGAAGCAGTACGTCGACGTCGACGTCGTCGTGCGCGTGCAGGGTGACCATCCGCCAGCCGTGCGCCTCGGCGTGGGGCATGTCCCCGGTGCGGTGCATCAGCGCGGTCCGCCGCGCTCCGCCGGGGGCGTGGAAGGTCCGGTCGCGGGTGTCGTGCACCTCGAACGGCACGACCCAGCGGGCCCGCACCCACAACGCGTTGACCAGGACCGACAACAGGTCGGGGGTGACGTTCTCCGGCGTGAGCAGGTCGCGGACCATGCCCCGGGTGGCCGCGGCGACGTCGGCGTTGACCGCGGTGCGCACCCCCTCGGGGTCGCCCGCGAAGTCCGCGGTCCGCACGTCGGAGTCGGGGCGGTCGCGCAGGAGCGCCTCGAAGGAGGAGCGGACGGGCACGTCCGGGCGCACCCACAGGACGGTGCGGGAGGCCAGGTCGGGGCTGTCGGCCGCGGCGCGGTCGAGTGCGCCGAGCAGGTCGTCCGGTGCGGCGCCCAGCAGTTCGGTCAACTCGGCGCGGGTGGTCGAGCGGGCCCCCGCGGCGAGCAGGCCCAGGGCGCAGGCCACCGAGTGGGGGGACCACACCACGTCGCCGTCGAGGGCGGCCCCGGTCAGGAGTCGGTGCAGGCGCAGGGCGAACGCCAGGTGGTCGCGGCGGAGGAGGGCGGCGGACATGGGGACTCCTTCGGGGCGGACACGCCTTCGCCTCCGAGCCTAGAACGATTCCGGAGGGGTTCCCAGCCCCGTGGAGCGCGGGTCCCCGCCGCTGGCAGGGGCCCGGCCGGGGGTGTCGGGCCTGTCGCGCCGGTCGCGGCGGTGTCACGGAGCGTGCCGTCCCCCGTGCGGGCGGTGGGGGACTACCCTGGGAGGGCGGCCCGCGGGTCGCCGAGCAGCGTGTCCGCAGCTACACCGTCCGGGAGTGACATTGACCGACCAGCGTCAGGCCGGGGTCTCCGAACACACCGTCGAGGAGGTCGTGCGCGGCCAGTTGGCCAAGGCCCTGGGCGGCAAGCGCGGCATGGTCGAGGCGGCGGTGCCCACGATCCTCTTCACCTGCACCTACCTGATCGGCACCCGCTACGGCTGGCAGGTCGCTGGCCTGGACCCGCTGCGGCTGGGGCTGGCACTGGGCGGTGTCGCCGCCGTGGTCCTGGCCGTGGTCCGGCTCGTGCAGCGCTCCTCGGTGCAGTACGTGGTCAACAGCCTGTTCGGGATCGCCATCGCCGCGTTCTTCGCGTTGCGCAGCGGGCAGGCCGAGGACGCGTTCCTGCCCGGAATCATCTACAACAGCGTCTACGCACTCGTGCTGACCCTGTCGATCCTGGTGCGCTGGCCCGCGATGGGGATGCTCATCGGCGCGGTCACCGGTGACCCGACCGGGTGGCGGCGGGAGCCGGCCGTGCTCCGCCTCAGTTCCCGGCTGACCTGGCTGCTGGTGCTGCCGTGCGTGGTGCGGGTGGCGGTGCAGTACCCGCTGTGGGCGGTGGGCGCGGTCGGCTGGCTGGGCGCCGCCAAGATCCTCATGGGCTGGCCGATCCAGGTCGCCGCGTTCGCCGCCATGGTGTGGCTGCTGGCGGTGGGGCGCACCCCGCTGGAACAGGGCGCGCAGGAGGACGCACAGGACACCGGCGCCGTCGAGGACTCCGGCGCCGACACGGGGGAGGCGGCGCGCACGCGTCCGCGGGGGTGAGCCCCGGTGCGGGCGGCCCGGCCCGGCGCAGGCCGCCCCGCGGGCCCTCACAGGTCGGACAGCAGGTCCTCGAAGGGGGTCGGGGACTCGTAGGGGTCGACCCGGCGCTTCGGGGGACGGTCGGCGACCAGGGCGGCGAGTTCCCCGGCCGCGCGGTCGATCCGCTGGGCGAGCGCCCCCTCCCCGTCGTCGCCCCAGTCCTGGGAGGCCGCGTAGACCCCGGTCGGCACGGTGGCGGCGCGCAGGTGGGCGAAGAGCGGGCGCAGGGCGTGGTCGAGCACCAGGGAGTGGCGCGGTGTGCCGCCGGTGGCCGCGATCAGCACGGGGGTGCCGGTCAGCGCGTCGGGGTCCAGCACGTCGAAGAACGTCTTGAACAGGCCGCTGTAGGAGGCGGTGAAGACCGGGGAGACCGCGACCAGTCCGTCGGCGTCGGCCACCCGGTCCAGCACCTCGCGCAGACCTCCGGTGGGCACTCCGGTGAGCAGGGCGTTGGTCAGGTCGTGGGCGTGGTCGCGCAGCTCCACCACGGTGGTGTCCGCGCTGGCCCCCCGGGCCTCCAGGGAGCGCCGGGCCGCCTCGGCGAGCCGGTCGGCCAGCAGCCGGGCGGAGGAGGGCCGGCCCAGTCCGGCGGAGACCACGGCCAGGGTGCGTGCGGTCAACGGGTCACCTCTTCCCGGTGGTCGGCGGCCGCGGCGGCCGCGCGGAGGCTGGCGTGGGTGGGGGCGTCGGGGACGTGCGCGGGTCTGCGGGCGGCGAACTCCCTGCGCAGCACCGGGACGACCTCCTCGCCGAGGATGTCGAGCTGCTCCAGCACGGTCTTGAGCGGCAGGCCCGCGTGGTCCATGAGGAACAGTTGGCGCTGGTAGTCGCCGAAGTACTCGCGGAACTGCAGGGTCCGGTCGATGACCTGCTGGGGGCTGCCCACCGTCAGGGGGGTCTGGGCCATGAACTCCTCCAGGGAGGGGCCGTGGCCGTAGACGGGCGCGTTGTCGAAGTAGGGGCGGAACTCCCGCACCGCGTCCTGGGACCTGGCACGCATGAACACCTGCCCGCCCAGGCCGACGATGGCCTGGTCGGCCGAGCCGTGCCCGTAGTGCTCGTAGCGGCGGCGGTACAGGCCGATGAGCCGCTGGAAGTGTTCCTTCGGCCAGAAAATGTTATTGGCGAAGAAGCCGTCGCCGTAGTAGGCGGCCTGCTCGGCGATCTCGGGGCTGCGGATGGAGCCGTGCCACACGAACGGCGGGACGCCGTCCAGGGGCCGCGGGGTGGAGGTGAAGGACTGCAGCGGGGTGCGGAACTTGCCCTGCCAGTCCACGACGTCCTCGCGCCACAGGCGGTGCAGCAGGTGGTAGTTCTCGATGGCCAGCGGGATGCCCTGGCGGATGTCCTTGCCGAACCAGGGGTAGACGGGGCCGGTGTTGCCGCGGCCCAGCATCAGGTCGACCCGGCCGTCGGCCAGGTGCTGCAGCATGGCGAAGTCCTCGGCGATCTTCACCGGGTCGTTGGTGGTGATCAGCGTGGTGGCGGTGGACAGGATGAGGCGCTCGGTGCGGGCGGCGATGTAGCCGAGCATGGTGGTGGGGGAGGAGGGCACGAACGGCGGGTTGTGGTGCTCGCCGGTGGCGAAGACGTCCAGCCCCACCTCCTCGGCCTTCAGCGCGATCGTGACCATCGCCTTGATCCGCTCGGCCTCGGTGGGGGTGCGGCCGGTGGTCGGGTCGGTGGTGACGTCCCCGACGCTGAAGATCCCGAACTGCATGTCCGCTCCTCAAGATCTTTTCCAGGAAGAATTGGAAATTTCAACTACTATGGCGAACTCCGACGGCCGGCGGACTATTCCACGCCCACGACGTGATCCCGGACCGCGACTCAGCCGGAACCGCTGAGCACCGCGTGCAGTTCGTCGTCGCTGCGGGCACTGCTGAGCAGGACCACCACGTCCCCCGCGGAGAGCACCGTCCCCGGCAGCGGGGCGCGCGCCTGGCCCCCCTGCACCACGGCGACCAGCACCACGCCCTCGGGCAGCACGGCGCTCAGCTCCTCGGCGCCGCGTCCCGCGAACGGCGACCCCTCGGTCAGCACCGACTCCAGCAGGTCGGCCCCGCCCAACGAGGCCAGCGGCACCGCCTCACCGGACCGGCCCAGCTCGGCCTCCTCGTCGTCGTCCACCAGCGCCGCCAGCAGCCGCGGCGGCGACACCGCCACGTCCACCCCCCAGGCGTCGGTGAACAGCCACTCGTCCCGGGGGTCGTTGACCCGCGCGATCACGCGGCGCACCCCGAACTCCCGCTTGGCCAGCAGCGACACCACCAGGTTGACCTTGTCGTCAGAGGTCGCGGCGATGACCGCGTCGAACTCGTCCAACCGGGCGTTCTCCAGGGAGCTGACCTCGCAGGCGTCGGCCAGCAGCCACTCGGCCTCGGTCAGCGCGTGCACGTCGATGGCGCGTGCGTCGCGGTCGATGAGCAGCACCTCGTGGCCGCTGCCCAGCAGTTCGGCCGCGATGGACCGGCCCACCGCCCCGGCTCCCGCGATCGCCACCCGCATCACCGCTCACCCCCGTCCGCACCGATCCGAGCCACCGTCTCCTCGACCGATCCGGCCGGGGAGACCACGTGCACCACGTCGCCCGGCCACAGCCGCAGGTCGGAGCGGGCCAGGTGGATCTCCCCGCCCCGGCTCAGGTAGACCACCCGCACCCCCAGCGCGGACTCCACCTGCTCGACGCGCCGCTGCGACCACGCCGTGCCCACCACCGCGTCCACCATGACCAGCGACCCCGAAGGGTCCCGCCACAGCGGTCCGGTACCCAGGAACTCGTCCCCGGGCACCAGGTGGCGCAGGATCATGTCGGCGGTCCAGCGCACCGTGGCCACGGTGGGGATCCCCAGCCGCTGGTACACCTCGGCGCGCCGCGGGTCGTAGATGCGCGCCACCACGTTGCGCACCCCGAACGTCTCACGGGCCACCCGCGCGGCGATGATGTTGGAGTTGTCGCCGCTGCTGACCGCGGCGAACGCGCCCGCGGTCTCGATCCCCGCACGCACCAGCACCTCGCGGTCGTGGCCCAGTCCGGTGACCGCGTGCTTGGCGGTCGCCGAGCGCAGCCTGCGAAACGCCTCGGGGGCGCGGTCGATCACCGCGACGGTGTGACCCGAGTCCTCCAGTGTGTGCGCGAGGGCGGAACCCACCCGCCCGCACCCCAAGATGACGATGTGCACGTCGTGTCCGCTCCCGGTATGCCTCATGGTGGCGGCCGCGCCGGCGCCGGCGCGGCCTGGGCTGGATATACCCAACCACAGTCGCGGAGTCCGCCGCACCGGACCGCTTCCGCATCCGGACCGGGCGTGTCCGCACCCCGACTAGAGTGGTCGCAGGAGGCGGCGGTGGGACCCGCCGCGGTACCGGACCGCCCCGTCCACCCGAAAGGTCGTGTGCTCATGAGTCGGCTCGGAACCCGCGTCGAGGTGCGTCTGGACGGGGTGGCGCACGGAGGCTGGTGCGTCGGGCGCCACGAGGGCCAAGTCGTGTTCGTGCGCCACGCCCTGCCGGGAGAACTGGTGCGTGCCCTGGTCACCGAGGAGACCAAGAGGTTCCTGCGCGCCGACGCGGTGGAGGTGCTGGAGCCCTCGCCCGACCGGGTGGAGCCGCCGTGCCCCTTCTCCGGTCCGGGAAAGTGCGGGGGCTGCGACTGGCAGCACGCCTCCCTGGACGCCCAGCGGCGGATCAAGGCGCGGGTGGTCGCCGAACAGCTGAACCGGATCGCCGGCATCGACCGCGAGGTCGTGGTGGAGGAGCTGCCCGGCACCCCGGACGGACTGGGATGGCGCACCCGGGTCCGGTTCGCGGTCGACGCGGACGGGACGGCGGGACTGCGCAGGCACCGCTCCCACAGCATCGAGCCGATCGACTCCTGCCCCATCGCGCACCCGGGGGTCGACCGCCTGGAGGTGCCCCGGCGGAACTGGCGGAACGTGTCGGAGGTCGAGGCGGTGGTCTCGGCCGGGACCGGCGAGGCGGCCGTCATCGTCACCCCGACCACGGCCAGGCTGCCCGAACTGCCGAAGCCGGCGGCGCCCGCCGCGGTGCTGCGCCGCTTCCGCAACGGACGGATCCAGTCGGTCCGCGGCCGGCGCGGGGTCGCCGAGGAGGCCGCGGGACGCCGCTGGCGGGTCAGCGCGGGGGCGTTCTGGCAGGTCCACCCGGCCGCCGCCGACACTCTCACCGGGGCGGTGCTGGAGGCGCTGGAGCCCAAGCCCGGCCAGACCGCCCTGGACCTGTACTGCGGGGTCGGGCTGTTCGCCGGGGCGCTGGGCGCCGCCGTCGGCGCCGAGGGCCGGGTGTTCGGTGTCGAGAGCGGCGCCGACGCGGTCCGCGACGCCCGGCACAACCTGCGCGACCTGCCGCAGGTGCGAATCGAGCAGGGGGACGTGGCCGCGCACCTGCGCCAGTGGGTGGACCTGCGGGTCGACCTGGCCGTGGCCGACCCGCCGCGTGCGGGCCTGGGCGCGGAGGTGGTGCGGTCCCTGGCGGCGCTGCGCCCGCAGCGGATCGCCTACGTCTCCTGCGACCCCGCCACCCTCGCCCGCGATCTGGCGGTCTTCGCCGAGAGCGGCTACCGGCTGGACGGGCTGCGCGCCTTCGACGCCTTCCCCATGACCCACCACGTGGAGTGCCTGGCGGTGCTGATCCCCGCCTGAGCGCGGCCCCCGACCGGCACGCCGGAACCCGCCGGTTGTCGCAAAACCGGCAAGCCGGGCGGAAGAATGGGGGCATGCGACTGAGGATCTTCACCGAACCCCAGCAGGGCGCCAGCTACGAGACTCTCCTGGCGGTGGCCAGGGCTGCCGAGGACCTCGGGTTCGACGCCTTCTTCCGCTCCGACCACTACCTCAAGATGGGCGACGTCAGCGGCCTCCCCGGCCCCACCGACGCCTGGATCACCCTGGCCGGCCTGGCCCGCGAGACCTCCCGGCTCCGGCTGGGCACGCTCATGACCGCGGCCACGTTCCGCGCTCCGGGGCCGCTGGCGATCAGCGTCGCCCAGGTGGACCAGATGAGCGGGGGCCGGGTGGAGTTCGGCTTCGGGGCGGGGTGGTTCGAAGCCGAGCACACCGCCTACGGCCTGCCCTTCCCCACCGACGCCAAGGAGCGCTTCGACCGCTTCGAGGAGCAGTTGGCGGTCATCACCGGGCTGTGGGACACCCCGGTCGGCGAGACTTTCGACTACCAGGGCCGGTACTACCGCCTGGCGGACAGCCCGGCGCTGCCCAAGCCCGCGCAGTCGCCGCGCCCGCCCGTCCTCATCGGCGGCACCGGGCGGCGGCGCACGCCCCGGCTGGCCGCGGCCTACGCCGACGAGTACAACGTCCCCTTCAACGTGCTGGAGGACACCCGGGCGGCCTTCGACCGCGTCCGGGCCGCGGTGGAGGAGGCGGGCCGCACCGCCCCCATGATCTACTCCGCGGCCCAGGTGGTGTGCGTGGGCCGTGACGAGGCCGAGGTGGCCCGCCGCGCCGCCGCGATCGGCCGAGAGGTGGACGAGCTGCGGGTCAACGGACTGACGGGCACCCCCAACGAGGTCGTCGACAAGATCGGCCGGTTCGCCGAGATCGGCGCGGAGCGGATCTACCTGCAGGTGCTCGACCTGTCCGACCTGGACCACCTGGAGCTGATCGCCGACAAGGTGGCGTCCCAGCTGAAGTGAGCGCGGCCGGTGGGAACACCCGGTGCACCGGGTGTTCCCACCGGCCGGACGGGTAGTGGAGCGACGAGAGACAGGCATTACTGACCGGTAGCTTGATGTCGAGATACATGTTCGATACCTTGATGTCGAGATAACAGCGCGAGCGAATCACTGGGCATGTGAGGTTCACCGCCACCGGCGGCCCCACCTGCTGTCGCGGCGCGGTGGGCTCCGCACTCCCGGAGGCGGAACCCGAGCCGTCAGCGCAGGTGGGCCCCGTTGTCCCGCGCATCACGGGGGAACCGCCCCGGCTCGGGAGTGATCTTGTAAGGGAAGCCTCAGTGACGCCCCGGCTGTGCCGCTACGGCAGGATGCTTGGAAAAAAGTGGCGAGACCAGGAGGCGACAACTGTGTCGGCGAACAGCTTCGGCAGCCGTGACACGCTCCGTGTCGGCGACGAGTCGTACGAGATCTTCCGCTTGGACGCCGTGGAGGGCGCCCAGCGGCTTCCCTACAGCCTGAAGGTGCTGCTGGAGAACCTGCTGCGCACCGAGGACGGCGTGAACGTCACCGCCGACCACATCCGCGCGCTGGCCAACTGGGACCCCAAGGCCCAGCCCAACCAGGAGATCCAGTTCACCCCCGCCCGGGTGATCATGCAGGACTTCACCGGCGTGCCCTGCGTGGTCGACCTGGCCACCATGCGCGAGGCGGTCAGCGACCTGGGCGGCGACCCCGCCAAGATCAACCCGCTGGCCCCCGCGGAGCTGGTCATCGACCACTCGGTGATCGTCGACGTGTTCGGCCGCCCCGACGCCTTCGAGCGCAACGTCGAGATCGAGTACGAGCGCAACCGCGAGCGCTACCAGTTCCTGCGCTGGGGCCAGACCGCCTTCGACGAGTTCAAGGTCGTCCCGCCGGGCACCGGCATCGTGCACCAGGCCAACATCGAGCACCTGGCGCGCGTCACCATGGTCCGCAACGGACAGGCCTACCCCGACACCTGCGTGGGCACCGACTCCCACACCACCATGCAGAACGGCCTGGGCATCCTGGGCTGGGGCGTGGGCGGCATCGAGGCCGAGGCCGCCATGCTCGGCCAGCCGATCTCCATGCTCATCCCGCGGGTCGTCGGCTTCAAGCTCACCGGTGAGCTGCCCGCCGGCACCACCGCCACCGACCTGGTGCTCACCATCACCGAGATGCTGCGCAACCACGGCGTGGTCGGCAAGTTCGTCGAGTTCTACGGCGAGGGCGTGGCCTCGGTGCCGCTGGCCAACCGCGCCACCATCGGCAACATGAGCCCCGAGTTCGGCTCCACCGCCGCGATCTTCCCGATCGACGACGAGACCATCCGCTACCTGAAGCTGACCGGCCGCAGCGACGAGCAGACCGCCCTGGTCGAGGCCTACACCAAGGCCCAGGGCCTGTGGCACGACCCGTCGGTGGAGCCCGAGTACTCCGAGTACCTGGAGCTCAACCTCGCCGACGTGGTGCCGTCCATCGCCGGACCCAAGCGCCCGCAGGACCGCATCGCGCTGTCCGACGCCAAGGCGACCTGGCGCAAGAACGTCTACGACTACGTGCACACCGACGGCATCGTGACCAAGGTCGACGAGGCCTCCGCCGAGTCCTTCCCGGCCTCCGACTCCCCGGCGATCTCCAACAACGACGGCGCGGCCAGCGGCAACACCACCAACTCGGTGGGCCGCCGTCCGCACAACCCGGTCAAGGTCACCCTGGCCGACGGCACCGAGACCGAGATCGACCACGGCGCCGTCGTCATCGCGGCCATCACCTCCTGCACCAACACCTCCAACCCCTCGGTCATGCTGGGCGCCGCCCTGCTGGCCAAGAAGGCGGTGGAGAAGGGCCTGTCCCGCAAGCCGTGGGTGAAGACCTCGCTGGCCCCCGGCTCCAAGGTCGTCACCGACTACTACGAGCGCTCCGGGCTGACCCCGTACCTGGACAAGCTGGGCTTCAACCTGGTCGGCTACGGCTGCACCACCTGCATCGGCAACTCCGGCCCGCTGCCGGAGGAGATCTCCAAGGCCATCAACGACAACGACCTGGCGGTCACCGCGGTGCTGTCCGGCAACCGCAACTTCGAGGGCCGGATCAACCCCGACGTCAAGATGAACTACCTGGCCTCGCCGCCGCTGGTGGTGGCCTACGCGCTGGCCGGGACGATGGACATCGACCTGGACAACGAGCCGCTGGGCACCGACCCGGACGGCCGGCCGGTCTACCTGCGCGACATCTGGCCCTCCCCGGAGGAGATCCAGGAGGTCATCGACTCCGCGATCGCCGCGGAGATGTACGAGCAGGCCTACTCCGACGTGTTCGCCGGGGACGAGCGCTGGCGCTCGCTGCCCACGCCCACCGGCACCACCTTCTCCTGGGACCCCGACTCCACCTACGTGCGCAAGCCCCCGTACTTCGAGGGCATGTCGCTGCAGCCCGAGCCGGTCGGCGACATCGTCGGTGCCCGGGTGCTGGCCAAGCTCGGCGACTCGGTCACCACCGACCACATCTCGCCGGCGGGCGCCATCAAGCCGGGCACCCCGGCCGCCGAGTACCTCAAGGCGAACGGAGTGGAGCGCAAGGACTTCAACTCCTACGGTTCGCGCCGCGGCAACCACGAGGTGATGATCCGGGGCACCTTCGCCAACATCCGGCTGCGCAACCAGATCGCTCCGGGCACCGAGGGCGGCTACACCCGCGACTTCACCCAGGAGGGCGCGCCGGTCAGCTTCATCTACGACGCCGCGCAGAACTACGCCGCCAACAACATCCCGCTGGTGGTGCTGGGCGGCAAGGAGTACGGCTCCGGCTCCTCGCGCGACTGGGCGGCCAAGGGAACCCGCCTGCTGGGCGTGCGCGCGGTCATCGCCGAGTCCTTCGAGCGCATCCACCGCTCGAACCTCATCGGCATGGGCGTGCTGCCGCTGCAGTTCCCCGAGGGGCAGTCCGCGGACTCCCTCGGCCTGACCGGTGAGGAGACCTACTCCATCACCGGCGTGACCGAGCTGAACGAGGGCCGCATCCCCGCGACCGTCAAGGTCAGCACCGACACCGGGGTCGAGTTCGACGCCGTGGTGCGCATCGACACCCCCGGTGAGGCCGACTACTACCGCAACGGCGGCATCCTGCAGTACGTGCTGCGCCAGCTGATCAGCAAGGAGTAGTCCCACGAACCCCCCGCGGGCCCACCAGGCCCGGGGCGACCCACAGGGGCCCGCCATCGTCCAGGAGACGGTGGCGGGCCCTTGGCATCGGCGGCAAACGGCCGCGGCCCGCACCCGCGGGGCTGACCGGGCTAGGCGAGGACCGTGTCCAGGCCGAACAGGGAGACCAGGGCGAGGGGGAAACTGAGGGCGTAGCCGGCGGCGCCGAGCAGCGGCCACAGCCACTCGCGGCGGCGCCGGCGCCAGGCCACGACGAACAGGGCCAGGGCGCCGAAGACGCCGAGCAGCCAGCCGGCCCACGGCAGCACGAGGCTGAGGAGCCCCCGCAGCGAACTGAGGCAGCCGGGAACGGTCTCCACGATCCCGTCGCAGGTGCCGAGCTGCACGAGGGTCGCCAGCGACGCGGCCGGCAGCAGGAACCCGCAGAGGAAGGTCGCGGTGAGGAACAGGATGCCGACGGTCCGGCTGACGGTCCGGGCGGTGGCGCGTGCGGGGGCCGGGGAGTCCGGAGGAGGAGGCGTCACGGCAGCTCCAGGGTGAGGTCACAATCCCCGGAATGATGGCACACCCCCCGGGGCCTCCGGGGCGGGCGGAGGGGCGGGAACGGCCCCCTGCCGAAAACCGGGACCGGTTGCGGACCGAAAAGCACGGGAGGGTCCTCCGAGTTTCGGGAGAGGGCGGAGGAAACCGCGCGACCGGAGGAGAAAACGCGGTCCACCCGCCGGAGGAACGCCGTCCTCATCACCTTTTCCAAGGATTTTTCCGACCCGTTCCTGCCGGAGCGCGAGAGAATTGACGGATTCCCTGACCGGGGATTTGTGCTGCCTTGGAAAAAAGAATGGGTTTGACATCCAGCGGAACATGGACATCCTTTTCCAGGGAACCGGAAGCGGTTTCCCGGAAACGAGTGGAAGGTGACGTCCATGACGAGTGCCAAGATCCGGCGGAGCGTCTCGGCGGCGGTCGCGGCCCTGCTCGTACCAGCGGGGATGGTGGCTACGGCGCTGCCCGCCCACGCGGGGGCCTGCCCTGAGAACTACGTGTGCATGTGGGAGGACCCCGGGTACACCGGCTCCCTCTACGTCAGGCAGTACAAGACGTCCGGCTACTACGAGATCGACGGCTGGGACGGCGACAACGAGATCAGCTCGGTGAAGAACTACACCGGAAAATGCATCCGCCTCTACGCCAACGACAACCACACGGGCAATTCCTACGTGATCCACAAGAACGTCCGCGAGATCTCCAACATGAAGCACGTCGGCTTCGACAACGAGGCGGAGAGCTACCGGATCTACTCCTGCTGACCGCCGCCGGCCCCGGCGGGGCACCCCGCCGGGGTCAGCGGAAGTAGGTGGCCACCCGCTGCCCGCCCAGGTCGTGGACGTCGATGTCCATGTCGAAGACCTCACCCAGCACCGCGGGCGACATCATGGTCGCCACGTCGCCGTCGGCGACCACGCGGCCGTGCCGCATCGCCACGATCCGGTCGGAGTGGGCGGCGGCGAAGTTGATGTCGTGCACCACCAGCACGACGGTCTTGCCGGTCTCGTCGGCCATGCTCCGCAGCAGCCGCATCATCTGCACGGAGTGCCGCATGTCCAGGTTGTTCAGCGGCTCGTCGAGCAGCACGTAGTCGGTGTCCTGGCACAGCACCATCGCCACGTAGGCGCGCTGGCGCTGCCCGCCGGACAACTGGTCCAGGTGGCGGTGGGCGAAGTCGGTCAGTTCGAAGTGCTCGATGGCGCGGTCGACGTGCTCCCGGTCGACCGCGGTGAGCCTTCCGTTCGAGTGCGGGAACCGGCCGAAGGCCACCAGTTCGCGCACGGTCAGCCGCACCGGCAGGTGGTTCTCCTGGCGCAGCACCGACAGCCGCTTGGCCAGCACCGGCCCCGGGGTGGTGCGCACGTCCATGCCGTCCACCAGGACCGTTCCGGAGTCGGGCTCCAGCAGGCGGCCGATGATCGACAGCAGGGTGGACTTGCCCGCCCCGTTGGCCCCGACGAGGGAGGTGATGCCGCCGGGAGGAACGGTCAGCGAGACGTCGTCGACCACGGTGGCGGCACCGTAGGACTTGGTGACGTTGCGGATCTCGATCACGATCGCGACTCCCTGATCAGCAGCAGGATGAAGTAGCTGCCGCCGATGAAGTTGATGATCACGCTCAGGCTGGTGGTGAAGTTGAACAGCCGGGACAGGATGAGCTGACCGCCGACCAGCGCGATCACCGAGACCAGTGCGGCGGCGGGAATCGTCCAGCGGTGGCGGAAGGTGCGGGTCAGCTGCCGGGCCAGGTTCGCCACCAGCAGTCCCAGGAAGGTGATGGGCCCCACCAGCGCGGTGGACACCGACACCAGCAGGGCGACGGCCACCAGTGCCTGGTTGACCACCGCGCGGTGGTTGACCCCCAGGTTGAGCGCGTGGTCGCGGCCCAGCGCCACCACGTCGAGCCTGCGTTGCAGACGCACCCCGTAGGCCACGACCGCCGCGACGAGCACCGCCGACACCGCCAGCAGTTCCTCGTTGACCGTGTTGAACGAGGCGAACATGACGTCCTGCAGGGTGAGGTACTCGTTGGGGTCGATCAGCCGGGACACGAAGGTGGACAGCCCCGAGAACAGGGTGCCCAGCACGATGCCGACGAGCACCATGACGTACAGGTCGCGGGAGCCGCGCCGGAACAGCAGCCGGAACAGCAGCACGGAGAAGGCCACCATCACCGCGACCTCCAGACCGAACTTGAGCCTGGGGTCGGTCTGGGCGAGCATCCCCGCACCGAACAGGAACACGACGACCGTCTGGATGAGCACGAACAGCGCGTCGAAGCCCATGACCGACGGGGTCAGGATGCGGTTGCCGGTCACCGTCTGGAACAGCACGGTGGAGTAGGCGATCGCCGTCCCCACCAGGACCAGGGCGGCCACCTGCCGGGAACGCAGCTTCAGCACGAACGACCAGGAGCCGACGACGTCCACGGTGAGGTAGCCGACCACGGCCGCCATCGCGAGCAGCGCCAGCACAGCCAGGACGACACGGCGGCGGCGCAGCTGCGCGGCCTCGTGGGACGCGGCGGCGGGGGAGACGGTGGGGACGGCCATGTCAGGCGGCCTTCCGGCGGTTGGCGAGGATCAGCGCGATGAACACGACGCTGCCGACCACGCTCACCACGGTGCCCACGGGGATCTCGTAGGGGTAGCGGATGGTGCGGCCGATGACGTCGCACACCAGGACGAACGCCGCACCGCCCAGCGCGGTCACCGGAAGCACCCGGCGCAGGTTGTCGCCCAGGGCCATGGTCACGAGGTTGGGGACGATGAGGCCGAGGAAGGGGATGGAGCCGACCACGACCACCACCACGGCGGTGGTCACCGCGATGATCGCCAGGCCCGCGTTGACCACCCGGTTGTAGGACACGCCCAGGTTGAGGGCGAACTCCTCGCCCATGCCCGCCACGGTGAACCGGTCGGCGAAGACGTAGGCGACGACGAGCGAGCCCAGGACCAGGTAGAGCAGTTCGTAGCGGCCGCTCAGGATGCCGGAGAAGTCGCCGGTGGACCAGGTGTTCAGCGACTGCAGCAGTTCCATCCGGTAGGCGAAGAACGTGGTGACCGACATGATCACCCCGCCGAACATGATGCCGATGAGCGGCACCACGATCATGTCGTGGAAGGTGACGCGGCGGACCAGGTGCAGGAAGACGAACGTTCCGGCCAGCGCGAAGGCGACCGCGACGCCCATCTTGGCCAGCACCGAGTGCGAGCCGAAGAAGACGATGGCGACCAGGACGCCGAGCATGGCCGACTCCACGGTGCCCGCGGTGGACGGGGAGACGAACCGGTTGCGGGTCAGGTGCTGCATGATCAGCCCGGCGACGCTCATCGCCATCCCCGCCAGCAGGATGGCGGCCATCCGCGGCACCCGGGAGACGAGGAAGACCCGGACCTTCTCGGGGTCGCCGGTGACCAGGTCCATCGGAGTGAGGTCGCGCACTCCGACGAACAGCGAGCCCAGGGCCAGCAGGGCGAGGACGACGGCGCCGGCGGTCAGGTGCCAGACGCGGATTCCGCCCCGCGGGCGGAGCCGCCGCGCGGGGCGGGCGGACCGGCTGCTCCGCCCGCCCCGGGACGGGACGCTCTTTCCCACGAGGGGGTGGGACGGCGACTCGGTGAGCGACATGGCGGATCCGATCAGGCGATCGCTTCGCGGACGGTGTCGATCTGCGCCTCGACCGAGGACAGCGCGCCGGGCGCCAGGTACCAGGTGAACAGCTCCAGGTAGACGATCTTGTCGTTCTTGGCGGCGTTGGTGCTGTTGACCAGTTCGTTGTCGAGGACCTGGGTGGCGTTGGGGCCGCTGGTGTCGCCGACGGGCGCCTCGCGGTCCTGGACGAAGATGATGTCGGGGTCGGCCTCGGCGATGAACTCGAAGGAGACGGCGTCGCCGTGCCTGGCGTCGGTCGCGAAGTCGTCCTCCACCGCGGTCAGGCCCAGCGGGTCGTGGATGATGCCGTAGCGGGAGCCGGGACCGTAGGCGGTGACCTCGGCGCCCTCGACCCGCAGGATCAGCGCCCGGCCCGCGTCGGGGGCGTCCTCGGCGACCTCGGCGATGTCGGCCTTGATCGCGTCGATGCGCTCGGTGACCTCGTCCTCCTTGCCGAAGATCTCCGCCAGCGCCGTGGTGCGCTCCTCGAAGCTGGCGAGGAAGTCGGCGTTGTCGATCGTCAGGTCGATCGTGGGCGCGATCTCCGACAGTTCCGGGTAGACCGCCGCAGAGCGAGAGGCGACGATGATCAGGTCGGGCTCCAGCGCGTTGACAGCCTCGTAGTCGGGTTCGAAGAGGCTGCCGACCTTGGCGACGTCGTTCCCGGCGTAGTGGGACAGCTCCTCGGGCAGGTAGCCGTCCTGCATCTCGGGCACGCCCACCGGTTCGACGCCGAGTTCGTCGAGGGTGGACAGCACGCCCAGGTCGAAGACGACGACCCGCTCGGGCACGCCGTCCAGGGTGGTCTCGCCCTGGGCGTGGGACACGGTGATCTGCTCGCCAGAGCCCTGCTGCTCGGGCTCGCCGGTGTCGGAGGAGCCGCAGGCGGAGAGGGCGAGGACGGCGGGGAGGAGGGCCGCGGCCAGGAGGGTGCGGGGACGAAGCTGTGGCATGGGAGTGCTCTTTCTGAGGGGATGGTCCCACTGACTGGGGGATGCCCCCCGCTGAATGAGGTCAGGCTTTCCTAAGTGCCCCCGGGGGAAGGCAGGGGAGAGCCAGGGGTGATGATTGGATGGTGATGATGGTTGTGCCTTCGCGGGTGACTATAGGGAAGTCGTCTGGCGGAAGCAAGGTGAGCCTAGCCTAATTTTCCCCTGGTGTGAGGGAGGTCACCGCGGCACGGTGCCGTCGACCACCACGTCGGCGTACTCCCAGGGGGTGTGCACGGAGTAGAAGGCCTCCTCCTGGCGTGCCCAGTCCTCGCGGTGGGGGGCGTAGGCGGCGGCGTCCTCCCGCAGGTCCAGCCTCCGGTGACGCACCTCGTCGGGGGTCTCGACCCACACCAGGGTGGACAGGTAGGGACGGATCGCCGCCGCTCCGCAGCCGCTGCCCTCGACGATCAGGCCGTCGACCACGGGAGTGCTGTGCCACCCGGCGGAGCGGCCGCGCGCCCAGTCGTACCGCCGCCATCGCGGGTCGGCCCCGTTGAGCAGCGGCATGATCACCCACAGGGCCAACCGGTCGGCCGCGGCGGCCAGTCCGCTCCACCCGGGGTACACGTCCTCCATGTGGAACACCGGCCAGTCGGTCGCCGCGGCGAGCGCCTCGGCCAGAACCGTCTTGCCCGCCCCGGAGCGCCCCTCGATCGCCACCACCCGCACACCCCCGGCCAGCGGAGGACGGGCCCGCGCCGTCTCCGCCAGGAGCATCACCGTTTCGGCATCCAACCGCCCACCACCAGTTCCTCGTCGGAGACAGCGCTGTTCACCGTGAAGTGATACCCGATCGGCGGAGCGGATCCGAGGCCGGGACCGCACCGGCGCGGCCCCCCGCCTCGACCGTCCGCCGTCCCGGGGGTTTCACGCCCTTCGGCGGTGGTAGGGACCTGTCCGGATCCCGTCCGCCGCCGGAGTCGAGGAGTGCACCGATGACCGCTCACGCCCCCGAACCGGTCGCGGCGGCGCGCCGCCTGCTGGCCGCGATCGCGGTCGCCCTGCTGGTGACGGGCTCCCTGGCCGCCTGCGACCTCAGCTCCCTCCTCGGCGGAGGCGACTCCCAGTCGCCCGGAGGCGGTTCGGAGGAGGACGGCGGGAACGGCGGCGACGGCGGCGATGACGACGGGGACGACTGAGCCCCGGCTCCGGGGCCTGGCCGTCGAGGGAGCGGGCCGCGGGGCGTTTCCGGAGCCGCAGTCCGGGTCAGCGCGGAGCGCGACGGACCGCTCCGTCGCGGTCGCCCATGCAGGCGCGCAGCCGCAGCAGTCCGTCGCGCAGCCGCCCCTTGACCGTGCTGAGGGGGACCCCCAGCCGCTCGGCGGCCTCCCGCTGGGTGTAGCCCGTGGAGTAGACGAGGCGGACCGCCTCGCGTTGCAGTTCGGTCAGCTGTCCCAGGCAGGAGCGGAGCCTCTCGCATTCCGCGAGGTGGATCACCCGTCGACGATCCCGTCGACGGGTGAGGAGCGCTCCTCCAGGGCTGCGGCGCGGCCGACGCGGTCCGCGGCGGACCGCTCGGCGCGGACCCGGTCGACCGCGCGGCGGTGGGCGATCGTCAGCACCCAGGAGCGCAGTCGGCCGCGGTCCGGGGCGTAGCGCTCGGCCAGGCGCCACACCTCCAGGAACACCTCCTGGACCACCTCCTCTGCGTGCGCGGGGTCGCGCAGGATGCGCTTGGACCAGGCCGGACACGGGGCCCACCAGGTCGTGGTAGACGGCCTCGAAGGAGGAGTCGTCGCGGACGAGGCGTGTCGCGGGCCGGACCGCCTGGTTGCCGGGATCGGGGGGTGCTTCGGGGGAGAGCGTTGCTGACTGCACGGACCACCGTCCTCGTCCGGTTGTCGGAGGCTTTCACTGTGCCCCTCGGAAAGTGGAGCCGGGGTCACCACAGCGTTCCAAAAATGTCGTTATTAAGACGTTATGTGGGTTCTGGTCACTTTTGCGGCTTCTGTTGCGAAGTAGAGGTGCGCCCAGACGTCGTGTCGGCCGCTTCCGTGCGAACGCGAGCTGTCAGGCGGGGTGTCGTCCGTTTCGACCACCGAGCGACCCGAGGAGTTCGCAGATGACCGTTCGTACCACCGAATCCACCACCGCGGCGCGCCGCCTGGTGGCCGCCGTCGCAACCGTGCTGCTCGCTGTGGGCAGCCTGAGTGCCTGTGACTTCACCCTGTCCCTCGGCGGCACCTCCCAGACCGACGGAGGCGGCTCCGGAGGCCAGGGCGGCTCCGGCGGGGGCGGCGGCTCCACGGGCGAGGAGTACACGGACGGGGGCGAGGAGTCCATGGACGGGGAGATGGGGGAGGAGTACACGGACGACGGGATGGACGAGTACAGGGACGGGGGTGACGACTACATGGACGAAGGTGGGGAGTACACGGGCGGCGACTCCATGAGCGACTGACCGGTCCCTCCCGTCCCGGGCGCGTCGTTTCGGCGCCCCCGCCCGGGACGGGAGCAAAACCCGCTTTTCCTCTCAAGCTGGTCGAAACCGTTGTCTTCAAGCCTTGTAAGCTCCTTTGCGACGGCTTGTCCACCGCCGCCAGAACAAGGAGCGCCAGTGACGACGGACGCCCAGGTCACGCCGGGATCGCAGGCTGCCCTGCGGCAGGCCAACCGGGAACGGGTGATCGCCGCGCTGCGCAGGAGCGGAACGCTCACCCAGGCCGAGATCGCCCGCGCCACCGGCCTGTCCGCGGCGAGCGTGTCCAACATCGTGCGCGACCTGCGCTCGATGGGCACGGTGTCGGTGCGCGAGACCTCTTCCAACGGGCGCCGGGCACGGGCGGTCTCCCTGCTGCGCCCCCCGGGGGTGCTGGTGGCCGTGGACTTCACGCACTCCCGGGTCACCGCGGCCCTGGGAGACACCCAGGGCCGCGTCCTGCAGGAGGAGAGCATCGCCTACGACGTGGCCGAGGACCCGGTGCGCGGGGTGCGGCGCGCGGTCTGGCTGACCGAGACCCTGCTGACGCAGGCGCGCGTGGACCGCTCCATGGTGTCGGGCGCCGCCGCGTCGGTCCCCGGGCCGGTCGACCCCGTCAGCGGCCTCGTCGGCGACATCACCTGCATGCCGCACTGGGCGGGGTTCAACCCCGGCGCGGAACTGCGGGAGCGCCTGGGGCTGACGGTGCAGGTGGACAACGACGCCAACCTGTGCGCCCTCGCCGAGGTCGCCGAGGGCGCCGCCCGGGGACTGGAGCACGTCGTCTACGTCAACGTCTCCCAGGGAGTGGGCGCGGGCGTGGTCATCGGAGGCCGCCTGTTCAGGGGGGCCAACGGCAACGCGGGGGAGATCGGGCACATCGGGCTGGACGAGCGCGGCCCGGTGTGCCGGTGCGGCAACCGCGGCTGCCTGGAGACCCTGGTCGGCGCGCCCTACCTGCTGGACATGCTGCCGCAGCAGGGCCGGGTCGGGCACGGCGCCGCGCTGCTGGACCTGATCGAGGCCGCGCGGCAGGGGGACCCCGGATGCCGTCGGATCATCGCCGAGGCGGGCGCCGCGCTGGGGCGGGGCGTGGCGATCGTGGTCAACATGTTCAACCCGCAGATGGTCATCGTCGGCGGTGAGATCGCCGAGGCGGGAGAGCTGCTGCTGGACCCCATGCGCCGGGCGATGGAACTGGGGGCCCTGGGCAACGCGCTCGCCGAGCTGCGTCTCGTCCCCGGGGAACTGGGACGGCGGGCCGCGCTGCGCGGCGCGCTGCGCTCCGCGCTTGCCTCCACGTTCTGAATCGATCGTGAGAGTCCCCCGCGGCTTTTCACAGCCCACGGCATCTGTTCTCAAGCCCGTTGACCTGCGTTTTCTTTGGATTCAAGGCGTGAATCCAAGATTCGTAACATTTCAGTTATGTGTTCAAGGCTTGACCACAAGGTTTCCAGCGGTTTGACTTCACGGCATCGGTTCACCG